>JBNKRC010000009.1:0-23180 GCA_050296215.1 Vibrio sp. | reverse complement strand
GCTGTCGTTCGGCGTTATTGTCAGTTCATCACCATAGTCAAGGAATTGGAACAGGGTTTGCAGTTCATGATATCCATCGCTGCGCTGGCCGGTGATATATAAAAATAAATTTAGCTTCGCCGGCGAGGGCCAGCGGCTTGAGTTGTGATTGGTCGATAGGGCAGTCATTTACTTGATTTTCCAGTTTGAGATAAGCAGATTTATTTTTATCTGATCCTGAGTCAGCACTAAAGAATTGGGTAACGGGATGGATCCTTTTGTCTCAGGGACATCCACATAACTTTTATAGTTTATCAGCCACGTTTTGTTATTTAAGGTTTTGCTCTGGTTTGCCAGTGTGTGAGTCGGTAACAGGGTATAGTTATCGGCATTAGCCGCCGACCCCTTCAGCCATTCGGTTAATTGTTCCAGCGGAATGGTTAATCCTGTCAGATGATAAAGCAGTTGTTCGCCGTCGGCAGACTGATAGGTGTGATCGTCATAGGTCTCAATTTTCGTACCGTTCGGATCCATATCCATTTTGAGTAAGGTCTGACCGAATACGGAAGTCAGGCGCAATTGTGAGACAGAGGCATGCTGCTGCCAGTAAAATTTCATCGAACGCCTTTCGTCCGGGGAAATAAAGCCAAGTTTTCCGGATGCCTGATAATCGGTTATGTCGGTAAGCCGCTCCTGGTGCTGCTGCCACTGAACATTAGTTTCGTCATGCGGGAGCTGTGTACAGCCAAATAAGGTGAGCAGGCTGGTAAACAAAGCCAGGATTTGCTTTAGTCTTCGATGGAAGTGTCTGTTTTTCATCAGATGTTATTTATCTCTTTAGGTTATCGAAGTTCATTTTCACTGTGGTCAACTATATCATTCTTATCACGAAGTTAGGAAAACAAATCCTAACAAGGCTTTCATTAACCAGGGCCTTACAGTAAAATTCCCTTTTTGCTGCTGTTACCGTTATCGAGTACCTTCTGTTCATGTCTTTGCTTGCGATTGGAATCAACCACAATACTGCGCCTCTCGAATTGCGGGAGAAGGTGGCATTTGGTCCGGATAAATTACAAAGAGCACTTGAAGAGTTACGTAACACTGAGCAGGTTCGGGGCAGCGTTATTGTTTCGACTTGTAACCGGACTGAGATCTACTGTGAAGTTAAATCTGACGCCAAAAATCAGCTTATCGACTGGTTGTCAGAGTTTCATCGGGTGGAAGGCAGTTATTTGCGTCCCAGTGTTTATGTGCATGAGGAACAGGAGGCGATCCGTCATTTGATGCGGGTCGCTTGCGGGCTGGATTCTTTGGTTCTGGGTGAACCTCAGATACTTGGGCAGGTGAAACAGGCCTATTCGGAATCTCGTCAGTTTCAGGCAGTGGATCCGTCGATGGATAAATTATTCCAGAAAGCGTTTTCCGTTGCTAAGCGGGTTCGTACCGAGACTGACATTGGCGGAAGTGCGGTATCGGTGGCTTATGCTGCCTGTACGCTGGCCAAACATATTTTCGAGTCACTGAAAAAGTCGACGGTTTTACTGGTTGGTGCCGGAGAAACCATAGAGCTGGTTGCTAAACATCTGGCCGCGAATGGTTGCACTCAGATGATCGTGGCGAACCGGACCCGGGAAAGGGCTCTGGGACTGGCACAAGAGTTTAATGCGGAAGTGATTAGTCTTCAGGAAATACCAGATCATCTGGCCCGTGCCGATATCGTGATCAGTTCTACCGCCAGTCCGCTGCCGATCATCGGCAAAGGGATGGTAGAAAGTGCCATAAAGGCGAGACGCTATCAGCCAATGTTATTTGTTGATATCGCCGTTCCGCGGGACATTGAGTCTCAGGTTGGCGATATTGATGACGTTTACCTATATAGTGTCGACGATTTACAGTCAATCATTCACAGTAACCTCGAACAACGCCGTGCCGAAGCGGTCCAGGCTGAAGAGATTATCAGTGAAGAGAGCGCGGCATTTCTGAACTGGATGCGTTCTTTACAGGCCGTCGACAGCATTCGAGATTATCGCCATCAGGCTAATCTGATTCGTGAAGAATTATTGAGTAAAAGTCTTCAGTCTCTGGCATCCGGTGGCGATCCGGAAAAAATATTGCATGAATTGAGTAATAAATTAATGAATAAGCTGATTCATGCACCAACAAGAGCGATGCAGAGTGCTGCAGAGCAAGGCGAACCTGCCAAACTTGCCATTATCAGGCAAAGTTTAGGTCTTGATGACCTATCCTAATTGAATTTATCGAGTTAAGAAAAATCTATGAAAGCGTCGATTATTACAAAGCTTGAAACGCTGGTTGAGCGTTACGAGGAAGTTCAGCATCTGCTTGGTGACCCCGATATTATTGGTGACCAGAATAAGTTCAGATCATTATCGAAAGAATATTCTCAGCTGGAAGAAGTGACCAAATGTTTCCAGGCGTATCAGCAGGCTCAGGAAGATCTGGCTTCAGCGGAAGAGATGGCGAACGAAGACGATCCCGAAATGCGTGAAATGGCTCAAGAGGAAATCGAAGCAGCAAAAGCGTCGATTGAGCGTCTGGCAGACGAATTACAGATTCTGCTGCTGCCTAAAGATCCTAACGACGAGCGCAACTGCTTCCTGGAGATTCGGGCCGGGGCTGGTGGTGATGAAGCCGGTATTTTTGCCGGTGACCTTTTCCGTATGTACAGCCGGTTTGCCGAGAAAAAAGGCTGGCGTATCGAAGTGATGTCCTGCAACGAAGCAGAACACGGCGGTTATAAAGAGATGATTGCTAAAGTTAATGGTGATGGTGCTTACGGTACGCTGAAATTTGAATCAGGCGGTCACCGGGTTCAGCGTGTACCAGAAACTGAATCACAGGGCCGCGTGCATACGTCTGCCTGTACGGTAGCGGTGATGGCGGAGATTCCAGAAGCTGATATTCCGGAAATCAAAGCAAGCGATCTGAAAATTGATACTTTCCGTTCATCGGGTGCTGGTGGTCAGCACGTTAACACCACGGATTCTGCGATTCGTATTACTCACCTTCCGACCGGTACTGTGGTTGAGTGTCAGGACGAGCGTTCACAACATAAAAACAAAGCCAAAGCGATGTCTGTTCTGGCGGCCCGTATCGCTCAGGCTGAAATGGCAAAACGTGCTGCGGAAGTATCGGATACCCGTCGTAACCTGCTTGGTTCGGGGGATCGCAGTGACCGTATCCGCACTTATAACTACCCGCAGGGGCGCGTATCGGATCACCGTATTAACCTGACGGTCTACCGTTTGTCCGAAGTGATGGAAGGTGATCTTCAGTCTTTGGTTGATCCAATCATTCAAGAGTATCAGGCCGATCAGCTTGCTGCCCTTGCGGAGCAGAACTAACTACATGAATCCGTCCGATTCGATTGAACAACTGTTATCCAAGGCTGCTCTGACATTATCGGCGAGTGGCAGTGAATCACCGCAACTTGATGCTGCGGTGTTGCTTTGTCACGCTCTGGATAAACCCCGCTCTTATCTGTTTACCTGGCCTGAGCGGATAATATCTGACGAAGAATTTGCCGCTTTCAGTCAGTTACTCGCCAGGCGAATTGATGGTGAGCCGGTTGCCTATATTACCGGAGAGCGTGAGTTCTGGTCATTACCGCTGCTGGTGGCGCCCTCGACACTGATTCCCCGGCCTGATACGGAGCGTCTGGTAGAGCTTGCTCTGGAAAAAGCGCAACTTATCGATGGTCCGATTCTGGATTTGGGCACCGGAACCGGAGCCATTGCCTTAGCTTTAGCATCAGAACTGCCGCAGAGAAAGATCGTCGGTGTCGATTTACAACCTGATGCGGTTGAGCTGGCGAAGCGTAATGCTGAACGACTGGCAATTCCCAATTGTGACTTTTACCAAAGCAGTTGGTTTGATTCTCTCGGATCTGGTACAAAGTTTGCTGTTATTGTTTCTAACCCGCCTTATATTGATAAGAATGATCCTCATCTTTCTCAGGGAGATGTTCGTTTTGAACCGAAAACAGCGCTGATTGCGCCGAAAAATGGTCTGGCAGATATTTGCCATATCTCCGAGCATGCCAGAGAATATTTGTCCGATGGCGGCTGGCTGTTGTTCGAACACGGGTTTGAACAGGGCCAGGCGGTGAGGGATTGTTTAAGCGAATTAGGATACAACTGCGTTGAAACGGCTCAGGACTATGCCGGTCTGGAGCGGGTGACAATGGGAAGGTATAAGGCTAAATAATATGTATCAAGTGATTAAACACTTTCATTTGTTAACCGTGACAATTAGCGTGTCATTGCTGTGTATTCGCTTTGGTTTGATGTTGAAAGATTCACCTCTTTTACAGCGAAAGTTTTTCAGAATAGCTCCTCACATTAATGATACATTTTTACTGTTATCGGGCGTGGTTCTGATTTTTATCACCGGATTTATTCCGTTTACTCCTGCGGCACCGTGGCTGACCGAAAAATTATTCTGTGTCGTCGCTTATATCGTCCTCGGTTTTTTCGCACTGAAATATGGTCGCAATAAGTGGTTACGCTCACTGGCTTTTCTGGGCGCATTGGGCTGGATTGCGATGATCGGTTATCTCGCGGAATCAAAACTACCGGTTTTTATGTGATAGATTTAATACCATCCTAGTAAAGTTTTAGATCAATGAGTTTTCCTGTTTGGTATAAAGATAGGTTTAGATAAGAGAAAGAATATGCTTGGGTTGTTTGATGATGATTTTGATGCAATGGAATTGGTTGAAGGCGCGCTGGCCCTGAATCAGGCCGTTGATCCTCAGACTCAAGTGGACTGGAGTGAGCAGGAACTGCACCGTTTATTGGCGGATGCTGAACGCCAGCTCGCTCACGAACCGAATCCTCAGATGCGCTTTGAGGCATTTTTGCGGATTTTTTATCACCAGTGGGATTTTTATGGTGATCAGGAGGCATTTTTTAATTCCGATAATGCCTTTATTGATAAGGTACTGGAGAGCCGCAAAGGTATTCCGCTTTCATTAGGTGCTTTGTTACTTTATTTTGGCAGCAAGCTGGGTTTTCCGCTAGCACCGGTGATGTTCCCGACACAGTTTTTAATCCGGGTGCAATGGGAAGATGAGCCGGTACAGTATCTGAATCCTTTTTCCGGCGAATACGTGTCACGGCATACGCTTCAGGCATGGCTGATCGGACACGAAGGACCTCTGGCTAAACTAAAAGACAAGGATCTTAAGGTAGCGGATCACGCAACGATTATCGGTCGCTGGCTGGCTTTGTTAAAAAATGCTTTATTGCGGGAAGAACGGTATTTGCTGGCATTGCGCTGTACGGATATTGCCTTGTCGTTTGTCCCGTCCGATCCTCATGAGATTCGTGACCGGGGATTCATTTACCAGCAACTTGAGTGCAATCAGGCTGCGTTAACAGATTATCAGTATTTTATTGAACACTGCCCCGACGATCCGGCTGCCGAACTTTTAAAGAGTCAGGTCCGGATGTTAAGTTATGCTCGGGTTACCCTTCATTAATTCAGAATCAGAGAGATAAATATGGAACAGAAAGTTGTATCGGTTGGCGATATCCAGGTAGCGAACGATAAGCCGTTTACCCTTTTTGCGGGTATGAACGTACTGGAATCCCGCGATCTGGCGATGCAGATTTGCGAACACTATGTTGAAGTGACTAACAGACTGGGTATTCCATATGTGTTTAAAGCATCATTCGATAAAGCTAACCGCAGTTCTGTTCATTCTTACCGTGGTCCGGGTCTTGAAGAAGGGATGCGTATTTTTGAAGAGCTGAAAGCAACTTTTGGCGTAAAGATTATTACCGATGTTCATACTCAGGAACAGGCCCAGCCGGTGTCTGAGGTGGTGGATGTGATTCAGTTACCGGCATTCCTTGCCCGCCAGACCGATTTAGTTGAGGCAATGGCAAAAACCGGTGCTGTGATTAACGTGAAAAAACCGCAATTTATGAGCCCGGCTCAGGTCGGTAATATTGTTGAGAAGTTTGCTGAATGCGGTAATGATAAAATCATCCTGTGTGAGCGCGGTGCCTGTTTTGGCTATGATAATCTGGTCGTAGATATGCTCGGCTTTGGTGTAATGAAAAAAGCCTCTAACGGTAGCCCGATTATCTTTGATGTGACTCACTCTTTGCAAATGCGCGATCCTTCCGGTGCCGCCTCAGGTGGTCGTCGTCAACAAACGGTCGAGCTGGCGAAAGCCGGTCTGGCTACCGGTATTGCCGGTTTGTTTATCGAAGCGCATCCGAATCCTGAAAAAGCGAAATGTGATGGTCCGTCAGCACTGCCGCTCAATAAACTTGAGCCGTTCTTGGTTCAGATGAAAGCTCTGGATGATTTAATCAAAGGATTCGAAGACATTCAGATAGATTAACGTCGACTGACCCTTATATCGGGACACCATGAGTTTGGTTTTATAACTTTGCTCTGGCTATTCCGCTATCGCTCCCCGGGGGCCTCTGTGCCTCCGGAGATTTGCTCCGCCGAACTCATTTCCCCTGAGCAATGAATTAGTCAGGCTGATATAACCTGCTATTTTTCGATTAAGGAGATCTATTCCCGATGACCCCCGCCATCAAGTTAGCGAAAAAGAAAAAAATCACCTTTAACCTGCATCAGTATCAACACGATCCCAATAATCAAAACTATGGGCTGGAAGCTGTTCAGGCACTCGGACAAGATCCTAAACGAGTGTTTAAAACTTTATTGTTTGCACTAAATGGCGAAGCTAAAAATCTTGCTGTTGCCGTTATCCCGGTTGATCAAAAACTCAATTTAAAACTTGCAGCTAAGGCGGCCGGCGGTAAAAAAGCCGAAATGGCCGATCCCGAAGTGGCGCAAAAAGTGACCGGTTATGTGGTTGGCGGTATAAGTCCGCTCGGACAGAAAAAGTTACTGCCGACCTTTATTCATCAGAGTGCTCAGGAGTTTGAGTCTATCTGTGTCAGTGCCGGTAAGCGGGGATTGGAAATTGAGCTGACGGCACAGGATCTGGCTGGTCTGATCCGCGCAAAGTTTGCCGATTTATGTCTGGATTAAAAAATGGTCCTGACGGACCATTTTATTAAGCTGTTCTCTGTGATGACTTCCCGGGAATCAATGTACCCGGAGAAGGAATTAATCTTCCATCTGCGCATTATCGACGATGTGATTTTCACCAAGATCTTGTGGCAGAATCAGATTGAGTAAAATTGCCACGATACCGCAGAGACTGACGCCCTGCAGGCTGAACTCACCAATACCGAACGCCATCCCGCCAATGCCGAAGACCAGTGTCACCGAGACAATCACAAGGTTACGTGATTTGTGCAGATCAACCTGATTCTTGATTAAAGTATTCAGGCCGACAGAAGCGATTGAACCAAATAGTAAGATCATAATTCCGCCCATTACCGGAACCGGAACCGTTTGCAATAGCGCGCCCAGTTTACCTACCAGAGCTAATACAATCGCGGTTACGGCTGCCCAGGTCATAATGACCGGGTTAAATGCTTTCGTCAGCATCACTGCGCCGGTGACTTCACTATAGGTTGTGTTTGGCGGTGCGCCGAGGAAGGCCGCTGTCATGGTCGCAACCCCGTCACCGGCGATGGTACGGTGAAGGCCCGGTTTTTCCAGATAATCTTTGCCGGTAACATTTGAAATAGACAGGATATCTCCGACGTGTTCAACAGCCGGTGCGATGGCAACGGGAATCATAAACAGGATGGCATTGATATTAAATTCCGGGAAGGTGAAGTTTGGCATCGCAAACCAGGAGGCCTGAACGACGGGGGCAAAATTCACCACGCCAAAGATCATGCTTAATGCATAGCCGGCGAGGATTCCGCCGAAGATTGGCAGTAATTTAAACATCCCGCGCGCAAAAACGCTGACGAGAATGGTTGTAATCAACGAAAGGCATGAGATCCATAGTGAAAGATCGCCATCAACGATTTGAATTGAGCCATCACCACTTTTACCTAATGCCATATTAACTGCCGCAGGTGCAAGACCAAGGCCGATTACCATGATGATTGGTCCCACAACAACCGGAGGTAACAGCTTATGGATAAAGTCGGCACCTCTGGCTTTTATCAGACCACCCAGCACGACGTAAACCAGGCCTGCGGCAACCAGGCCCCCCATGGTAGCGGCAATACCCCAGGTCTGGGTTCCGTACATAATCGGTGCGATAAAAGCGAAAGAAGAAGCAAGAAAAATGGGTACGGTACGACGGGTTATCAGCTGGAATATAAGGGTTCCGATACCGGCACCAAACAAGGCAACATTTGGATCGAGTCCGGTCAGAAGCGGGACAAGAACTAAGGCGCCAAATGCGACAAAGAGCATTTGAATACCTAATATGACATTTTTCATTATTTTTTCCCAGATTAATCAATTTTGTGAATTCTATCACTTGTTGAGGCCATTTCCATAAACCCGGTCAAATAAATTGACCGTTCGGTTATGTTTCGGGTGAAGAAATAAATGAGCGGCAATATCAGAATCTTCAGGTTGTTTTATTGATGAATATCCGAGAGTTGCTTATGATTTGGACTTCTTTTATTTACCGGCGGAAATGTATGCGCTTTTTCATCTTGTTATTGTTTGGGTTTATTATTCACCCTGTTTATGCCGCGACTCAGGTCGACATATATAAAATTGATCTGGCGGTTCAAAGTACAGAACCTGATTTAGTCGAACAAACTCGTATTAACGGGATGAAGGAAGTGCTGATCCGGGCTTCCGGTGATTTAAATGTGACTGATAATGCTGAGGTTAAACTGGCTTTAGCCGACGCGGAAAACTATCTTACACAGTTCGGATTTATTGATGTGAACGGACAGCGGACTCTGCATATGGAGTTTGATGCCAAACTGATTCGGGATTTGCTGACAAAATCTCACCTGGCTCTATGGCCGGCTCAGCGGCCTAATGTCTTAGTCTGGCTGATAGAAGATAAAGATTATCAACGAACCATTCACTGGGAAAATGTAGATAGTTCTGAGATTAGCCAGCTCAAGCAGGCTGCCCAATACCGGGGGGTACCAATTACGATTCCTGTGGGGGATTTTCAGGATGTGACCAGTGTTCGGGTGTCCGATCTATGGGCAGGATTTGTCCGGCCTACCAGTATTGCCAGTCAGCGCTACCGTCCTGATGCGGTATTAATTATCAGGGATCAGGGGCAGTCCGCAAGCTGGACGCTGTTTGATCAAACCCCAGAGGCGATGGTGAACGTTCAGACTACGCCCAAAACGGGGCAAGTGGTGGGGGCTACCCGGCTGCAACACATCATTGATACCGTCACTCAATATTATGCGGCAAAAAATAGTCTGGTGGTTCAGGGAGAATCGTCTGACAGTACGCTGGTTCAGGTAGACAATCTGAGCGGTCCGATCGAGTTTTTCGCTGCTGAAAAAGCACTGAAATCTCTGAATACGATGGCATCAGTGGATGTGGTAAAAATCGGTGATTTGTATGCGGTATACCGTTTACATCTGTTGGCTTCCAGAGAAGAATTTGAAAATGAGGTAGCAGGCCACCCGCATCTGGTTTTTGATGAGCAGGAAAGCCGGGCTCAGAACCGTGTAGCGAACACCTCTGTTATGCTGAAGTCTGATATGACTGCACCGGATAATAATCAGTCACAGGATGCGGCGATGGTTATCCGTAAGCCGATACCGGTAAATCCCGACCTGATATTTCACTGGCAATAGGCCTTTGCTGGTCAGTTAAGAGCTCTGCCTTTTTAAGCTTAACTGACCTGCATTAAGGTATCCGGCCTCGCTTTTATTTTTACTGTCTGAAACGATCCGGTTTATAAAATCTCCAGAACTTTTTCCGGTGGTCTGCCGTGACGTGCCTGACCATTACAGATGACGACAGGGCGTTCAATCAGTTTCGGATGAGCTGCCATGGCTGCAAAGAGCTCGTCATCGGTTACTGAAGGATCTTTGAGGTTCAGTGCCCGGTAATCTTCTTCTTTGGTTCGCATCATATCCCGCACGTTGCTCAGACCCAACTGCTGAAACAGAACCTTTAACTCTTCGACGTCCGGCGGTGTCTCCAGATAAGTAACGATTTCCGGCTCAATTCCTCTGGTTTGCAATAAGGTTAATGTTTCACGGCTCTTTGAGCAGCGCGGATTATGATAAATTGTGACTGACATAGCGGTTCCTCAGTTCGTGATATGGCGAATAGGGGTAATTATTTATCTGGGATTAAAATTATTATTCCTGCGGTTAATTCTGCAGTGCCAGGAATTGTTCCCGCTGTGACAGAAGCTGATCGATACGAGCATCATAGCGGGCTTGTGTCAGACTACCTAATTTTGCTAGCTGACTGGCTTGAGTATAGTACTGTATCGCCTGATTCCAGTCCGCTTTGAGTGCAAAAAGTTCGCCACGAGCGGCTAATTCTTCACTTTCCTTTCCGCTGTGAGCACTGGCTTTTGCCAGTAACTCCCATCCGATCGAGCTGTCGGGATAGTCATGAGTATAGCGTTGTAATATTTTTACCGATTGTTCATAGTCCTGCTTTTCAACCAGTACATTGGCCAGATTGACAGTAAGCACCTGGTTTTTTGGAGAGTGCGTCAGCGCATTATTGAGCAGGCTGATTGCTTTATCGTACGCTTTGCCGGCAATGTACACGTCACTTATTGAATCGAGATAAAAACGGTTGGATGGGTCACTCTTGAGCAACGTTTTTAAGATCTTTTCCGCTTTTTCTGTCTGACCAGAGTTCAGATAAACCAGAGCGGTTCCATAGTCAACGGCTGCTGATAATTCGGGTACCTGTTTTTTCTTTTGTCTTTCCAGCCAGTCAAGTGCGTTTACTTCATTTAATCCTGAATAACGGATAACAATTCTGGTTCTTGCCAGTTGGAAGTCTAATGAAGGTTCATTCCTGATATGCGGATAGCTCTGTGCTCTTGCCCGGCTGTCGGTAATCCGATCTTCCGGAAGCGGGTGGGTTAACAGCATGGCGGGAGGCGTACTCGAATAACGGTACTGATTGGCTAAACGGCCAAAGAAGCCTGGCATGGCATCGGCAGAAAAGCCGGATTTAGCGAGGGTTTCAATGCCAAGTCGGTCGGCCTCTTTTTCGTTAGCGCGGGTATAGTTAATGCTGCTCTGGATATTTCCTGCTGTTGTTGCCGTGAGCGCGGCAATACCTGCCTGTGGGGCGGCGATGGACAGTAGTAACGAACCGGCCAGTGCTGCCATGGTTGCCGGGGAGCGTTTGGCCTGATCTTCCATACTCCGGGCCAGGTGGCGCTGGGTTACGTGAGCTATTTCATGTGCCATGACTGAAGCAAGTTCGCTTTCGCTTTGCGTATGCAGAAACAGTCCGGAATGAAGTGCAACATATCCGCCGAAAAAGGCAAAGGCATTAATCTCGTTGTTACGAATCAGAATAAAAGTAAATGGTGTTTTTACATCACTGGCATTGGCGACTAATTTGTGGCCCAGCGATGATATATATTCGGTCAGTACCGGATCTTCAATCAACGGCTGGTTACTACGCAACATACGCATGTAAGCATCGCCATACTGACGTTCCTGATCGATACTGAGTGTTGCACCGGCAACCGTGCCGATGTCCGGCAGATCGAGGGTGTTTGCTGCGAAGGCCGATAACACGCATGATGCGGAGAGTAAAAGGGCGAGCGCTGAACGTGTAAACTTCATAACCTGGCTTTGTTTTCCTTGAAGCGTTTAGGGATGAGACCTTCAATTTATTGAATGGTTTCGTTTTGGGGCAGATTTATGCACTAATGCGTACGGGACTCTGCTATGCCGATCATTCAAAATTAATAATTTTTTAATTCTCTTCATTTTCAATGAAATGTGCTTTGTTATTATTAGTGGTACATGGCTCAAAACTCTATACAATATCACCTGTATCTTAAGCATTAAACAGTAGAATGGAACCTGTAATTATTAATTTGCCTGAGCAATATCATCGGCTATGTTTAGTTTTGAGGTTTAAGCTCTATGTGTCAAAAGGATTTAAATTAAATGTTTGAAATGGTAGTCCGTTGGTATAAACGACGATTTTCAGATCCCAATGCCGTCAGCCTTTTTGCTATCTTAATTGTCGGGTTTTTCACCATCTATCTGTTTGGTCATCTGATTGCCCCTTTTCTGGTGGCTATTGTGCTCGCTTATCTGCTTGACCGGCCGGTATCCAGACTGGTGTCGTGGAAGATTCCCCGTGCTTTATCGGCGTTACTGGTGATCGTGATATTCAGCGGAATCATGCTGTTCGCTATTTTTGGCTTAGTGCCTACGATCTGGGAGCAGGTAGGTAATTTGCTTAATGATATTCCGAGTATGTATAGCGAACTTCAGGGACAAATCGCCAATCTTCCGGAAAAATACCCGGAGCTGGCTAACCTTAAAATTGTTGAAGCAGTGATGACCAACGCTAAAAACCAGCTTATCTCCATGGGAGAAAGCGTGGTGAAAGGTTCGCTCGCGTCATTAGTCAGTATTGCCACTATCGCAGTGTATTTTATTCTTGTGCCTTTACTGATGTTTTTTCTGCTCAAAGATAAAGATGAAATGCTGAAAACGGCGAGCAACATCATGCCGAAAAACCGGACGTTGGCGGATAAAGTTTTAGTTGAAATGAATCAACAGATTTCCAACTACATCAACGGCAAAATTATGGAAATTCTGATTGTTGGCGGGGTAAGTTATATTACCTTTGCGCTGCTGGATCTTCGTTATTCCGTGCTACTTGCCGTCGCCGTCGGATTTTCGGTACTTATCCCCTATATCGGCGCGGCTGCAGTAACGGCCCCGGTGGCTATTGTCGGGCTTTTCCAGTGGGGACTTACCCCTGATTTTTACTGGCTGCTAATTGCTTACGGGATTATCCAGGCTCTGGACGGCAACGTTTTGGTTCCCGTTCTGTTTTCTGAAGCCGTAAACCTTCACCCGGTTTCTATTATTGTAGCGGTGCTGGTATTTGGCGGTTTGTGGGGATTCTGGGGCGTCTTTTTCGCAATCCCTCTTGCGACGCTGGTTAAGGCTGTATGGAAAGTCAGTCCTCTCAGTGATGATGATGTTATAACCAATAACTGATTATTAACCCATCAAAAATTCTGCCTTTTATTAAGCCCATAGTAAAAAATTTATTATGGGCTTAATTTATTGCTATAAATGTCGATATATATAACAAAAGATAGCGTTTTTTTGTGATTAAAGTCGTTGCATTGGTGATGCTTCACGCTATCAGGCGCAACTTTAATCATTTTTAGGATGAATAAAATTTATATTAACGATTGCCCATCGGGCATTTTTCATATTCAGGGGGAAAATATGAAATTTAGTCATAAAGTTGTAACGGCATCGTCCATATTGTTGTTTGTTACAGTAAGCTTACTTTCATTTCAGCAGTTATCGACGGTTCGGAAAGAAATCACCTCTATGGTGACGAGCACAGTTGATGAACTTGTTGATTGTGTTGCCAGAACGATTAAAACTAAGATGTCCGGTAACCGGATGTTGGCGCAAACAGTGACACAGGCACTGGAACTGGCACCAAATGATCGTCAGCATGTAAAAAATGTTCTGGAATTGGCAAAGGTGAAGCAGAGCTTTTTGGGTGCCGGACTGGGTTATCAGGCGGATGGCCAGCTGGTAGAAAATTACGATGGCTGGGAACCTGATAGCAGCTATGATCCGCGACAGCGTCCGTGGTATACCGATACGAAACAAAAAGGGGCTTTGACGGTGACTCAGCCCTATTCGGATGCGGCATCTGGGCAGATGCTCATTTCTATAGGCGTTCCCGTATCTGATCAGGGCTCGTTAACCGGCGTCGTTTTCTACGATATGGAACTGGCGAGTTTGTCTGAGCTGGTGAATTCAACCAACATGTTTGATGCCGGCTATCTGTTTATCCTGGGACGGGATGGTAAAACCATTGCTCATCCCGATGCGAAGAATAACGGTAAGAGACTGGATACTTATCTACCACAGCTCAGTCTGAAAGAAGGGCTCCAGCATATTTCAGTTGATGGTGAAAGCTATCTGGCCGAACTCAAACTGGTACCAAGTGAAGGGTGGTATGTTGGTGCGATTATTAATGAAAGTGAGGCGTTTAGTGCTTTAGCCAGTCTCAAGAGCAGTTCAATTATTTTTACACTGGTCGGTTTTATCATCAGCGTGATTGTGTTGAGTATGTTGTTAAAAGCATTGATGAAACCACTCAGTGATCTCAACTATGCCATTAAAGATGTGGCAACGGGCGAAGGGGATTTGACCAAACGTCTCGAAACCAATACCGATCAGGAATTTGCGGAACTGGCCTCCGCATTTAATGATTTTTCCACATCGTTGCAACAACGAATCCGTCAGTCAAAAGCCATCAGCAGCGAATTACATAACGGGGCGGATACCGTGTTAGCGAACTCGAAAATGTCGGCTGAAGCGGTGAGTTCGCAAATGTATGAACTGGAGCAGCTGGCAACGGCAATGAATGAAATGGCGGTAACGGCTTCAGACGTGGCCGGACATGCACAACAGGCGGCAAGTGCAGCGAAACAGGCCGATGATGCTTCAGTGGAAGGTTCCAATGTCGTGGACACGACAGCCAATTCGATCAATGCGTTGTCGATGAGAATCGAACAGGCGGTAGAAGAGGTTCAGGGCCTGGAAAGTGCGACTGCCAATATCGAAACGATTTTAAAAGTTATTAATGACATTGCTGATCAGACTAACTTACTGGCCCTGAATGCGGCGATCGAAGCGGCGCGGGCCGGTGAGTCGGGACGCGGTTTTGCGGTGGTAGCCGATGAAGTTCGTACATTAGCCTCAAGGACACAGCAATCAACCACAGAGATCAGAAGTATGATTGAGCAGCTTCAGTCCGGTGCTTCTGCCGTATCGGGGGCGATGCAGGAAAGTCAGACCAAAGCACTGGAAGCGGTGGATAACGCTAAAGTGGCAGCAAATGCATTAAGCCGTATTCGTGGTGCGATCGAACAGATCAGTGATATGAATATTCATATCGCATCGGCTGCCGAAGAGCAGAGTGCCGTAGCGGAAGAGATCAACAGCAATACGGTAAAAATTAAAGATATCGTCACTCAGGTTTCAGTACAGGCTTCGCAGGCTGCGAATGCGACTCAGGCGCAGGCTGAAAAAGTGAGAGAGCAAGAGAAGCTGCTGAATCAGTTTACAGTGTAGAATAACACTGGCTGAGTTAACCCCAACACGACTTTCTTGTTCGTGTTGGGGTTAATTTTTTACTGATTCAGATAGTCGAGAACAACCTGATGGTGATCTTTGGTTTTGAATTTGGTGAAGACATGTTCGATAACACCCTCTTCATTAATTAAAAAGCTGATGCGATGTAAGCCGTCATAGACTTTACCCATAAATTTCTTTTCACCCCAGACACCAAAAGCTTCTGCGATTTGGTGGTCTTCATCTGACAGCAGAGTGAAATTGAGGTTGTCGCGCTCGATAAATTTTCCTAATCGTTTTACCGGGTCGGTGCTGACACCGAGGACTACCACATTTTTTTCGTCCAGCTGAGCTTTTACATCACGCATGCCCTGAGCCTGAACGGTACATCCGGGAGTCATGGCTTTAGGATAAAAATAGAGCAGGACTTTCTTTCCTTTCAAGTCAGCCAGACTGACGGAGTTACCATCCTGATCGGATAACGAGAAATCAGGACAAGGTGTGCCAGCTTGTAATGTATTCATTGTATTTCCTTCTTTGAACTGTTTTTATTTTTCGAATGCCTATTCCGGTGAACCAGAAATGATCCGGATGGCTGATTCACTTTCAGTATGGTTGTACTGCCATCTTAGCACAGCTTATTTGGCTATCTTCAAGTCTGATGAGTGTTTAGTCATGAATGGGAGGTATAGGATATAAATTAATCGATTTCGGGGTAAAAACGGATGCGAGCTGTACAAGATGACAGATTTAACGTCTTAACCGATCAATAATCAGCTAAATAACTCAAATAAGCAGAGATATTCGCTTGTTTTTTTCAACTTGCTTACAGTACCATGCAAGGAGTATCAACCTATGGAGAAAGACATGTTTTCTGGAAGTATTGTTGCATTAATTACGCCTTTTGATAGTGATGGTGAAGTAGACTACGCAAGCTTGAAAAAGCTAGTCGATTTTCATGTTGCTGCCGGCACCGATGCAATAGTGTCTGTTGGCACAACCGGCGAGTCAGCAACATTGAGCATTGAAGAGCATGTCAAAGTCGTATCTAAGACGGTTGAATTTGCTGAAGGCCGCATTCCTGTTATTGCGGGTACCGGCGCCAATGCCACTCATGAAGCCATTACATTCAGCCGTCTTTTCAATAACACGGGTATTAAAGGCTGTCTGAGTGTTACTCCGTACTACAACAAGCCAACTCAGGAAGGTTTGTACCTCCACTATAAAGCGATTGCTGACGAGACGGATATTCCGCAGATTCTTTATAATGTACCAGGCCGTACTGCGGTTGACCTGCTGCCGGAAACGGTTGCTCGCCTGTCAGAAATCAAAGTAATTGCCGGTCTGAAAGATGCGACAGGTGATTTGAGTCGTGTGAAAAAACATCGTGAACTTTGTCGTGATGATTTTGTCCTACTTAGCGGTGATGATTCGACAGGTCTTGAGTTTATTAAGCTTGGCGGTAACGGTGTTATTTCGGTAACCAATAACGTCGCGGCTGAAGATATGGCAAAAATGGTTCATCTGGCTCTGAATGGTCAGTTTGAAGAAGCCGAAGCGATCAATCAGCGACTGATGCCTTTGCACAAGAATCTGTTTGTAGAATCGAGCCCGATTCCGGTTAAATGGGCTGCTCACCAAATGGGCTTAATTGAACTGGGTGATTTGCGTTTACCTCTGACCACGCTGACTGAAAAATCTCAGCCGGCTGTTGTTGAAGCGATGAAGATCGCTGGTCTTCTGTAAACACCACCGTTCGTTGTTGATGCCGAGGGTTTATCCCTCGGTTTTCGTTGGGAGTTTGAATGAAATTTTCATACCAGCTAGTCACTAGTGCATTAGCTGTTTTTGTTTTGTCTGCCTGTTCAGATTCACCGGTTGAACGTAATCAGGCAGAGAAAAATTTTGACTATCTGAATACCCCTGCATTCTCGCAGTGGCAGACACCCGAAGATGCGGTTCCGGAATTTAATAATGAATTTACCATTCCCCAGGGCAACTTTTCTGGTGAAACCGGTAAAAATCTGGATATTCGCCCTCCGCTTCAGGTGCTTGAGCTGATTCCGGGTGTTCGTATCGAGCACGATCCTGGTGTGGTTACACTTTGGACGGTTCAGCCCGATTACGCTGACAATATGTGGGCAATCATTAAATCTCTGCTTCAACGTAACCATGCCAGCCTGACGGAAACGTCAGAGACAGCATTAGACGGTAAGGATATGATCTGGAGCATCGGAGATGATGAAGGGCAGGTAAAAGCCAGCTACGATTTCTCACGCATCAGTTCCGGAAGTCGTCAGGGGATTCGTATTGAGATCACCAGACTAACAGATGATCTCGATTTACCCGGTCATGATTCACTGCTGGATCGTTATACGGTCGCAATGGCTAACCTGATCACCGGTGAATATGATGCTCAGTTGCAGGCGAAGGCTCAGCGTGAAGCCGAGCGTCTGGGGCAGCATATTGTCTTTACCATGGGGACGGACCGCAGCGGTCTGCCTGTGATTATTGCCCGTTCCGCGTTCGATATTACCTGGCACCGTATGCCTGTTCTGCTGGAGCAGTTCGGATTTGAGGTGACGGACAAGAGTCAGTCTCAGGGCAGTATGGATGTCAAGTATCGCCGTCCGGATGATAATGTGTGGCAAGGCCTTGGGGCAGAGCCGCTGGGTCTGGAGCGTGGCAAATATACTCTGATGCTTGGTGATTTGGGCAACCGTACATCGATCAATATTACCGACTCGGAAGGTAAGCTGTTAAGTGAGGCTCAGTTACAGGCATTTGTTCCGGTTCTGAGTGCGGTATCCGGGCCGAAGAAAAACTAATGGTATAACCGGTTATCGGAATATGCTGAAGGACGAGATAAGTGATTACTCGTCCTTTTTGTTTTTCCGGGATTTATCCCCCTGCAACTGCTGATGATGCTTCTTATCCAGTTCAATAAGCCGGTCGAGCTGGTCATTTTTCGGCTTTGTCAGCTTGTCCAGATGTTTGGGCGATATATATTTAAATGCTGCGATATTACCAATCAGGAAGGCCATAACGATGGTAATAATAAACCAGGGTGAAGTAAGAAAATCCATAAATGCACCTATTGATTGATGCCGAGAATAAACTGATTGTATATGGTTTGTAGCTGCTCCCGCACGACTTCTTTGCCGGAAATGTGTTGCTGCGCGAGTATTGAGTCGAGTAATTCAATCGTTAATTCTGACAGACATTGATTGGCAGTCCTGCGGTGGCTGATATGCCACGGCTCAATATTAACGCCGCCCAGGTCTTTTCGGTACGGAAGGAAAAAACCATATTTATCCATATTGGCTTGTAACCAGGAAGAGAACTGAGCCTGATGTCCGGTTTGATATACACAGGGTTCCAGCTTCAGGCGCTGGTCCCCGAGTGATTTCTCACAGTAGACATCGAAGTCGGTACCCCAGTGATGGCGACTGGCACCGGGGAGGGCCGACCAGCGTAGAATGGTGAATATTAACTGTTGAGGTGTCAGAAGCTGTATATCGACCGGTTTACTGTTGTCATCCAGTACCGGCAATTCGCCGGAGAATTTGCGGTTCCAGATGGTGCACTGGCGCGCGAAGTCGCGGAATCCGCTAGCAATGCGGCACTCAAAGCCTGCATCCTCTGCCGCGGCGATTAAACGCTGTAAATCATCAGCGACCTGAGGATGTACAGAAAACACTTTAGTGCCAACCATGAGCGGTACTAAATGAGATGAATTTAATCCGGTAAGCTGTTCTGTAGTCATCAAACGATACCCATTCTGCAAGTATCCGGGGACATTATGCCCCCGGCAAGCGATATCACGGATTGAATGAGGCCGGTATTACGCCAGCAGGTTCTCAAGTACTTTTTGGTACATATCCGTGAGTTTTTCCAAATCCGCGATGTTTACGCATTCATTGACTTTATGAATGGTTGCATTTACGGGACCAAGTTCCACAACCTGTGCGCCCATTTGAGCAATGAAACGGCCGTCGGAAGTACCACCGGTAGTTAAAAGTTCCGGTGCATTATGATTGACGTCGGCAACGGATTTAACTACCGCATCAAGCAAGGATCCGGTATCGGTTAAGAAAGGCAGGCCGTTGATGATCCAGTTCAACTCATAATCCAGGCCATGAGCATCCAGAGTTGAGTGAACCCGGCGTTGGATCTCTTCGTAAGTTAATTCGGTACTGAAACGGAAGTTGAACATGACATCAAGTTCGCCCGGAATCACGTTGGAAGCCCCTGTTCCTGCATTCATATTCGGAATCTGGAAACTGGTTGGCGGGAAGTAGTCATTTCCATCATCCCATTTGGTCATTGCCAGTTCAGTTAATGCTGGCATTGCCTGATGAACCGGATTGCGGGCCAGGTGAGGGTAAGCGACGTGCCCCTGAATTCCCTTGACGCTCAGTTCACCGGTAAGCGAACCACGCCGACCGTTTTTAACCACATCGCCGACAAAATTGGTACTTGATGGTTCACCAACGATACACATATCAATGAGTTCGTTACGCTCCTTCAATGTATCTACCACACGGGTGGTGCCATTGATAAACGGGCCTTCTTCGTCAGAGGTGATTAAAAATGAAACAGATCCTTTATGATCCGGATATTGAGCAATAAAGCGTTCGACAGCAACGACCATGCAGGCCAGCGAGCCTTTCATATCCGCTGCACCACGGCCATGAAGATGGCCATCAATAACGGTTGGCTCAAAAGGTGGTGTGTGCCATTGATCAAGGCGACCTGCTGGTACAACGTCAGTATGACCGGCAAAAGTGAACAGCGGAGCATCTGTGCCACGGCGAGCCCAAAAGTTGGTGGTATCTTCAAATACCATCACTTCTATTTCAAACCCTAATGCTTTCAGGCGTTCAATCATTACTTTCTGGCAGCCGGCATCTTCCGGAGTGACCGACTGGCGGCTTATCAGATCTTTTGCAAGTGCCAGTACAGGACTGTCTGTCATGTTTATTTTCCTTTGTTACTCAAAAATTACCGAATAGTGGTCGGCTTTAAAACCTAAATAGAGTTTGCCTCCGGTCGATAGAACCGGGCGCTTAATCATGGCCGGATATTCTACAAGAAGATCGGCGACCGTGGTGTCATTAATTGATTCTTTTTGTTGATCGCTGAGCTGCCGGTAGGTCGTTCCACGCTTATTTAAAACATTTTCCCAGCCCAGCTCAGCACAAAATTTTTCGATTAAAGTCCGTTCTGTCCCATTTTTTCGGAAATCATGAAACTGGTATTCAACGTCATAACTCTCCAGCCATTTTTTCGCTTTTTTTATCGTATCGCAATTGGCAATACCATACAGTGTTGTGGTCATCGCTACTTTCTCTTTGTTTCTTATTGCGGGGAAGTTCATTTCCCCGCCGATATCAGTCAATATTAATCAACGGGCGTAAACTCTGCCATAGCATAACATTTACCCGGGCGATCTACCTGCCTGATATGAAAGTCGCGAGTTAGACATATCTTGATCGAACGCAACAACTGAAATGCGAAAACAGAAATAATGATTTGATACTGTATTAGGAGGTATCAATGGATTTGAGTCCTGTTTTCGCCAGGCGGTTGTATCTGGCGTATTTGGTAGAAAGTCTGGAAAGACCCAATGTACCAAAGTTGATTGAAATTACTGGCTGGCCGCGTCGTACCATTCAGGATGTTCTGAAAGCGCTGCCGGGGATTGGTATTGAATTAATGTTCATTCAGGATGGGCGCCGCCATAATGACGGTTATTACCGGTTATCCGACTGGGGGCCTTTTGACAGTCAGTGGATTCTGGACCGGCGAGAGGACATCGCTTCAAGTTTAGGGCGTTAATCTGAAAATTAAATATGATAAAGGGTAAAGTATCGCACTTTGCCCTTTATTGTTTTTCGGTATACCTTATTTAATATGGTCAGTATGATTCAAATTCTGCTTAAAATTCTGCTGATAATTAGGTAGTTAACTGCTAATAATAGAGGAGCGAATATGTCCCTGTGCCAAAGCGCAATCTTACCTGAGGCGGAGCCGTTTGCGTTATATTCTTTATTCCGTATATCCGGTAATCCTCAGCATGTACTCGAACAGTTGAAAACATTGCCTCAGCTGGCTGAGTCGATTAACAGAGAGCAGCCCGGAGCCAGACTGACGGTAGCCATCTCTTTTACCCGTCGATTCTGGAGTCAGTGTGATGTGGCTATGCCACAAGAGCTGGCCGATTTTACGCCGCTGGGGCAGCGTGACATTTCTGCACCGGCAACGGAAGCTGATTTTCTGATTCATGCTCACAGCGGCCGTCATGACCTGCTGTTTTATTTATTACGTAAACTGGTATGCGAAATTTCTGAAGATGTTGAAATCGTCGATGAAAGTTACGGATTCCGGTATTTAGATGCCCGGGATATGATCGGTTTTATCGACGGAACCGAAAATCCGAAAGCAAATGCCCGTCAGGAAGTGGCCATTATTCCTCAGGGTGAATTTGAAGGAGGAAGTTATGTGATGCTGCAACGCTTCGTTCATAACCTGCCTGCATGGGAACGCCTGAGTATCGCGGCGCAGGAAAAAGTGATTGGCCGGACTAAACCTGATTCCGTGGAGCTGGATGAAGTACCTGCCGCCTCGCATGTAGGCCGGGTTGATATCAAGAAAGAAGGCAAAGGACTGAAAATTGTTCGTCATAGTCTGCCTTATGGTACGGTCAGTGGTGAACATGGTTTAGTGTTTATTGCCTATTGCAACACCGCGTACAACTTCCGGGAAATGTTACGTAGCATGTATGGCGACACTGATGGTAAAACCGATCAGATGTTACGTTTTACTCAGGCGGTTACCGGTGTGTTTACTTTTGCCCCCTCTGAAGAGATGTTACAGAGCTTAACCGTTAAGTAGTGTTGTGCTGCCTGAAAACACCTGCACTTGCGATTTTTACCAATGAAAGGCCGATAGACGGATCTCCGTTTACCGGCTTTTATCATTTCTGTACTCAAGTTTTCCTTCATTCATCCGATAGATTACCTAACAGCATTAAAAGGTTGAGATATGGCTATTACGGTGAATACCAACGTTCCGGCGTTGACCATTCAGAGACATTTGACCAATTCGGGCGATTTACTGAATCAGGCGCTCGAACGTCTTGCGTCCGGAAACCGGATTAATAGTGCCAAAGATGATGCGGCCGGGCTGCAGATATCGAACCGTCTGACCACTCAGATGAGCGGGCTGGATGTCGCGGTGCGTAATGCAAATGATGGTATTTCAATTCTGCAGACTGCAGAAGGTGGTCTTCAGGAAAGTACGCAGTTGCTCCAGCGAATGCGGGATCTGTCCCTGCAGTCAAGTAACGGTGCGAATACCGCAGAAGACCGCCACGCACTGCAGCAGGAATTCTCAGCATTAAACGATGAACTTAACCGGATTGCAGAAACAACCTCGTTTGGAGGTAACAAGCTGCTCAATGGCCACTTCGGTAAAGCCTCTTTTCAGATCGGGGCCGGATCGGGGGAAGCGGTACAGGTGTCGTTGCAGAATATGCGAACCGATACGATTGATATGGGTGGTTTCAGCTATCAGGCCAGGGTTAAAACGGATCATAACTGGCAAGTTTCTGCCGCCGGTAATGATCTGCAAATTGGTTATATCGATCGTCATGGGCAACAGCAGATGATTTCTGTCCGGGCGAAAGCGGGTGACGATATTGAGCAGCTTGCTACCTACATCAACGGTCAGACGGATAAAGTATCGGCGTCGGTGAATCAGGATGGTCAGTTACAGATTTATATGGCCGGAAAGGAAACGCAGGGAACATTATCCCTTTCCGGGGGACTGGCGAACGAATTGCAGATCGGTTTGCGTGGCTATGAAAGGGTGGATGATATTGATATCACCGATGTTGGTGGTGCCCAGCAGGCTGTGGCTGTTATTGATACCGCATTGAAGTTTGTCGATAGTCACCGGGCTCAAATCGGTGCCTGGCAAAATCGCTTTAATCACGCCATCAACAAT
>JBNKRC010000008.1:0-23992 GCA_050296215.1 Vibrio sp. | reverse complement strand
ATGATGAAGATCTGTCTGAGTTATGGGTAATCGACGGATCAGGAAGATAATGTACGAATAAGATTAGAATAATCTTCTTTAATATCGTGACTCTCTTCCCGAAGCTGTTCTATTTTACGGCAGGCATGCAATACCGTCGTATGATCACGGCCACCAAACGCGTCTCCGATTTCCGGCAGACTATGGTTGGTCAGTTCTTTAGCCAGTGCCATTGCCAGCTGGCGCGGACGCGCCACGGATCGGGAACGGCGTTTAGACAGCAGATCCGCCACCTTGATTTTGTAATATTCAGCTACTGTTTTCTGAATATTGTCTATCGTAACTAACTTCTCTTGCAGAGCAAGCAGATCCCGCAGAGCTTCGCGAACAAAATCAATGGTAATCGGACGGCCGGTAAAGTTAGCATTGGCAATCACGCGATTTAATGCACCTTCGAGTTCACGAACATTAGAACGTAAACGTTTAGCAATAAAGAAAGCCACTTCATCAGCAAGATGAATCTGATGGTCTTCCGCTTTTTTCATCAGAATGGCGACCCGGGTTTCCAGCTCAGGCGGTTCAATCGCAACCGTTAATCCCCAGCCAAAACGGGATTTAAGACGGTCTTCTACCCCGTTAATTTCTTTCGGATAACGGTCAGAGGTCAAAATGATTTGCTGATTACCTTCCAGCAACGCATTAAAGGTGTGGAAAAACTCTTCCTGAGAACGCTCTTTATTGGCAAAAAACTGAATATCATCGATCAGCAATGCATCGACACTGCGGTAATAGCGTTTGAATTCTTCGATCGCATTGTTTTGCAGGGCTTTAACCATATCCTGCACAAAGCGCTCGGAATGCATATAAACCACTTTCGCATTCGGATTGTTGTCGACAATCGCGTTACCTACCGCATGCAATAAGTGTGTTTTACCTAAACCGGTCCCGCCATAAAGAAACAGCGGGTTGTATGCGGCACCAGGATTATCCGCAACCTGTTTAGCCGCCGCCAAACCAAGCTGGTTAGACTTACCTTCAACGAAATTATTGAACTTATGCTTAGGATTAACATTAGAACGATGATTTATCTCGACGGGAGCACGATCATCATCCCATGTTTTATGAACCGATTTTCTTGCCTGAAGCTGAGCCGGTGCCGAACTTTCTGCGGCAACATCGGCTTTGGTTCTGGTCGATACAGTTTGTTGCGGAGCCACTGACCGGCTGCCAACTTCAAAATGTAAGCTGGGAACATCATTACCGCAGTACTCTTTCAGCAAACGGTTAATATGATGCAAATACTTGTCACGAACCCAATCAAGCACGAAGCGGTTAGGTGCAAATAAGGTGAGAGTATTGTCATTTAGCTCAGCTTGTAGTGGTCTGACCCACATGCTGAATTCTGTAGCTGGTAGCTCTTCTTGAAGCTGTTGCAAACACTGCAACCAAAGAGAAGATGACACGTTGCCCTCACTCATCGTTTATGATCATTTAAAGACCGGCAATTTTACCCGCTGACAAATAAGATCTCCAGCGTTAGTTGCATGATCTTTATTCAAAGATCAAAGTTATTCACACTTTTTTTACTAATTTCGTTTGATCCACACAGATTAAACCAAGTTTACCCACATAGTGATCCACAAAATCAATGATCAGCAGAAAGTTATCCCCAGCTCAGTTTGCACTTTCATCAAAGGTGCGATCAAGTTTTGAATATTTACCTTGTCTGGATTTCAAGATTTAACAAAGTTATTCACATTTAGACTTCTCTTTTTTATACCCAGGCAGCTAAAAATAAATTTTCTATGAAAATCCACCTCTTATACATACAAAACGACCAAATTTAAAAATTATTCACAAATAAAGGCCAGATTATCCACATTTAATGCTCAGAGTTCACACAGTTGTAAAATGAAGATCAACGATAGATCCTTGAGATTTTACTCACCAGGCGTATAATCCAGCGACCAATCGGGCATGGGTCGGGGGATATTTTCGATGTATATTGAAAAGATTCATCTATCGACACCAGCCAATCATTGACACTATTAGTGTCTGTGATTACAATTCCGCCTCTTTGTTGAGAGGCGTCGGAATGTCTGTTCTCTTATTTAGACTATGGACGCTAGACCCACGCCGGGTTTAACAAACCTAAAAACTACTGATCAGTAAGGTAAAAACAATGAAACGCACTTTTCAACCTACAGTTCTAAAGCGCAAACGCACTCACGGTTTCCGTGCTCGCATGGCGACAAAGAACGGTCGTAAAGTAATTAACGCACGTCGTGCTAAAGGTCGTGCTCGCCTATCAAAATAAAAATTAATTATTTTGAATAAGCACACCTTTCATCGGGAGTTACGTCTGTTAACTCCCGAGCATTATAAAAATGTATTCCAGCAAGCTCACAGTGCTGGCTCGCCTCATTTCACCATCATTGCACGTAACAACTCTCTCTCTCATCCGCGATTAGGTTTAGCCGTTCCCAAAAAGCAGATAAAAACTGCCGTTGGCCGCAATCGATTTAAACGTCTGGCTCGTGAAAGCTTTCGTTTAAAACAGCATCAGCTACCTAACAAAGATTTTGTCGTAATTGCGAAGAAGAGCGTTCAGGAGTTAAGCAATGAGGAAATATTTAGGTTGTTTGATAAATTATGGCAACGCCTGTCTCGCCCTTCTCGTGGATAGTCATCGGACTAATCTACGTCTACAGGTGGCTGATTAGTCCTCTAATCGGGCCGAGGTGTCGCTTTACCCCAACCTGCTCTCGATACGCAATAGAAGCATTGAAAGCTCACGGTTTTATAAAAGGGTGTTGGTTATCAGGCAAACGTCTATTAAAATGCCATCCATTGAATGATGGAGGGTATGACCCCGTTCCACCCAACCAAAAACAAGACAGAGATAAATAACAATGGATTCTCAACGTAATATCCTGTTAATTGCTTTGGCTGTGGTCTCTTTTTTACTATTCCAACAATGGCAAGTAGATAAGAATCCAGCGCCTCAGGTAATTGAACAGTCACAAACAAGTAGCTCAGTACCTGCCTCTTCTACTTCTGGTGAATTTGAAGCGATTTCAACTCAAAGTGCTGCAGATAAAGTTATTACTGTAACAACGGATGTCCTAACTCTGTCTATCGACACAGTCGGCGGTGATGTTGTTTCGGCAAAACTTAATCAATATGCAGCTGAGCTGAATTCAGACCAGCCATTTGTTCTTCTGCAGAATACCGATGAGCACAAATTTATTGCCCAAAGCGGCATTATTGGCCCACAAGGTATCGACCGCAGCAATGGCCGCCCTACCTACCAGGCAGCTCAAACCAGCTATACTCTGGCAGAAGGTCAGAATGAACTGTCTATCCCGCTGACTTATCAGGAAAATGGCATTACCTACACCAAAACCTTTATTCTTAAGCGTAATAGTTATGCTATCGATGTAAAATTCGATATCAATAACCAGTCGGATAAAAATGCTGAAGTAGGTATCTATGCTCATCTGCGTCAGAATCTGGTTGATTCAGGCGGTAGCCTGGCAATGCCGACCTATCGTGGTGGCGCATACTCTTCTGAAGATACCCGCTACAAAAAATTCAGCTTTAGTGACATGGAAGACCACAACCTGAACGAAACATTGGTTAATGGTCAGGGCTGGGCAGCGATGATTCAGCACTACTTCGCAACCGCCTGGATTCCACGTAACGCACCAGAATCAAAATTATTCTCCCGTGTTATCGGTAATCTTGGTGATATTGGTATTAAAGAGCCAAACCGTGTTGTTGCAAGCGGCCAGAGCACTACGTTCAATGCCACGCTATGGGTTGGACCTAAACTACAAAATCAAATGGCAGCAACGGCACCAAACCTGGATCTTGTCGTTGATTATGGTTGGTTATGGTTCCTGGCTAAACCTCTGCACTGGTTACTTTCTATGGTACAGACCATTGTTGTGAACTGGGGTGTCGCAATTATCTGCCTGACCTTCATCGTTCGTGGCGGTATGTATCCGTTAACTAAAGCTCAGTACACTTCTATGGCGAAAATGCGCATGCTGCAACCTAAATTGCAGGCTATGCGTGAGCGTATCGGCGATGACCGTCAGCGCATGAGCCAGGAAATGATGGAACTGTATAAGAAAGAGAAAGTAAACCCTCTTGGTGGTTGTTTACCGATCATGTTCCAGATGCCAATCTTTATTTCACTGTACTGGGCATTGATGGAATCGGTTGAACTGCGTCATTCACCATTCTTTGGCTGGATTCACGACTTATCAGCACAGGATCCTTATTATATCCTTCCGATTCTGATGGGTATCAGTATGTTCATCATTCAGAAGATGAGCCCGACAACCGTAACGGATCCGATGCAACAGAAGATCATGATGTTTATGCCGGTGATGTTCTCGGCGTTCTTCCTGTTCTTCCCTTCAGGTCTGGTACTTTACTATCTGGTATCGAATATCGTGACCCTGATCCAACAAACCCTGATTTACCGGTCGTTGGAGAAAAAAGGCTTACACTCTAAGAAATAGTCTGATGATTAGAGAAAGGCGGCCAAAAGGTCGCCTTTTTATTTTGCTCTGATTACAATTGCATCAATGACACTAATGAACACCATAAGACAGCATATTATGACTACAGATACCATCGTTGCTCAGGCGACGCCCCTCGGTCGAGGCGGTGTCGGAATTATTCGCGTTTCCGGTCCACACGCAGCGCAAGTGGCGCTTGCGGTAACCGGCAAATCATTGCGTGCACGCTATGCTGAATATTTACCGTTTACCGATGAAAATGGTCTGGAACTGGACCAGGGTATAGCGTTGTTCTTCCCCAATCCGAACTCTTTTACCGGTGAAGATGTGCTTGAGCTGCAAGGACATGGTGGTCCGGTCGTTATGGATATGCTGATCAAACGAATACTTCAGATTCCGGGCATCCGCGCCGCCCGGCCGGGTGAATTTTCCGAGCGGGCTTTCCTGAACGATAAGCTCGATCTGACCCAGGCTGAAGCCATTGCCGATTTAATCGATGCCAGTTCAGAAGAGGCTGCCAAGTCAGCGCTAAAATCACTTCAGGGACAATTTTCCTCCCGCATCCATACCTTAGTGGAATCATTAATTCATCTGCGTATTTACGTTGAATCCGCGATTGATTTTCCTGAAGAGGAAATCGACTTTCTTGGCGATGGTAAAGTGGCGGGCGATCTGCAAATCATTATCGATAACCTGGAAGCGGTTCGCAGTGAAGCTAACCAGGGTGCAATTATGCGCGAAGGGATGAAAGTGGTCATCGCAGGCCGGCCTAATGCCGGTAAGTCCAGCCTGCTGAATGCCCTTTCGGGCAAAGACTCCGCGATTGTCACGGATATTGCCGGCACCACCCGTGATGTATTACGTGAACATATCCATATTGATGGTATGCCTTTACATATTATTGATACTGCAGGCCTGAGGGAGGCTTCCGATGAAGTCGAACGCATCGGTATTGAACGGGCATGGCAAGAAATCGAACAGGCCGATCGGGTACTGTTTATGGTAGATGGCACCACCACCAATGCGACCGATCCGAAAGATATCTGGCCGGATTTTGTCGATCGCTTACCGGAAAATATCGGTATGACCGTGATCCGTAATAAAGTTGATCAAACCGACGAAGAATTGGGTATTTGTCATGTCAGTAATCCGACGCTGATCCGCCTGTCGGCGAAAACAGGTCAGGGGGTTGAGGATCTGAAGACGCATCTGAAAGAGTGCATGGGCTTCCAGGGCGGGCAGGAAGGCAGCTTTATGGCCCGCCGTCGTCACCTGGATGCTCTGGAAAAAGCCGCCCAACACCTTGATATCGGCCAGCAGCAGCTTGAAAGTTATATGGCCGGCGAAATTCTGGCAGAAGAATTACGTTTAGCACAGCAGCATCTGAATGAAATTACCGGTGAATTCAGTTCTGATGACCTGCTGGGACGCATCTTCTCTTCATTCTGTATCGGGAAGTAAATCCGGCACGTCAGTACCGGTAGCCGTGCTCTGCCCGGGCACGGGTATTGATCTTTCAGATGCGGGCCACATCCACTGACACATTCAGCACCTGTGAATCACCGCCATCGAAGATCACTCCCTGGAGTGGAGTAACATCCGAATAATCACGTCCCCATGCCGTCACGATATGTTGATCCGACGGCATGATGTTATTGGTTGGATCAAACTCAACCCACCCCAAATCCGGAATATAAATGGCAAACCAGGCATGGGAAGCATCGGCGCCGACCAGTTTCTCCTGCCCGGGTGGCGGTAATGTCTCAATATATCCACTCATATAACGTGCCGGCAGCCCGACGGAACGGATACAGGCAATCGCCAAATGGGCAAAGTCCTGACAGACTCCGCGCTTCTCTTTTAATACCTGTTCCGGAGGAGTAGTAACATTGGTAGCACTCGGATCAAACGCAAATTCTTCAAAAATCTTTTTGGTAAACTCCATGGCGGCTGACAGGATAGGTTTACGATCACTAAAGATATCACGCGCGTATGCAGCAAGCACTTTTGACGTACGGATCTGAGCGGAATTCAGTACGAACTCTTTAACCATTCTGATGTCGGCACTCATCGGGTTTGCCAGCATGGCTCTCACTTCACCGCAGGTAAGTAAGTGAGTGTCCACCAACTTGTTGTGATTGGTATTTTCTATTTCGAAATAGCTGACAACATCAATCACCAACCGGGAATGCGGTTCCTGAATAGAAAAATAGAACGTGGAATTACCAAAATAATCCATGCCTTCACGTTGATAAATCGGCGTCGGGCTGACATTGATTCTCCGCGACGAACAACGCTGATTAAGCGTATTTCTGGGCAGCAAATGAGCCATGTTGTAACATAAGGTTACCGGTGCACCATACTTATATTCGGTCGTATGCCTGACTCTGTATCTCATACATCCAGTTTCCATTTTGGTTTGACCAATTGCTGTGGTCCGGCAGTATGGTCAAAATATTTGTCGCTGAGTGAAGAGGTAAACTGTTCGAGAATATCCGTTACTTCAACCATTAAACGGGTTAACTTAATCCGGCTCTCATCCATATCATCGACCCGGGCTAACTCATCCAGATCAGCCAGCTGAATTAAATTCTCCGCTTTGATAATCAGTTTACTCTCTGCCGATAACCCGCCCGGCGTAAATCCTCCGGTCTGAGGTAACACTTTTAAATAATTGCGTAATTGCTCAACCTGATAGACCAAAGAGCGCGGGTTGGTTGGGTCAACCATTAACAAGTCCAGACCAAACGCAACCCGAGCCCGGGTACGATAACGGCGGCGGAAAGAGATCAATGCTTCAACGCTCAGTAATACCGACTCCAGTACCTGCTGCTGTTGCATCGGCGCTAATGGTATTGTCAGTGTAGATTTAAGTAATGTGGCGGTTTGTAATGCCCGTTCAGTCCGCCGTCCTATTTCCTGGAATGTCCAGTCCAACCCGCGCAGCATACTTTCATGATTAAGACCGGAAAGCGCAAGCAAAGAAGTCACCAAGCTATCCAGTGACTCTTCCGGCACAGCCGGTAACCCATCACTATAGGCCCGATCGACATCATTAATATGGTCACGTAATTCATTAAGAATGATTCGAGTATCAGCCGAAAGCATCTCTTTAACCTGCTCACCACACGCAAGCATAGCCAGCAGGTTAGATTTAATCGAACCAACCCGGTTCGCATTGACAACAATATCAGCCAGTTCATCATTTGGCTTTTCGAGTAATTCCGTCTCTTCGGTAAGAAAACCGGGGGTACATCCCGTCTGAGTCGATAAGGCTTTCAGCAGCACATCCCGACTCTCTATCGGTAACGGATCAATACCATTAAGCTGCATAAAGACGGTACGCATCAATCGCAGATTAATCTCAGCGCGCTCCGCATAACGGCCAAACCAGAACAGATTTTCGACTACCCGACTTGGCAGGTTCGACTGTTCCGCTCCTCCGATAATCGGCGCCTTATCCAGTAACGACTGATGAGTGAAATCTGGCCCGTCAGATAATACCCAGGCATCTTTACTCCACGAACCTGACAGTTTGGAGACAATATATTCCTGAGTACTGGCAGCAGCCCGGGCTAAGCCACCCGGCATCACTTCATAAGTATTATCGCTGCCAGAAACGGAAAACAGACGTAATAGGCTGGGTCTGGACTCAAACTTGCCATCAGACCAAATCGGCGTCTGTGAACCGGGGATATAACTTTGCGCAACATATTTGTGCGGCTGTTTACTGATTTTCTCAATTAATTGCTGCTTCTGCTGATCATTTAAACTATGGCCATAAAAACTCTTACTGCTAAAACTGCGGTAAGCGGGTTTAACAATTAACGAATCAATATTGGCTTTTACATAATCAAAGTCAGCCTGATTACCACACCACCAGGTCTGCACGTTATTAATCTGTAAGGGTTCACCGAGCAAAAACTGACTTATTTTCGGTAAGAAAGCCATCAATGCCGGAGCTTCAAGCACCCCGGACCCCAACGGATTGGCTAATACCACATTTCCGGCCCTGACGACTTCCAGTAATCCGGGAACGCCTAACATGGAATCTGCCCTTAGTTCTGCCTGATCACAGTAGGAATCATCCATCCGGCGTAAAATGACATCAACCTGAGTCAACCCCTGCAATGACTTCATCCATACTTTGCCATTACGAACCGTCAGGTCTCCACCCTGCACTAAGGAATACCCCAGATAGTTAGCAAGAAAAGCATGTTCAAAATAAGTACTGCTGTAAGCCCCGGGAGTCAGCACAACAATACGCGGAGTATCCGTTTTGTGACTGGCGAGCCGGGTCAGCGTGGTTCTTAAAGTATTAAAGAAATGCGATAAACGGCGTACATGACTGCTGCGGAACAGGCTTGGCATAACACGCGAAACCACAGTCCGGTTTTCTAACGCATAGCCGAAACCGCTCGGAGCCTGAGTCCGGTCGCCGATAATGACCGGATTACCATGTTGATCACGAACGATATCGACTGCATGTAAAATCAGCTGCTTTTCAAATGGTATCGACACATGGTGGCACTGACGTAAAAAACCCGGATGACTGAAAATGATTTCAGAAGGAACGATTCCCTCTTTAATCAGTCTCTGTTCACCGTAAATATCTTTAAACATCAGATCAAACAGTCTGGAACGCTGGTTGATCCCGGCTTCAATACGCTTCCAGTCACTTTGCTCAATGACATAAGGAACAATATCTAACGACCAGACTGACGGAGAAAGCGGATCACTTTTAAGATCATACGTTGCCCCGTCATCACGTAATATACGCTGGGCCCGGATCTGACGATCATGTATTCCTTCCGCTCCCAAAGTACTCAGATTATCCAATACCAGTTTCCAATGAGGGCGACTCACTCGCCCATCATTAAAAGCTTCGTCATAAGCAAACGGAACTTGAGGATAACAAGCGAGAGTCAAACCACCTGATTTCTGGCTTTGGTTTTGGCTCTCACTTTCAGTTAGTGGCGGAAATTTCTGCATGATACGCCTTATGGCTACCTGAATTTATACAAATTAAAGCCTAGTATACCGCTTACGTAAGTCTAAAGTATGCGGATATTCATAACTAACGTCCTCTTCCGGTGGCGCCATTGGTTTTGGTATACACTCGTTTGGATAGAAGTGACGCAACGCCTGATATTCAGGTGGTGGTGTCAACGTTCCCTGAGTAAAACCATGATCCCAGAAGCGGTTTATGCGACGAGCTTCAGCCTCATTGGAGTTAACCGGACGGGTATCATAACTACGGCCACCGGGATGACTTACATGGTAAGTACAGCCACCAACCGATATCCCGTTCCAGGTATCAATCACATCAAACACCAAAGGCGTATCCATGCCTACTGTCGGATGTAATGCTGACGGAGGAGCCCAGGCCTTATAACGGACCGCACCAACGGCTTCTCCTTTTCTGCCGGTTGAACGTAACGGTATACGACGCCCGTTACAGGCAACCACATAACGCCCTTCTGTAAATCCGCTCAGACGAATCTGAAGTCGTTCAACAGACGAATCAACATAACGAGCCGTTCCCGATTGAGTAATTTCTTCACCAAGTACATGCCATGGTTCAATAGCCCAACGCAGTTCCAGTTCAATATCACCCACATTTAGCCGCCCGTAATGAGGGAAACGGAATTCTTCAAATGGAGCTAACCATTCGAGTTTAAAGGGATAACCATGGCTCTGCAGATCATCAACAACCTCTTTGATGTCCTGCCAGACATAATGCGGCATCATAAATTTATCGTGTAATGAGGTACCCCAGCGGACTAGCGGTTTTTTATAAGGTTCTTTCCAGAAACGCGCCACCAGACAGCGTAACAGTAATATCTGTACCAGAGACATACGCGCGTGCGGAGGCATTTCGAAACCACGAAACTCCAGTATTCCCTGACGGCCGCTGCTGGTTCCGGCAGCATAAAGTTTATCAATACAAAACTCGGAGCGATGGGTATTACCGGTAATATCCACCAGTAAGTTACGCATTAAGCGATCAACCAGCCAGGGTTGTTCTACTACACCTTCAGGGAAGTTCTGGAAGGCGATTTCCATCTCATATAGCGCTTCATCACGACCTTCATCCGGCCTCGGAGCCTGACTGGTCGGCCCGATAAACATTCCGGAAAACAGATAAGAGAGCCCCGGATGATGCTGCCAGTATGTCACTAAGCTGCGCAACAAATCCGGACGACGCAGTAACGGGCTATCCGCCGGGGTTACGCCCCCCAGGGTTACATGGTTACCGCCACCGGTTCCGGCATGTCGGCCATCCAGCATAAACTTCTCAGTACCCAGGCGGGACAGATAGGCCTGGTGATAAAGTGTTTCCGTATTAAATACCAGTTCGCTCCAGTTTTTTGCCGGGTGGATATTGACTTCAATAACACCGGGATCAGGCGTAATTAGCAGCTTCTGAATGCGGTAATCTTTTGGCGGTTCATAACCTTCAATCACAACCGGCATATTCATTTGATCCGCCACAGACTCGATATGGTGTAATAGCTCAACGTAATGTTCCAGGTGAGTCAGAGGCGGGAAAAATACATGTAACCGCCCTTCCCTGGCTTCAAAACAGAGCGATGTCCGCACAACATTACGGGTCTGGATCTCTGTCTTGGCTGATGACTTTTGTGGCTGCTGAACCTGAGCTACCCGTTCAGTTACCGAACCACAGGTTGCAGGCGTATATTTAGGCAGTTCATCTCTGGGTTCAAATGGATCATGCTCCGGCTGTATATCCTCTTCGGCGACGGCAGGTAGTGAATTGAGCGGCAAACGGAACCCCATCGGACTATCACCAGGAATCAACGTAATCACATCCGATCTCATCGGCCATAACGAACTTTGCCATCCGAAACCATTATGTTCAATTGGTAAAACATAACCACTCGCCTTTTCCAGTCCTCGGCTTAACAACTTAGCCAGACGGCGACGTTCCAGATCATCACTCAGCTCAGCTTTTCTCGGATTCACACCCTCAGGCAGTGACCGTTCCAGCCACAAATAGTAGAGCGTATCTTCAAAAGCAGGCTGAAGGTAACGACTCTCAATACCAAGTAACCGACATAACCCAAGACCAAATTCCTTAGCTTCCGGTTCATCGTGCCGGTAGTTCTTATCGACACGAGCCAGTAAATCACGGTTATGCCAGAGCGGTTCCCCATCCGTACGCCAGAAACAGCCTAATGCCCAACGAGGCAGTTCTTCACCCGGGTACCACTTCCCTTGCCCGTAATGGATAAATCCGTTTGAGGCAAACGTCTCTTTTAAACGTAATAGCAGATCCTTGGCACGAGTCAGTTTATCCGCGCCCAAAGCTTCGGTATTCCACTGATCCGAGTCCATATCGTCAATAGAAACAAACGTTGGTTCACCGCCCATGGTTAAGCGAACATCACCCGCTTCCAGATCCGCATCTACAGCTTCACCCAGAGACTTAATATTTTCCCACTCTTCATCACTGTAAGGTTTGGTTACCCGGGGGTCTTCATGGATACGGGTCACTATGTTTTCATAGCTAAACTCACACTCACATTTATCGGTGAATCCGGTAATCGGAGCCGCAGAGACCGGATCGGCAGTGCACGCCAGTGGAATATGCCCTTCTCCGGCAAACAATCCACTGGTTGGATCAAGACCAATCCAGCCGGCTCCGGGAATATACACTTCGCACCAGGCATGAAGATCGGTAAAGTCTTCTGTTGGTCCTGAGGGGCCATCCAAAGCCGCCACATCAGCCGTTAACTGAACTAAATATCCGGAAGCAAAGCGGGCCGCTAATCCTAAATGACGCAGAATCTGTACCAGTAACCAGGCAGTATCACGACATGAACCTTTTTTCAGCGTCAGTGTTTCTTCGCAACTCTGAACCCCGGGCTCCATACGGATACCATACGCAATTTCAGACGCTAAACGGCTATTTAACGCAACCAGGAAATCCACAATCGCAGTATCCTTTGTTGTATCTATGCTAGCAAGCCACGCGTCTAAATCATCGCCACCATCTGACAACTCGAGATATGGCGCCAATTCACCTTTAAGTACTTTGTCATACTTAAAGGGAAAGGTTTCCGCATACTCTTCAATAAAAAAGTCGAAGGGATTTATCACGGTCATATCCGCGATAACTTCCACCTCAAAACTCATTGATTTGGTTTTTTCAGGGAAAACTAACCGTGCCTGATAGTTACCAAACGGATCCTGTTGCCAGTTGATAAAATGATTCTCCGGCGTCACCTTAAGTGAATAACCATGAATATGTGTACGAGAATGAGGAGCAGGACGCAGGCGCAACACATGCGGAGAAACATTCACCAAACGATCAAATTCGTAATGGGTTTTGTGCTGAATAGCAACACGAATGGTCATACCGCCACTCCTTGAGAAAAGTTAAACCAGGTTTGACTAATATGCTGATGCAGCGAAATGATCTCGACCTGAACATCATTCAGGTAATCGCTGAACGACACATTGAGATCTTCAGAACGTTCAACACCATGGGTTCTACTGAGCAATCCATCGACCTGCTCAATAATATCTGCTGAACGTGGCAGATATTCCGCCGCAATTTTAATTTGTGTCAGGCAGAATTGCTGCGAACGCGGAAAATAAGGGTCAGTCATCAGAAAAGTGGCAGCCGTTGCTCCGTGAACAGAAGTCCTGATCGTCCGGCGATAGTTGAGATAAGCACTCTGTGATTTAAGAACCTTTGACCAAACTACCTGACCGAGCTGAACCTTCTCTTCCATCTGAGATTGCCTCATAACAGAAATACCTGAATCCAGAATCCGGGTATTCATATCGGCACGCTCTAAATAACGTCCCATGATAAAAAAACTCCAGCCGGCATCACGACTCATCGCTCCGGTCAGCAATCCCATTATTTTCTGGCACCCTTCAATCACCGTATTGAGATAAGCGTGCCGCTCTGAACGGTTAATGCCTTTATAGATATTCTTTTTCGCAAACAGGTCAAGTTCGTTGATCAGTTCCCAGGTTTCCGCCGGAACCACATCCCGTGAAGTCCGGATATTCTCCCTGACCATGCGTAATGAAGAAAGTAATGAACTTGGATTATCCACATCTGCGATTAAGAACTTAACCACATTGCGCTCGCCATTTACTTTGTACAGCGCGTTAAAATCATCAACACTGCCGTTGATTTCAATCAGGTTATGCCAGGAAAATTTGATATCTTTTGGTAAATCGAACAGCAATTCATCATATACCGTTAATAAGCGGGCAATGTTCTCTACACGCTCCAGATAACGGGCACTCCAGTACAAACGCTCAGCTACTCTCGATAACATTGCCTATTCTCCCTTTGTCTCAACAATCCATGTATCTTTACTTCCGCCACCCTGCGATGAATTCACCACCAGAGAACCTTTTTTCATTGCAACCCGGGTTAATCCACCCGTCGTGACATAGGTTTTATTGCTCTGCAAAATGAAAGGTCTGAGATCTAAGTGACGCGGCTCAATAGTCCCATCGCTGGTTAAAATTGGCGCAGTAGAAAGTTTTAGTGTTGGCTGAGCGATATAATTGCGTGGATTTTCGGTTATAAGTCTGGCAAATACATCCTGCTCTTCTTTGGTTGAATGGGGTCCAACCAACATGCCATAACCGCCAGATTCATTTGCTGGTTTAACCACCAGTTTATCCAGGTTTTGCAGAACATATTCCCGTTGTTCACGATCTTCACATAAAAATGTTTCAACATTTTTAAGGATCGGCTCTTCGTTTAGGTAGTAGCGGATCAACTGAGGTACATAGGCATAAACAACTTTATCATCAGCCACGCCGGCACCCGGAGCGTTAGCCAGCGCGACATTACCGCTCCGCCAGGATCTCATTAACCCGGGAACCCCTAGCATGGAATCAGGGTTAAATTCTTCAGGATCGATAAACATGTCATCAATGCGACGGTAGATCACATCAACTCGTTCCGGACCATAAATGGTCTTCATGTATACACAGTCATCGGATCCGACAAACAGATCCCCACCCTCAACCAGTTCAACCCCCATCTGCTGAGCAAGAAAAGCATGTTCAAAATAGGCGGAATTATAAATACCCGGGGTTAAGACCACGATCTCCGGTTTTTCAATTTGGCGTGGTGAAATAGCTGACAGGGTTTCAAACAATTGTTCAGTATAAGAATCAACCGGAAGAATATCGTCGTTTTCAAACAGCTCAGGCAGAACCCGTTTAGTAATCGCTCTGTTTTCGAGCATGTAAGAAACTCCGGAAGGAACCCGCAAATTATCTTCCAGAACATAGAACTCACCATCATCGGCACGCACCAAATCGGTGCCACATATATGGGCCCACACCCCAAAAGCAGGCGATACCCCTATACATTCAGGACGGAAATTTTTCGATTCTTTGATAATATGCTCTGGAATAATCCCATCTTTGATGCAAAGTTGATCGTGATAAAGGTCATCAATAAAGCGATTCAGAGCGGTCAATCGCTGCTTAAGCCCGGCCTCGGCGATACGCCAATCTTCCGCATCAATAGTGCGGGGAATAATATCAAATGGCCATGCCCGATCGATATTTCCCTCTTCGGTATAAACAGTAAAACTGATTCCCATCTCTTGAACTGTAGCTTCTGCCGTTAGCTTTCGCTTTTCAAGTTCTTCTTTTGGAAGGGATTCTATATATTTGAGCAGTTGTTTCGCTGACTTTCGAGGAGATCCAGAATTATCTATCAGTTCATCAAAATAAACACCTGAATCGTAGTCCCTACTAATTTTTTCCATGGGCGTTCCATCCTATTTGACACGACAATCATGGAAGGCATTCCATGACGTTCATCGATGCCCTTATTTATTATTTGAATTAATCTAACCGACCGAAATAAAGAGCCCATTCCCGAGCTATCATCGATAAAATTTCAAGACGGTATTAAGACGAAAAGCAAACTTCGAGCCACATTGCCACAAGATGAACAGACCTTAGTTGCGTAAGATGACAGTGGAATGAAGGAATAACGAATGCAGAGAGTTATTAACAGACAGACTAAATAAGATAACTAAATAATTAGAAAAGAATAAAAGAGAAAACTCACTATTTACCCACAAGATATTCGACGTTATCTTTTTCCCGGCCTGAGCTTATACTACACTTCAACAATATAAGTAGACCTAAGAAATATCACTCCAAAGGAAGCAAAATGATCCATATCATCACAGGCAGCACGTTAGGCAGTGCTGAATATGTCGGCGATCAACTATATGAATTATTACAAGAGCTCGGAAAAGAATGTCAGATTCACAATCAGCCCGCCTTATCAGAGATCCCAGCCAAGGGTACGTGGTTAATCGTCACATCAACTCATGGTGCTGGTGATTTCCCAGACAATATCCAGCCGTTTATCGCTGAATTACACAATACACCACCCAATACCAGCCAGCTGAAATTTGCCGTAGTTGCTATTGGTGATTCAAATTACGACACTTTTTGTGAAGCAGGAAAAAACGCCTTCGCCCTGCTGGAAGATATTGGCGCAACACCAATTGTGGATTGTTTTACCATAGATGTTTTAGAACACCCGGTTCCTGAAGATGCGGCCACACAATGGTTTGAAGAAGTTAAACAATATTTTATCGATAACTGATAGATCTAACGTTTATATTTACACACAAGCTATACATACTTAAACAACAAATGTGTATAAGTATAGTGTTATTCGGTTAATATCCTTTAGTTATCCAAATAATAACTTAATGATGATCAAGGGTATGTGTATAACTACCCTTTTTGATCCCAGCTAATACGCAATAAGATCATGTGTAGATCACAAGTTCTGATCTGTTAAAGATCCATGATCTTGTTGATCATTTTCCACTTATCCACAGAGATCGTCGATCCTAATAGTAAGAATAATAAAAGATCTCTATATAAAGATCTTATATATATTAAGTTATCGGTAGTGACAGGAAAATATAGAAAAGCGATTTTCTAGACTTAGGAAAGAGGGTAGAATACGCGTCCTTTAAGCTAAAATTCCTATTTTGTGACTACCTGGGGTCGGTTCATGCTTTATCACGAAAACTTTGATGTCATTGTTGTTGGTGGCGGTCATGCAGGAACGGAAGCCGCTCTAGCCTCCGCTCGTACAGGGCAAAAAACCCTTTTATTAACTCATAATATCGACACCTTAGGTCATATGTCCTGTAACCCGGCTATTGGCGGGATCGGTAAAGGGCATCTGGTGAAAGAAGTAGATGCTTTGGGTGGATTGATGGGTCATGCTATTGATCATACAGGTATTCAATTCCGCACCTTAAATGCGTCAAAAGGGCCTGCAGTAAGAGCCACCCGGGCTCAGGCTGATCGTGCCCTTTATAAAGCTTTTGTGAGAAGCACACTGGAAAATACGCCTAATCTGACATTATTCGAGCAAGCCGCCGATGATCTGATCGTTGAAAATGATCAGGCGGTGGGTGTTATCACTCAGATGGGTCTTAAAATTCGCTCTAAAGCGGTCATACTGACTGTCGGGACTTTTTTGGGCGGTAAGATCCATATCGGTATGGAAAATCACTCAGGCGGCCGTGCAGGCGATCCTCCGTCGATCGCATTAGCGCAGCGTTTACGTGAAATGCCTTTCAGAGTTGATCGTTTAAAAACCGGTACTCCGCCAAGGATCGATGGTAATACTGTCGATTATTCCGTACTGGGTGTTCAGTATGGTGACGATCCAATGCCGGTATTTTCGTTTTTAGGTCATGCGAGTCAGCATCCTAGGCAAATTCCATGTTATGTGACCAATACCAATGAAAAAACCCACGATGTCATTCGTGCCAATTTAGATCGTAGTCCGATGTATGCTGGTGTTATTGAAGGTATTGGGCCTCGCTACTGTCCTTCCATTGAAGACAAAGTTATGCGCTTTGCTGACAAAAACAGTCACCAGATCTTTATTGAGCCAGAAGGTTTAACTACCACTGCTCTATATCCGAACGGTATATCAACCAGCTTACCGTTTGACGTTCAGGTGAAAATCGTCCGCTCGATGAAAGGGTTTGAAAATGCGCATATAGTACGGCCTGGCTATGCAATCGAATATGATTAGTTTGATCCCCGGGATTTAAAACAAACTTACGAAACGAAGTTTATTTCTGGTCTGTTCTTTGCCGGACAGATCAACGGAACAACCGGTTATGAAGAAGCTGCTGCACAAGGGCTGATGGCCGGACTTAACGCGAGTTTGTACACTCAGGGCAAAGAGGGCTGGAGTCCGAGACGCGATCAGGCTTATATGGGGGTTCTGATTGACGATCTATCGACCTTGGGAACCAAAGAGCCCTATCGTATGTTTACTTCACGTGCAGAATATCGTCTGTTACTGCGTGAAGATAATGCTGATCTGCGCTTAACGGAAAAAGGCCGTGAACTCGGCCTGGTTGATGATATCCGCTGGGCGCGCTTTAATCAGAAAATTGAAAACATTGCGAAAGAAAGCCAGCGCCTCAAAGAGGTGTGGGTTAACCCTCAGTCCAAAGATGTTGAGCAGTTAAATGCTCTGCTGAAAACACCAATATCCCGCGAAGCTTCGGGTGAAGATTTGCTTCGTCGTCCTGAAATGGATTATAAAAAACTGCTGACACTCGATCATTTTGCCCCTGCTTTAGAAGATGCCGAAGCGGCAGAGCAGGTTGAAATTCAGGTTAAATACGAAGGGTATATTCATCGCCAGATTGAGGAAATCGAAAAATCACTTCGCCATGAACATACCAAGTTACCTGTTGATCTTGATTATAAACAGGTTAAAGGGCTTTCTAATGAAGTAGTGATTAAGCTCAATAATGCGAAACCGGAAACGATAGGTATTGCTTCACGTATTTCCGGTATTACGCCTGCTGCTATTTCTATTTTACTGGTTTACCTTAAGAAAAATGGCATGCTCAAAAAAGGAGATGCAGCATAATGGCAACGTTGAGAGAAAAACTCGATCAACTTATTGCTCAGACTGATCTGGTCGTTTCTGATCATCAGAGACAACAACTGGTTGGTTATGTGGAATTACTCAATAAATGGAACAAGGCCTATAACCTGACTTCAGTAAGAGATCCTATGGACATGTTAGTTCGCCATATTATGGATAGTATTGTGGTCAGTCCTTATCTCGACGGAGAACGTTTTGTTGATGTTGGTACCGGCCCTGGTTTGCCCGGGATACCTCTGGCAATTATGAATCCGGATAAATCATTTTATCTGTTGGATAGTCTGGGTAAGCGTATCCGTTTTATTAAGCAAGTATTGCATGAGTTATCGATTTCCAATGTGACGACGGTGCAGAGTCGTGTCGAAGAGTTTCAACCAGATGAAAAATTTGATGCAGTGCTCAGCAGGGCATTTGCATCCATGTTAGATATGGTAAATTGGTGTCAGCACCTGCCCAAAGAAACTACTGGGACCTTTTTTGCGTTAAAAGGACAGATGCCAAATGATGAGATAACGCTTTTGCCTGAGTGGTGTTGTGTGACCCAAGTCAAAGCATTGGCCGTTCCTGAGTTAGACGGCGAGCGTCATCTTGTAATCTTATCGCGCAAGGAATAATTAACGAGGCTGAAAGTGGGTAAAATAGTTGCAATCGCCAACCAGAAAGGTGGTGTAGGAAAAACGACGACTTGCGTAAATTTGGCTGCATCAATGGCGGCAACGAAGCGTAAAGTTTTGGTGATTGACTTAGATTCACAGGGAAATGCCACGATGGCAAGCGGCATTGACAAATATCAGGTCGATTACACCGTATATGATTTGCTGGTTGAAGATGTCGATTTCGATCAGGTTTGTTGTAAAAAAACGACAGGTCACTACGATCTTGTTGCTGCAAACGGTGATGTAACGGCGGCTGAAATTAAGCTGATGGAAGTTTTTGCCCGTGAAGTTCGCTTGAAAAATGCACTTTCTGCAGTTCGTGATAACTATGATTTCATCTTTATCGATTGTCCTCCAGCCCTAAACCTTCTTACAATCAACGCGATGGCAGCTGCAGACTCTGTGTTAGTGCCAATGCAATGTGAGTATTTCGCATTAGAAGGTTTAACGGCGTTAATGGATACCATTAGCAAACTTGCTGCGGTAGTGAACGATAAATTGAAAATCGAAGGCTTACTTCGCACCATGTACGATCCTCGTAACCGATTGGCCAACGAAGTTTCCGATCAACTGAAAAAACATTTTGGTAATAAAGTATACAGGACGGTCATTCCCCGTAATGTTCGTCTGGCTGAAGCTCCAAGTCATGGAAAGCCAGCTATGTACTATGATAAATATTCAGTTGGTTCAAAAGCTTATCTTGCATTGGCCGGAGAAATGCTTCGTCGTGAAGAAGTGCCCGCATAATAAAATAAATAGGAATTCGCTCGCATGACCAAACGTGGTTTAGGTAAAGGGTTAGATGCATTATTGTCTACCAGCTCATTGGCCAGGGAACGAGAGCAGGTTGCGACACATAGCCAGTCTCTTTCTTCAGATGGTAATTTTACGGAAATAGCCATCTCTCATTTGAAGCCGGGTGTGTACCAGCCAAGAAAAGATATGTCACCAGAGGCGCTGGAAGAACTTTCAGCATCAATACAGTCTCAGGGAATTATTCAGCCTATCGTTGTCAGATCGCTGGGCGGAGACAGTTACGAAATCATTGCCGGTGAGCGTCGTTGGCGAGCGGCCAAACAGGCTGGATTAGACGAAGTTCCCTGCATCGTTAAACAGGCTGATGATCGCGCTGCTATAGCAATGGCATTGATCGAGAATATTCAGCGTGAAGATCTTAATGCGATTGAAGAAGCTCAGGCCTTGGCCCGTATCCAAAATGAATTTAGTTTAACCCACCAGCAGGTTGCGGACGTTATTGGTAAGTCCCGTACGGCGGTGAGTAATTTATTACGTCTGAACCAGTTGGATGATCAGGTCAAAAAACTGGTTGAAGATAGACTGATAGACATGGGGCATGCGCGAGCATTACTTGCATTGGAAGGCCAGTCCCAGGTCGATGTTGCCCAGCTTGTTGCCAAAAAACAGATGACGGTTCGTCAGACTGAACAATTGGTTAAAAAGACATTAACGCCAAAACCAAGTGTTCAAAAGCCAGAGGTAACAGACAATACTTTGAATTTATCCCATCGATTGGGTGAAATTTTGCAAGCAAATGTTTCGGTAGTACTTACCGAAAAAGGACAGGGGAAAATCACAATAAGTTTAAGTGATCACCGCAATATTGAGGAATTACTGCAGTCTTTAACGGTGAAACTGGAATCTTAGTCCGTACAACGAGTTAATTTGCTAATAAATTTCGTGTAATGGTTCAAAGTATTTTGTGATATGTCTAAAGAAATTGTAGATTCGGCTTTATTGTAAAAGATTTGGTCGGATGTATAATCGTCACGTAGTTAATGGATGGTAACTTATGTTAAATAAATGGTTTGTTTGGTCATTTTTGTGTCAGATAAGCTTTTTTATTCTGGTAGCTACTGTTCTCTACTACGTGGTAGATGAGAAAAGTAGCTTTTCTGCTTTTCTAGGGGGGCTTGCGTACAGTTTTCCCACATTTTTAGCTAATACATATATGCAGGTATCTTCTGGTAACAATGCGCATGCAGATGTTGGCCGGGCCTATATCGGTAATATATACAAGTTAGTAATCACTGCCGGCATTTTAATTCTTGTTTTTATGAAAATGGATGTCAACGCAGGTGTTTTTATTATTTGTTACTGTGTTGCTAGTGTGGTTCAGTTCGTAACGTCGTTTTTTTCATTAATCCGTGAATAGATAGGATATTCGATGTCTGGTTCAAGTGAAGCCGCTCTAACCTCTCAAGAATATATCTCACACCACCTGACGTTTTTAAGCGAGGGTGAAGGTTTTTGGAGCCTGAATATAGACTCTATGGCCATATCAGTACTTTTGGGTGCTTTTATGATCTGGGGTTTTTCTCGTGTTGCTAAAAAAGCGACCAGTGGTGTGCCCGGAAAGATGCAATGTTTCGTCGAAATGCTCGTCGAATTTGTGGATGGAACGGTAAAAGATGTATTCAGCGGAAAAAGTGCATTAATTGCACCATTGGCAATCACCATCTTCGGATGGGTATTCCTGATGAACTTAATGGACTTGATTCCGATTGATTTCCTTCCTCATGCCGCCGGTATGATGGGAATTCATTACCTTCGTGTTGTTCCGACTGCTGATGTTAACATTACGCTGTCAATGGCACTGGGTGTTTTCCTTTTGATTTTGTTCTATAGCTTCAAAATCAAAGGACCTGTGGGGTTTGCCAAAGAGCTGACTCTACAACCATTTAATCACTGGGCATTCATTCCGATTAACTTAATTCTGGAAGGGGTGACATTGATTTCGAAGCCGGTATCTCTGGGTCTTCGTTTGTTTGGTAACATGTATGCGGGTGAACTTATTTTTATCCTCATTGCAGGTTTGTTACCTTGGTGGTCACAATGGGTATTGTCAGTTCCTTGGGCGATCTTCCACATTTTGATCATCACGCTACAAGCATTTATCTTCATGGTACTGACGATAGTTTATTTATCTCAAGCATCAGAAGAACACTAATTAAATTTATTCAACAATAATACTCAATTAGCTATTACTTGGAGTCAATATGGAAAGTTTGTACATTGCAGCAGCAATCATGATGGGCCTTGCGGCCATCGGTGCAGCAGTTGGTATCGGTATGCTAGGTGGTAAATACCTGGAAGGTGCTGCTCGTCAACCAGATCTTATCCCACTAATCCGTACTCAATTCTTCATCGTTATGGGTCTTGTGGACGCAATCCCTATGATCTCTGTAGGTCTGGGTCTTTATGTAATGTTTGCGGTTGCTGGCTAAGAAGCATTAAATTGCACTGAATTTATTAGTGTTTATTCTAATTTGCAAACATAGAGGAGTCGGCGGTGAACATTAACGCTACTCTGCTAGGTCAGGCTATAGCTTTCGCAATTTTTGTATGGTTCTGCATGAAGTATGTGTGGCCACCATTGATGGCTGCCATCGAAGAGCGCCAGAAAAAAATTGCAGAAGGTTTGTCAGCTGCGGAACGCGCTGAGAAAGACCTGAGTCTAGCACAAGCTAACGCTTCTGATCGTATGAAAGAAGCAAAACGAGCAGCTGCTGAAGTAGTTGATCAAGCGAACAAGCGTAAATTACAAATTCTTGAGGAAGCTCGGGAAGAAGCTATTGTCGAACGCGATAAAATTATCGCTCAGGCAGAAGCTGAAATTGAAGCTTTACGCGTTCGTGCACGTGACGACTTACGTAAGCAAGTTGCTACTCTGGCTGTCGCTGGTGCTGAGAAAATCCTTGAGCGTTCAATCGATAAAGATGCGCACAAAGATATTCTCAATAACATTACTGCAAAACTTTAACGTAGGGGGCGCTAATGTCTGATTTGACAACAATCGCACGCCCCTATGCTAAAGCAGCATTTGACTTTGCGGTAGAAAAAGGCCAACTCGACCAATGGGGCGAGATGTTAGCCTTTGCTGCCGAGGTTACCAAAAACGAACAGATTCATGAGTTGTTAAACAGCTCTATGGCTGCTGAGAAGTTAGCTGAAGTATTTGTAGCCGTTTGTGGTGAACAGTTTGATGAATATGGTCAGAACCTGATTAAGGTAATGGCTGAGAATGGCCGTCTTAAGGCCCTTCCTGATGTCTGTGAACAGTATTTCGCACTCAAGAGTGATTACGAAAAACTGACAGAAGTAGAAGTTGTTTCAGCAGCGGAACTTTCAAAAGCACAGCTAGCAGAGATCAGCAACAAACTGGAAGCGCGTCTTGAACGCAAAGTACAGCTGAATTGCAGTGTAGATGAGACCCTACTTGGTGGGGTTGTAATTCGAGCCGGAGACTTAGTCATCGATAACTCAGTGCGTGGACGTTTGAACCGCCTGGGTGATGCATTGCAGTCTTAATGGGGATTGGAGCATGCAACTTAATTCCACGGAAATTAGCGATCTAATTAAACAGCGTATTGAATCTTTTAACGTTGTTAGTGAAGCTCGCAATGAAGGTACTATCGTCTCGGTAAGCGATGGTATCATCCGCATTCACGGCCTGACGGACGTGATGCAAGGTGAAATGATTGAATTACCGGGTGGCCGTTATGCACTGGCACTTAACCTTGAGCGTGACTCGGTTGGTGCGGTTGTAATGGGCCCATATGCTGACCTTAAGGAAGGCACTAAAGTAACTGGTACTGGTCGTATTCTTGAAGTACCAGTAGGTCCTGAACTGCTTGGCCGCGTAGTAAACACACTAGGTGAGCCAATTGATGGTAAAGGTCCTATCGAAGCAAAACTGACTTCTCCTGTAGAAGTTATTGCACCAGGTGTAATCGACCGTCAATCGGTAGACCAGCCTGTGCAGACTGGTTATAAATCAGTAGACTCGATGATTCCAATCGGTCGTGGTCAGCGTGAGCTTATCATCGGTGACC
>JBNKRC010000007.1:0-24170 GCA_050296215.1 Vibrio sp. | reverse complement strand
GCCGCAGTTATCCTGAGCGAAGAGTATGGTATTGCCTCTGATGTCTTCTCGGTAACGTCATTCAACGAACTGACTCGTGACGGTCAGGCTGCTGAGCGTTACAACATGCTGCACCCTGAAGCAGAAGCACAGGTACCTTACATCACAACCGTTCTTGGCAGTGAGCCGGCAATTGCTGCGACTGACTACATGAAGAACTACGCCGAGCAAGTTCGTGCATTCGTTCCTGCTGAATCTTATAAAGTTCTTGGTACTGATGGTTTCGGTCGATCAGACAGCCGTGACAACCTGCGTCGTCACTTCGAAGTGAATGCAGGTTACGTTGTTGTAGCTGCACTGACTGAACTTGCCAAACGTGGTGATGTAGAGAAATCTGTGGTAGTTGAAGCTATCAAGAAATTTGACATCGACACTGAAAAAACAAACCCACTATACGCTTAATCAAGGTAGGAAATAGCAATGGCAATCGAAATTAATGTACCTGACATCGGTGCCGATGAGGTTGAAGTTACTGAAATTCTTGTAAGCGTTGGTGACAAGGTTGAAGAAGAACAGTCTCTGATTACCGTAGAAGGCGATAAGGCCTCTATGGAAGTACCGGCTTCTCAGGCCGGTATCGTAAAAGAAATCAAGATCGCTGAAGGCGATAAAGTGACCACTGGCTCACTGATCATGATCTTTGAAGCTGAAGGTGCGGCACCCGCTGCAGCACCGGTAGCTGAAGCTCCGGCAGCAGCGGCTCCTGCGCCGGCTGCAGCGGCAGAATTAAAAGAAGTTCATGTTCCTGATATCGGTGGCGACGAAGTTGAAGTGACTGAAATCATGGTCGCGGTTGGCGATTCTGTATCAGAAGAACAGTCGCTGATTACCGTTGAAGGCGATAAAGCATCGATGGAAGTTCCGGCACCGTTTTCCGGTGTGGTTAAAGAAATCAAAGTGGCAGCCGGCGATAAAGTATCAACCGGTTCTCTAATCATGGTATTCGAAGTGCAGGGTGCTGCACCAGCTGCGGCTCCTGCTGCGGCGCCATCTGCTCCTGCAGTGGCTCCGGCGAAAGCTGAAGCACCAAAAGCAGAAGCTCCTGCTGCGGGTGATTTCCAGGAAAATAATGACTATGCGCACGCCTCTCCGGTTGTTCGTCGTCTGGCCCGTGAATTCGGTGTCAACCTGGAAAAAGTGAAAGGTACCGGCCGTAAGAGCCGTATCCTGAAAGAAGACGTTCAGGCTTACGTGAAAGATGCGCTTAAGCGTCTGGAATCCGGTGCGGCTTCTGGTAAAGGTGACGGCAGCGCTCTGGGTCTGCTTCCTTGGCCTAAAGTTGACTTCAGCAAATTTGGTGAAGTTGAAACTAAGCCTCTGTCTCGTATTAAGAAGATTTCTGGTGCCAACCTACACCGTAACTGGGTAATGATTCCACATGTTACTCAGTGGGATAATGCCGATATCACTGAGCTGGAAGCCTTCCGTAAAGAACAGAATGCGATCGAAGCGAAGAAAGACACCGGTATGAAGATCACTCCGCTTGTGTTCATCATGAAAGCGGCGGCTAAAGCGCTGGAAGCATTCCCGTCGTTTAACTCTTCTCTTTCTGAAGACGGTGAAAATCTGATTCTGAAGAAATACGTGAATATCGGTATCGCAGTGGATACGCCAAACGGTCTGGTTGTTCCGGTATTTAAAGACGTGAATAAAAAAGGTATTTACGAGCTTTCTGAAGAGCTGGCTCAGGTATCGAAGAAAGCCCGTGCAGGTAAACTGACTGCAGCTGATATGCAGGGTGGCTGTTTCACTATCTCCAGCCTTGGTGGCTTAGGTGGTACGGCGTTTACACCAATTGTTAACGCTCCGGAAGTGGCAATCTTAGGTGTATCTAAGTCAGAAATGAAGCCGGTATGGAACGGTAAAGACTTCGTTCCTCGTCTGCAGCTACCTCTGTCTCTGTCATACGATCACCGTGTGATCGATGGCGCAGAAGGTGCTCGCTTCATTACTTACCTGAACGGTTGTCTGAGCGATATCCGCCGTTTAGTACTGTAAGCAAAACACAATATCAAGGCGGCAATAGCCGCCTTGAATTATCAATTTCAGCTTAAAGAGGCCAGGCTGATTTTGTCGGATAAACCTTATCCAGACTGAATTGTTGGCTGGCTCACAGGCTCTGTGGATTTTCTTTTCATACCATTAACATCTCTGTAAACTGTGTTGGATTTATACGAGATGATATGAATAATCATTATAGTGATTGAAGCCCACATCAGCTTGTTAAGATAATGACTACAAGAGGTCAAAATGAGCAAAGAAATCAAAGCCCAGGTTGTGGTACTTGGTGCTGGTCCTGCTGGTTACTCCGCTGCTTTCCGCTGTGCAGACTTAGGTCTTGATACAGTTCTGATCGAACGTTACAGCACTCTTGGTGGTGTATGTCTGAACGTTGGATGTATTCCTTCGAAGGCCCTGCTTCACGTGGCAAAAGTAATTGAAGAAGCAAAAGCACTGGCTGAACACGGTATTGTGTTTGGCGAACCGTCGACGGATATCAATAAAATTCGTCTCTGGAAAGAAAAAGTAATTACTCAGTTGACCGGTGGTCTTGGCGGTATGGCGAAGATGCGTAAGGTTAACGTGGTTAACGGTTTTGGTAAGTTCACCGGTCCTAACTCAATCGAAGTTGAAGGTGAAGATGGTAAAACCGTAGTGAATTTTGACAATGCGATTGTTGCTGCCGGTTCACGCCCGATCAAACTACCGTTCATTCCACATGAAGACCCTCGTATCTGGGACTCAACTGACGCACTTGAGCTGAAAGAAGTTCCTGGAAAGCTGCTGATTATGGGGGGGGGTATCATCGGTCTGGAAATGGGTACGGTGTATCACGCACTGGGTTCTCAGATTGACGTGGTTGAAATGTTCGATCAGGTTATTCCTGCGGCAGATAAAGACATTGTTAAGGTCTTTACCAAGCGCATCGATCAGAAATTCAACCTGATGCTGGAAACCAAAGTAACGGCTGTTGAAGCAAAAGAAGATGGTATCTACGTTTCAATGGAAGGTAAAAAAGCACCGGCAGAAGCGGAGCGCTATGACGCGGTTCTGGTTGCTATCGGTCGTGTACCAAACGGTAAACTGCTAGATGCTGAAAAAGCTGGTCTGGAAGTGGATGACCGTGGTTTTATCAATGTAGATAAGCAAATGCGTACCAATGTACCGCATATTTTTGCTATCGGTGACATTGTTGGTCAGCCAATGCTGGCACACAAAGGTGTACATGAAGGCCATGTTGCAGCAGAAGTTATTTCTGGTAAGAAACACTACTTCGATCCGAAAGTGATTCCTTCAATTGCTTATACCGAGCCGGAAGTGGCATGGGTAGGTAAGACAGAAAAAGAAGCGAAAGCGGAAGGCATTAACTACGAGACAGCAACTTTCCCTTGGGCTGCTTCAGGCCGTGCAATTGCTTCGGATTGTGCAGACGGTATGACTAAGCTTATCTTTGATAAAGATACTCACCGTGTTATCGGTGGTGCTATCGTTGGTACGAACGGTGGTGAACTGCTTGGTGAAATCGGACTGGCGATTGAGATGGGCTGTGATGCTGAAGATATCGCACTGACTATCCATGCTCACCCGACTCTGCATGAATCGGTTGGTCTGGCTGCTGAGGTATTCGAAGGTACGATTACCGATCTGCCAAATGCAAAGGCTAAGAAGAAATAAACGTTTCAGGATGGTAATATCCTGAATTTAAGTCAGATAAGAAAAAACCGCTTATAAAATTAAGCGGTTTTTTGTCTGATTATCTTTTTGTATCGCCCGTTTTACCCGTTACGTTTATAAATACATAGCATATCTAAATAGCAGTGCACTAATTCATCAACAGCTTTCAGGTTGTTGAGACGATTAGCCTGTACGAAAATAGAATAAAACAAGCCCAGATATAAGTCAGCAAGATTATCCGGGTCATACTGTTCATTCACTTCACCACGTTCGATAGCCCGGACAAACATATTTTTGACTAATAGTCTGTTGGTATGGTTGGTTGACAGAAACAGAGGCCATACTTCTTCCCTTGGAGAGGCACTCCATTCAAACCACACTTTCAGCCAGTGGCAGTCGTCCAGAGTTAAACGAATCATTTCGTGAGTCAGGTTGTAGAGGTTATCTTTGATATAAGCATCAATATCGATGTTGTCGGCTAAGAAATTAGAAAACTGATGTACAACGTGAGTCAATACATCGTCGACTAAATCTTCTCGGGTCGGAAAGTAGTTAAATACGGTGGCCACTGAGACTTGTGCAATTTCTGCTATATCTGCGTGTCCGCCTCTGCCTATACCTCTTTTAGCGAATACCTCCAGCGCGATTTCCATTAACTGGAGCTTACGCTTTTGCGGTGACAGTCGTGTACGGGGGCGTTTTTTTATCGTTGCGTCCATAATTTTTCCTTGCCAATGACGTTGAATATTTCATCATTTTTAATGATGTTTTTATTATTTAGATTAAGTGTACTGGTGCATATATGATTGGTCAATTGCTAATCAATAACTTTTCGGTTATAAAAAACGACTAATCTCTCTTTTGCAGCAGTCCGTTCACTTTCTGGCAAACGTCATCAGGACTGCTGACGTTTGCCTCAACCTACAAGAATGTTAGTATATGCTGCGAATAGTCAGAGCGACCGTCTGACAGATAGAATGCGAAAAGCCGCAAAATAGATTTTTAACGAGAGAGTTATGGCACATATTATTGAAGAAATGATTTCTGAACAGGATGTTCAGCAGAGAATTCAAGAGCTAGGGAAAGCCATCTCCGAACATTATAAGAAGAGTGATAATCTGGTTCTGATTGGGCTTCTGAGAGGTTCTTTTATTTTTATGGCTGATCTTGCTCGTGCCGTTAAGGTGAGCCATACCATCGATTTCATGACGGCTTCCAGTTATGGCCATTCTACTGAAAGTTCGCGAGATGTCCGTATACTGAAAGATCTGGATGATGATATCAAAGGTAAAGATATTATCCTGGTCGAAGATATTATTGATACGGGAAATACCCTCAGTCGGGTGAAAGAAATGCTGGCATTACGGGGACCGAATTCGATCGAAATCTGTACCTTGCTAGATAAACCTTCCCGCCGGGAAGTGGATGTAGACGCGAAGTGGATAGGGTTTTCCATCCCCGATGAATTTGTGATTGGTATGGGGCTGGATTATGCTCAGAAATACCGGCACCTGCCATATATCGGCAAAGTGATTCTTGAGGGCCAGGAATAAAATGACAAATGCCCGGCCTGCCCGGGCATTGTGAAGGTGCTTCAAATGATCACGATTAGTGATGACACAGCAGTTTGTATTCCGGATTAAGAATTTTCTCCATGGATTTATGATAGTTTTCTTCTACTGTTTCCGGAGAGGTACAACGAACACCTAAATATTCAAGTTTTCCGTCATCAATACCGTAAACTACGCCGTGTAATTCGAATTCTTCACCCCGTTCCCAGGCATTTTGTAAAATGGTCGAATTACCTAAGTTATAGACTTGCTCTGCAACATTAATCTCTGCCAGTTTGTCGGCCCGGAATTCTTCCGGCATCGCATCTAAGTAGCTACGATGCTTGTGGTACAGGTCGCGGATATGCAGCAGCCAGTTATTAATCAGGCCTAATTTAGGGTTGCTCAGCGATGCATTGATACCGCCGCAGTCATAATGCCCGCATATGATTAAGTGTTTGATTTTTAAAACGTCAACGGCATACTGAACCACAGAAAGACAGTTTAAATCTGTGTGGATAACCATATTGGCAACATTACGGTGAACAAATAACTCACCAGAATAAAGTCCGGTTAAACGCTCTGCCGGTACCCGACTGTCGGAACAGCCTATCCATAAAAAATCCGGATTCTGGCCTTCGGCAAGTTTAGAGAAATACTCAGGATTTTCGGCTTTAATAGAATTTGACCATTTGGCATTGTTTTCAAAAAGCTGTTTAACTTCTGGCATATTACGTCCTTTTATCGCGGTTTATACCCTCATTTTCTGAGGCTGCAACGAGGCCCCTTTTGGGTATAATGGCTAACTTGTCTTCTCATGCTTAAAATGCGCTCGGTATCACTATACACAAACTTTTTTGTGATGATGAGTTAAAATGTTGCCATTTTAACTTATTAGATTGCTTTTTAACCGATGGTATATTACGGATGGAAGGACGTCGTATCAACTATTAAAGACAGAGATCAACACGACAGATGAATGCATTAGAATTAACAGATCTGCGTAAAACTTACGCAGGTGGTCTGGAGGCGTTAAAAGGCATTAACCTGGAAGTTAAGCAGGGTGATTTTTACGCATTACTGGGACCAAATGGTGCCGGTAAATCAACAACGATTGGTATCATTGCTTCACTGGTCAATAAGACTTCGGGTAAGGTATCGGTTTTTGGTTATGACATTGACCGTCGTTTAGAAGAGGCGAAACTGCATCTTGGTTTGGTTCCTCAGGAATTTAACTTCAATCAGTTTGAAACAGTAGAACAAATCGTGACTCAGCAGGCAGGCTACTATGGTGTGCCTTACTCCGTAGCGAAAGAGAGAGCGAAAACGTATCTTTCCCGTCTGGAACTGTGGGAAAAGCGGAATGTTCGGGCCAGAAATCTTTCCGGAGGTATGAAACGTCGCCTGATGATTGCCCGGGCGTTAATGCATGAGCCTAAGCTACTGATTCTTGATGAGCCCACAGCCGGGGTTGATATTGAACTGCGTCGTTCCATGTGGGATTTTCTGCAGGAAATAAACCGCCAGGGTATCACTATCATTCTGACTACCCACTATCTGGAAGAAGCCGAAATGCTTTGCCGTAATATTGGTATCATTCAGCGTGGTGAATTGATCGAAAATACCTCAATGAAAGCATTGCTAAGTAAACTTCAGGTGGAAACCTTTATCCTCGATGTCGACACTACTGACGCCATCCCTAAACTTGAAGGTGTTCTTAAGCAGGTCGATAAAGATGGCTCTGTTGAAATTGAATTAGAAAAGAGTCAGGGCCTGAATGGTGTTTTTTCCCAGCTCACGGCACATGGTATTAAAGTATTGTCGATGCGGAACAAAGCCAATCGCCTGGAAGAGTTGTTTGTCAGTCTAGTACAACAGAAGTGAGAAATTAAATGCATCAGCTTTATTGGACCGCTTTTCTCAGTTTGATGAGAAAAGAGATCAAGCGTTTTACCCGGATTTGGGTACAAACATTAGTTCCGCCAGCCATTACCATGACCCTGTATTTTATCATTTTTGGTAATTTGATTGGTTCACGTATCGGTCAGATGCATGGTGTCAGCTATATGGAATACATTGTTCCCGGGCTGATTATGATGTCAGTAATCACTAACTCATATTCGAATGTAGCATCATCATTTTTCAGTTCTAAGATGCAAAAGAATATTGAAGAGTTACTGGTCGCACCAGTGCCTAATTATGTCATTATCGGTGGTTATGTCATGGGCGGGGTCGTCCGTGGTTTGTTGGTCGGTATTATCGTTACCTGTGTTTCATTATTTTTTGTCAGGCTGCAGGTTGAGCACTGGGCGGTTATTATTACTACTATCTTTCTGACATCCGTGGTGTTTTCTCTTGGCGGGCTGATCAATGCGATTTATGCACGTACTTTTGATGACATTTCGATTGTACCGACGTTTATTCTGACCCCGTTAACCTATCTTGGTGGTGTGTTCTATTCGCTTTCTCTGTTACCTGAATTCTGGCAGGGGGTGTCGAAAGTCAACCCGATTGTCTATATGGTGAATGCGTTCCGTTATGGTTTTCTTGGTGTGTCGGATGTCAGCATATACATCTCGTTTTCGGTATTGGGGATCTTTGTTGTAGCGCTTTATTCTCTGGCGCATTACCTGGTGACCAGCGGTACCGGGTTGCGGAGTTAGTGATTTCACCTATTTTTGAATGAACCAGCCGGTGCGTCTTTTCAGACGCACCATTTTTGAACGGATTGTCACAATAACTCAGTGAATATCATTCAGATTTCAGATTCCACTTCGGTTCGCCGCAAACCGGGCATCCCATATAGAAACCATCGCCATCAATTCTTTCATACTGAATCAGATCTTCGTTGGTTCCATGCCAGGAGCATTCGTGACAAACAATTGATGGAATGATTCTGAACTCTTCAGAATTACACACGAGACTGTCTATTTTTACGTCACCGGCTTCTTCACCGTATGGCGAAATAACCGTGCCATCAGTGAATTCTATTGAGCTTATTGTGACCAGACCAAGGTCAGTAGCATAGTTAATTTGTTTTACTGTTTTAGCCTGAAGAAGTTCTATTGCATGTTTTGTTGTAATCGAGTCCATAAGCCCTCCTTTTTTATAAATGTAGGCTCAGGTACCGAGATAATCAATTTAATCTTTTCTTATTCTTTACAAGCTCTTTATGAAGAATTTCAGGCAAAGGAACTTCGTGGAGTCGTCAAGTCAGCGTATATGAGAATTGGGTAAACCGGTGAAATATTTATCCGTGAGTTGTTAACAACCAAGCCGTGTCAACTGACGGAATCTGACGCCATCCCTGGCGAATCCGGCTGCTGAATATCGTCATCAGAGACACTGATTAAATCCTGGAACTGATCTTCATCGGTCAGTTTTCTTTTCAGCTTTTCAAGCTCTTCTACCAGTTCCACAATGGTGTCCATCGAGTGGGTGCCGGCCCGGGAGTTCAGATAATTTAGGCCTTTTCTCAGTAATTCGTTTGCTATCACGGTCTGGTCTTTTTCAATAGCATAATTGGTTCGTTTGATCAGGTTTCCAATAATGATTCGTGTCTGATAATTTTCCAGCCTGGAGTTCTCATTAACAAGTGAATGATCATTGATTTGACCTTTGGCATGCCCGGTACGAATTACTACGCGCAGCTTCTTTACCACCTTCAATAATCCGATTGCCTCCACTTCGTTGGCCGGAATCTGAAAGTTGTTCTTAGCGGCAGAAGAGGTACTGCTCTCTATCAGTTTGATTTTATCCCTTACATATTCGGTTCTGCTGGCCAGTTTTGTGTTCTCCGGTTCCAGATCACAGAGGGTGGTCAGTGTCTCCAGAAGGCGGTGGTACAGGCAGGTAAATAACGCTTTGCTGAATGGTAGCTTTTTGGCACTGGTTAATAGTTCATTGGTGTCCCTGAGCTTATGAAGCTGTATCGCCATCTCCTTTTTTCTCACGGCCTCAATCCTGGCTCTGTACATTGTCCTTATCTGCAGGAATACAAACAGTGCGCCAACTCCGGACAAGAAAGTAATTATGTAGCCGGTTAAATCTAAATCCATTCTATGCCTTAACTTAGCGGGTACTGGGTATTTAAGTTTTATGATTTTATAACATAAAAATACTTTTGAAACGTAAACTGTGCAGTAGATAGATTCACATTACAGAAATTTATCTGAAGTAAAAACAGTACAAGGTCTACATACCTGAAACACACTTGTTTTCCGCAAAAAAATACCGGACAATTTCTAGGGAATGTCCGGTATGATACTCAGAGTGACGGAGCGGCGACGAAATTTTCAGGCAAGTGTCACTACCTGATTGTCAATCAAACGAACCGCACCTAAAAATGCCGCCATCAGAATCACGGCACTCTTGGTATTATTGTCAATCTCAAGCAGGCTATGTTCGTCCCGGATAAAGATCTCATCTGCTTGCATCCCCGCATCGGCGAGCTTCTGACCGGCCTGTTCAATCAGCCCCGCGCAATTGCGTTCGCCTCCGGCTAACCGATCTGCGATCCAGTTCATCACTTTCGCCAGCTCAGGGGCGATTTTCAACTCGTCAGCGGTTAAACGATTATTACGGGAACTCATGGCTAAGCCGCTGCTTTCCCGCACGATGGGTACGCCAATGATTTCGATGTCCAGGCACAGGTCATCGGTCATCTGACGGATCAATGCCAATTGCTGAAAGTCTTTTTCGCCGAAGCAGGCTACATCTGGCTGAACGATGTTGAACAGCTTGGTTACGATGGTAGCTACGCCGCGGAAGTGGCCCGGACGCGATTCACCTTCCAGCATGTAGGATAATCCTGGAACTTCGACAAAGGTTTGCTTATCAAGTCCTTGCGGGTACATGATTTCCGGTGTCGGAGTAAATACCAGGTCAACCCCCTGAGCTGACAGGTTGCTCAGATCTTGTTCCAGAGTACGAGGGTAGTTAGCTAAATCGTCCGCTTTTTCAAACTGCATCGGGTTAACAAAAATGCTGACGATGACAACATCTGCCACTTCCCTGGCGCGGCGAACTAAAGTCAGGTGCCCGTCGTGCAGATTACCCATAGTTGGTACAAACGCGATGCGTTTACCTTGCTGGCGCAATTGTTTGATTTGGTTTCTTAATCCGGATACTTCAGCAAAAGTGAGCATTAATGATTTCCTTACGCAATAGTGTGGTCGGCGTCAGGGAATAAACCGTTCTCGACGTCGGAAATATATTTCGCGACAGCCTGGCGCATATCGCCGGCTTCAGACAGAAAGTTCTTAGAAAACTTAGGCATATAGTTAGCAGAAATGCCAAACATATCGTGCATAACTAAGATTTGTCCATCGGTTTCCGGACCGGCACCAATCCCGATGACAGGAACATCCAGAGCTTCCGTGATCGCTTTTGCTACGCTGGACGGTACGCATTCAAGCAGAATGATCTGAGCGCCGACATTTTGCAGAGCAATTGCATCGTTAATCATCTGCTTGGCCTGTACTTCGTCCCGGCCCTGAACTTTATAGCCGCCAAAGATGTTGACCGACTGAGGCGTTAAACCCAGGTGTGCACAAACCGGAACGGCACGTTCAGTCAGCATTCTGACGGTGTCTGCCAGCCATTCGCCACCTTCGATTTTGACCATATTGGCTCCTGCCCGCATGATCGTTGCAGCGTTTTCGCACGCCTGCTCTGGGGTGGCATAACTCATAAATGGCATGTCGGCCATCAGCAGGCAGTTTGGGCTGCCTGCACGCACACAACGAGTGTGGTAAGCAATATCTTCTACGGTGACCGGCAGGGTATCATTTTGTCCCTGTAGTACCATACCAAGGGAATCACCGACTAAAAGTACCGGCATATTCTGGCTTTCAAATAATTGTGCAAAACTGGCGTCATAGGCCGTTGCCGTCGCAAATTTACGACCTTCCAGTTTGCATTTGATTAAGTCATTAATTGTGATTTTTTTCATGTAAATTCCTTACTGAAAGTTGGCGTTTTGCCAAATTCTGAGTCCGTTTCTGTCGACCTGTTTAAGCAGATCAGATAACTCAGTTCCGTCAGGGAGGGTTAAATCGGGAGCAATTTCTGCCAGCGGATAAAGTACAAACTCCCTAACTTTCATGCCGTAATGAGGAACAGTCAGGCGTTCATTCTCAATCACCTGATTGCCGAAAAGGACGATATCCAAATCGAGGGTTCTTGGCCCCCAACGTTCATCTTTTCTTACCCGGCCCTGTTCCAGTTCAATAGCCTGAGTGCAGTTTAGCAGCTCCAGTGGGGTTAATTCTGTTTCTACTTCAGCCACCGCATTAATGTAATCCGGTTGATTCTGAGGCCCCATCGGGGTGCTGCTATAGAGGTGAGAAGCCTGAATAAAGCGTGTCTGCCTGATAGTTTTCAGAGCTTCGATCGCCTGATAGGCCTGACCGACGGGATCATTCAGGTTGCTGCCAATGGCAATAAATACTCGGGTCATGAGGATGACTTATTTTTTGTGTTGCGGTTGGATGAACGACGACGACTCCCTTTAGAACGGGGATTGACCGGTTTACCCAGTGAATTCACCATCAGCTGACGTTGATCGCGATCGGCATTCTGGAATGCACTCCACCACTCGGCCAGCACTTTCACGTCACCGCCTTCAATTTCACCACGCATTAACAGAAAATCAAAACCGGCCCTGAACTTGTTCAGTTCCAGCAGACGAAAAGCTCGTTTGCCGGTCCGGCGTTCCAGGCGGAACTGCATTTGCCAGATTTCACGGACGGTGGTGGTGTGGCGGCGGGGTATCGCAATTCGTTGTACAACCCGGTCCAGCACGATATTGGCGGCTTCCATCATGGCATCATACTCAGAAAAGTTTCTCTGCTGAGCCAACTGTTTGCTGAGTGACATTACCGGATACCAAAGTATGGCTGCAAACATGAATGCCGGGTTGACCCGTTTGCCATCCTGAATTCGTAAATCGGTCGAATCCAGTGATAAATCCAGCATCTGTTCCGTTAATGAATCGTATTCCTCGGTGAAAAACTCGGCAACGACGGGGAATAATTCCTGAAACAGGCCATACTCTCGCATCAGGTGATAGGTTTCCAGTCCGACCCCGGTCTGAAGCATTTTCAGCGACTCTTCATAGAGACGAGCTGGCGGAATGTCTCTGAGCAACGGTGCCAGATCTTCTATCGGAGCTGCGGTATCTTCTTCAATATCGAAATCCAGTTTAGCGGCAAAACGAATCGCTCTGAGCATTCGTACCGGATCTTCACGGTAACGGGTTTCCGGATCGCCAATCATTCTGACCAGACGATCTTCTAAATCTTCAATGCCGCCGGCATAGTCATGAATACTGTAGTTGGCAATGTTGTAATACATGGCATTAACCGTGAAATCACGGCGCTCAGCATCTTCGTCAATGGTGCCGTACACGTTATCACGTAACAGCATTCCAGCTTTGGACTGTGAGGATGACTGACTATCGTTTTCCTGATGGTGGCCGCGGAATGTCGCAACTTCAATAATTTCACGGCCAAACATGACATGGGCCAGCCGGAAACGGCGGCCAATCAGACGACAGTTACGGAATAGTTTTCTGACCTCTTCCGGGGTGGCGTTAGTCGCGATATCAAAATCTTTAGGTGTCTGGCCCAGCAGTAAGTCCCGGACACCACCGCCAACCAGGTAAGCATCAAAACCACTGCTGTGCAGGCGATAAAGCACCTTAAGCGCATTATCGCTAATGTGCTTACGGGATATGTTATGTTCCTCGCGCGTAACGACGTTAAGTGCGAGTGCAGGATAAATGCGTTGAGTTTTGATTGTCTGTTCGTTTTTATTCATTGGCTTGGGACAAAATAGCGTTTAACTATCCTGTTCTCTTCTGGTGACCAAGAGCCCGCGGCTCAAATTTGAGGCTAATAATAGCTCACGGAAGGCCATTTGAGAATTAAAGTATGATTTCAGTTTCATCAGGAAGCTGTGAAAGGGTCCAGTTTTGTTTTCCCCATTCAAGCATTTGCGCAACGGTTAATCGCTCAAACCCTGGTGGTAACTGAAACCCCAGAAACTGCATCGCTCTGATTAATGTGGGGGCCGGATCAGAAATATCAATGGCTGTCGCATGATTTTGCTTGGATAATTTACGTCCATCCTGTTCCATCGCCAGTGGCAGGTGAACATAACTAACCAGCTGATGTCCCAGCGTTTTATACAGGCTGATTTGTCGTCCTGTCGGCTCAATTAAATCGGCACCTCTGACGATCTGAGTAACCCCCTGTGCGATATCATCCAGAACGACAGCTAAGTTATAGGCATACAGACCATCGCGTCGTTTGATAATAAAATCTTCCTGCGCCAGTTGAGCGGGGATGTGGATTAAGCCATGCCGTTGATCGTAAAACTGTTCGACCGGATGTCGCATCACCAGGCGAATGGCGCATTCCGTTTCGGGAGTGAGCGATCTGGCGCGGCAGGTTCCCGGATAAAAGCCACCGTATTGTTTGATTTGCTTACGGGTACAGTCGCAATAATACGCCTCACCACTGGCCAGCCACTGGTCTATTTGAGCCTGATAAATGTGATGACGCTGACTCTGATAAATCACCTCGCCATCCCAGTGCAGGCCGTAAGCCTCCAGAGCCTGTAAGATCAACTGAGCCGCACCTTCCATTTCCCTCGGTGGATCGAGATCTTCGATACGGACCAGCCAGGTTCCATTCTGAGATTTTGCCTGGAAATAGCTGCCGAGAGCGGCGATTAAAGAGCCGAAATGCAAGGGGCCGGATGGAGAGGGGGCAAATCTGCCAACGTATTTCATAGGGTTATCTGGTGCTGAAAAAGTCGAAACACTGATGGTAGCGAAAAGAAAAAAAGGGAGCAATCGCTCCCTTTAGAATTGTAAACAAGGTAAGTTAACCTTGCATTTGACGTTCTTTGATTTCAGCAAGAGTTTTACAGTCGATACAAAGGTCAGCCGTTGGACGAGCTTCCAGTCGACGCACACCAATTTCCACGCCACAAGATTCACAAAAACCGAATTCATCTTCTTCGATTTTGTTCAGAGTCTTTTCAATTTTCTTGATCAGACGACGTTCTCTGTCGCGGTTGCGGAGTTCTAAGCTAAATTCTTCTTCCTGAGACGCTCGGTCTACAGGGTCTGGGAAGTTTGCTGCTTCGTCCTGCATATGGTGCACCGTTCTATCAACTTCTTCCATAAGCTGATTACGCCATGCGTTTAAAATCTTTTTAAAATGGTCGATTTGCCCCGGTGACATATACTCTTCACCAGGCTTCTCTTGGTATGGCTCAACACCAGCAATGGCTAGGATGCCAAGCGTTTTCTTTTTCGATTCAGGCATACAGCATCTCCTACGAACACCTAGTCAACTGCGAGAGCAGTATTTTAAGGCGGCTATCTATAGCAAAAAGAACTCAGCGTGGCAAACACTCATTAACAAACTTTTATCCAATATGCAGCTTGTATCAATTTTTTATCACTAAAGACAAAAAGGTACTGCAGTTGTGAGTTCGATCTCGTGAGCGGTAAATTGCGCTTTGTAACACAATATTTCCACACCTGCTTCAATTGCTTCCTTCAATAATAGTGAATACTTCGCATCGATATGGTGAGCGGGAGAGACTTTTTCAATCCCCGAGTGCAATACTGCAAATAAAAGTATTGCCCGGTCACCCCGATGAACGACTTCGATTAATTCCCTGAGGTGCTTTTGTCCCCGAGTGGTTACCGCATCAGGAAAGTAGCCTTGTCCCTGTTTATTACTTCGCTGCAATGGTTCGGCAGCGTCTGACTGATCCAGCAAAGTGACACTTTTCACTTCAATAAAACAGTCTGCCTGATCCGGTGAGCGCAATAAGATATCAATTCGACTGTTCTCTTGTCCATATTTCACTTCAGTCATTAGTGAATTATAGCCAGACAATTCAGCAATTTGTTGTTGCTGAATGGCTTCTACGGCCAGCTGGTTGGCCCGGATGGTATTGACACAAATCTTATGTCCCCGGGAGGTTTCCGTCAGCTCCCAGCTAAACGGGTATTTACGCTTGGGGTTATCCGACCGGGAGTACCACACTGTATCGCCGGGTGTGGCACATCCGGTCATCGCACCGGTATTGGCACAGTGAATCGTGGTCTGGCTGCCGTCTTCGAGTATCACATCGGCAAGAAAACGTTTGTAGCGCTGAATCAGGCGGGCGGACTTTAATCGGGGATCAAACTGCATTTATCTACTGTTTTTATGTACAATGGTACTGTCATTAAATCATAAGGGTTCCACTTTGTCACAGTTGCCTATCGAAGCGGTTATTCCTCAGCTTCTTACCGGATTAGATACTCATCATCAGTTGATTTTGCAGGCCGCTCCCGGAGCCGGTAAATCCACCTTTTTCCCTCTGGCTTTACTCAAGTCAGGCTTGGTAGGCGGTAAAATTGTCATGCTCGAGCCCAGGCGTTTAGCCGCTAAATCGATAGCCACGTTTCTTGCCTCGCAACTGAAGGAACCGGTCGGAAAAAGTGTGGGATACCGGATCAAAGGTGAAAGCAAAGTCAGTCCGGAAACAAAGCTGGAAATCGTTACCGAAGGGGTGTTAACCCGGATGCTTCAGGCTGATCCTGAATTATCGGGTGTGGATCTGATTATATTTGATGAATTCCATGAACGCAGTCTGCATGCCGATCTGGCTCTGGCTCTGGCGCTGGAAGTACAGGGGGCACTGCGTGATGATTTAAAACTGGTGGTGATGTCAGCCACTCTGGATGCTCAGGCGCTGTTGAATATTATGCCTGAGGCATTATTTATTGAGTGTGAAGGGCGCAGTTTTCCCATCGATATCCGTTATCAGCCTTTAAAAGCTAATGACGACTTTATGACGAAAATGGTGCAGCAGATAGTGCAGCTGGTATCAACAGAACAAGGTTCAATGCTTGCTTTCCTGCCGGGTATTTCTTCGATTAAACGGGTGGCAGAATGTTTACATGAAACGCTTGGGTCCGTGGTTGATATTTGCCCTTTGTATGGACAGCTCAGTTTTGCCGAACAGCAGAAAGCGATTTTACCGGCAGCACGTGGACGCAGAAAAATTGTGCTGGCGACTAATGTGGCAGAAACTTCGCTGACGATTGAGGGAATCCGGGTGGTGATTGATTCGGGGCTGGAGCGTAATGCTCATTTTGATCCGCTAAGTGGTGTTACCCGGTTAGAACAGTCCCGCGTTGCTCAGTCTTCTGCTGAACAGCGAGCGGGTAGGGCCGGGCGTCTGGAGCCCGGGATTGCCGTGCGGCTGTATAGCGAAGCGCAGTTCAGGCAGCAGGCAAAAGTTCCTGAAGCCGAAATCCTGCACAGTGATTTAACCAGTCTGGCAATGGAGCTGGCAAACTGGGGCGTTCAGCAAACCGATGAACTAACCTGGCTTGATTCCCCTCCGGCAGCTTTGGTGGCTCAGGCCCGTGACCTGTTATGTTCATTGCATCTGCTTGACCGCCAGTATTCCCTCACTTCGCCGGGGAAACGTGCTTATGCTTTAGGCGTCGAACCTCGTATCGCCGGTATGCTGATTCAGGCGCAGGATTTGGGGCAGAGCTGGTTAAACGGGGCCATTGCCTGTGCGGCGCTGGTTGAAGAGCGGGATCATCAGACGATTGATATGGCGATGGCGCTGCATCTGTGGCAACAGAATAAACACAGTAAATGCGCACGGCTGAATCAGACCGCCCGGATTCTGGCGAAAAAACTGAATAGCCGGTTTACATTGGAGCAGGTCACGGATGATGAGTTAGCTTTATCGGCGGCACTGGCTTTTCCCGATCGGATCGCTCAGCGACGCGGCGGCTCCCGCAATCAGGAATTTAAGCTGGCGAATGGTCACGGGGTTCAGGTCAGGGAAGATTATCTTTTTAATCAGGATTCCTATCTGGTCGCCTGTGACCTGATGAGACATCAGCAGGCTCATAGTCAGGTTACCTTTGCTTTAGCGTTAGATATTAATCAGTTAGTTCAACAGTTACCCCGGTTAGTCACTACGGAAGAGTATGTAGACTGGGATGAAAAACGTGGCCGTCTGGTGGCGGAAAAGCACGTACTGTGCGGGAATCTGGTGATTAAATCGGAGCCGATGCCGGAACCCGATGAAGAAAAAATGACACAAGCTTTGCTTAATTATGTCCGTCGTCAGGGATTAACTGTATTAAATTTGCAACAGGATACACTGGACTGGCTGGAACGGGTCCGCTGTGCCGGACAATGGTTACCCGGTGAGATGTGGCCGGCGATGGATGATCATTCACTGTTAGCCGATCTGGACAAGTGGTTATTGCCTTATATGGGCCATATCCGCTCGGTGAAACAACTGAGTAAAATATCGGTCAAACAAGCGTTATATGCTTATCTGGGATGGCCGCTTAATCAACAACTGGATGAATGGTTACCTGAATATCAGCAATTACCGACCGGAAACCGAAAACGAATTCGTTATCAGCTTGGTCACGAGCCGGTGTTGTCGGTACGGATACAGGAAGTTTTTGGTGAACAGGCCTCTCCGGTTATTGCTAAAGGGACAAAACGTCTTGTGTTAGAGCTGTTATCTCCGGCGCAACGTCCGATTCAGGTAACGCAGGATCTGGCGGCCTTCTGGGCGGGATCCTATAAAGAGGTGCAGAAAGAGATGAAGGGGCGTTACCCGAAACACGTCTGGCCTGATGATCCGGCTAACCACATTGCCACCACTAAAACTAAGCGACATTTTGAACAATGACAGATAAACAATCTCCGGAAAAACGCCGTATATCCCGCAAGAGTCATACCTCAGCGAAAAAGGCGGCACCGAACAAACGTTCAGCCTCAACCAGCAACAAAACCGCCAAGCCGGAGCAGAAAAGCTGGTTGAAAAGAGTGTGGGGAATCAGCTGGAAACTTAGCATTACCCTATTGGTGGTGATGGTGTTTTATGCACTTTATTTAGATCATATTGTGCAGAAACGTTTTTCCGGACAGCTATTTAAGCTGCCTACCGTGGTTTATTCGCGCATTTTAACTTTATCGCCGGGCAGTCAGAACAGTCTCAAAGAAGTTCGTCAGGAACTGGACGTACTCAATTATCGCAAGGTAAGTCAGCCCCGCCGGGCCGGAGAGTATTCCGCTTCCTCCTCACGTATCGAATTAATTCGCCGTCCGTTTGAGTTTACGGATGCCTCAGAACCTGAGCGTCACGTCATGCTCTATTTTAACGGCAATGAACTTTCCCGCATTCAGTCTTTGGAAAGCAGGGCGGATATGGGCTTTTTGCGGATTGAACCAAAGATGCTGGGAATGTTAGAGAAAGATAATGATGAACAACGATTGTTTCTTCATCGTGAACAGTTTCCGGAAGTACTGGTTGACGCACTGTTAATTACCGAAGACCGGGAATTCTATAAGCATGATGGTATTTCCCCGTTAGCGATTGCCCGCGCTATGGTGGTGAACCTTAAAGCCGGTCATACAGTGCAGGGCGGAAGCACACTGACTCAGCAACTGGCAAAAAACATATTTCTGACCAGTGAGCGTTCGTTGTGGCGAAAAGTCCGGGAAGCCATCATGGCTCTGATCATTGATCACCGATACAGCAAAGACCGGATTCTAGAAGCGTACCTTAATGAAGTCTATTTAGGGCAGAGCGGGGCAGAAGCGATTCACGGCTTTGGTCTGGCTTCACGTCTGTATTTCGGCCTGCCGTTACGGGAATTAAGAATTGATCAGTTGGCGTTGCTGGTCGGGATGGTAAAAGGACCGTCATATTATAATCCGGTGCGCTCTCCCGAGCGGGCTCATACGCGCCGCGACCTCGTGCTTAAGCTGATGATGGAGCATGATATTCTGACGGCAAGGCAATATGTCCAGGCGGTAGAACGTCCGTTAGATGTCGTGAAACACCCAAGTCTTGCCCGTCGTCAGCCGGCTTATTTTCAGCAGGTTTCAATTGAGCTAAGAGAAAAACTGGCAGATAAATTCCAGCCCGAACAAGGTCTGAAGATATTTACGACGCTTGATCCGGTTTCACAGTCAGAATTGGAAAAGGCGGTGGCCAGGACGGTACCTAAGCTGGGAAGTTCAAAACTGGAATCAGCTGCCGTGGCGGTGGATCGTCATAGCGGAGAAATTCGGGCTATCGTTGGCGGTAAAGAAATTGGTTATGACGGATTTAACCGGGCGCTGAATGCCAATCGCCAGATTGGATCTCTGGCTAAGCCGGCCGTTTACCTGACCGCGTTGAGTGAGCCGAAAAAGTATTCGCTGGCAACGACGCTGGAAGACAAGCCGATTGCACTGAAAGCGGATAACGGTGAAGTCTGGACTCCGCAGAACTTTGACCTGACTTTTCGTGGTGAAGTACCTCTGTATCTGGGGCTGGCCAAATCTATAAACGTTCCGACGGTGGAGCTTGGTATGCAGGTGACGATTGATCAGGTGAGTAAGACACTGATTAAACTGGGTATTGATCGGGAGGAAATACGTCCGGTTCCGTCGATGTTCCTGGGGGCCTTCAGTCTGGCTCCGATTCAGGTAGCGCAGATGTTCCAGACCATCACTAACTCAGGCAGGAAAGCACCGTTATCTGCGTTACGCTCAGTGGTGGATGTCGATGGTAATGTACGTTACCAGTCTCTGCCTAAAAGCACTCAGGCGGTTAAACAGCAATCGGCGTGGTTAACCACCTATGCGATGAAACGGGCTGTCATGGAAGGCACCGGCAGAGCATTGAACCGCCGTTTCCCCTATGCTGCACTGGCGGGTAAAACCGGCACGAGTAATGACAGCCGAGATAGCTGGTTTGTCGGCGTTGACGGACGGGAAGTCACCACCATCTGGGTTGGACGTGACGATAATAAACCGACCGGTCTCACCGGTGCGACCGGTGCACAGAAAGTCTATTCAAACTATCTGGCTGAGCGGGGAGCAGAAGTATTATCATTGCCCTGGCCGGATGGCATCACTATGGTTGGATTTGAGTCTGGTAAAAATGGCGGATTGCACTTAGATTGTACCAGTGACTTTAAATTACCGGTCTGGGATGTCGATGGGAATTATCAACAAGCGTGTAAGAAACAGAACAGTCCGGTTGGCTGGATTAAGAAACTGTTCCATTTGTGAGGGCGCTATAGATAAGGAGCATAATGTTTAACCGCAATATCCTTTCGATACCTGAATCTGCTGCGTTGCTGACGGTGTTTTTTCGCTCCGATAACTTTAGCTACAGGTGGTCTAAGCCGTTACATTTTACTTCACGGGCGGTTATTGTTTGCCTCGGATTTATCTTGCTCTACAGTTCATGCATACACGCTGATACCGGTTCGGTTAAGTCTTTAATGGGGAAAAAGCGTCCGACCATTGCTCTGGTGCTTGCCGGTGGCGGGGCGAAAGGGGCTGCTCATGTGGGCGTCCTGAAAGTTCTCGAAGAGATGCGCATTCCGGTCGATATTATCACCGGTACCAGTATGGGGGCGTATATCGGTGGTTTGTATGCCAGTGGTAAAACGGCGGAGCAAATCGAACAAAATATTAGCAGCATGGACTGGAATAGTGGTTATCGGGATAGTGTTAACCGTGTTCAGCGTCATGTAAGAGAAAAAGAATTTAAAGATCAATACCGCTTGGATGCCGATCTTGGTTTTCGGCTTGATACTCTCGATATCCGTGTGCCGAAAGGAATGATTCAGGGGCAGAATATGTTGCGGATTATTCGTCAGGCTGCCGGTAATATCTCCCGCCTTGATTCATTTGACCTGTTGCCAATCCGCTACAGAGCTGTTGCGACGGATATTGCCACTCTAAAGCCTGTTGTGCTTGACCACGGCTATCTGGTTGATGCATTTATGGCAAGTATGTCGGTTCCGGGCGTGCTCCCCCCTTATGAAGTCGAGGGACAATTGCTGGTTGACGGCGGGGTTACCAATAATATGCCGGTGGATGTGGCGAAGTCGTTAGGCGCCGATATTGTGATTGCCGTCGATATCAGCACCGACTACAAAGATGTTGAACAATTCACCACGATTATCACTGTTGCCGATCAGCTTACCAATTATCTGGTACGTCAGAGTTCGCAAAAGCAGGCCCAGGAGTTGGAAGACAACGATATCTACCTTAAACCGGATGTCGGTAATATGGAAACGGTTGAATTTAAGCGGATTGGTGAAGCTTATCAAAAAGGGTATGCCGCCGCACAACAGGTAGCTGCAAAGTTGAAAAGATTGAGTTTGCCTGCCGGCGAATACCAGTCATACCGTGAGTACATTACTCAGCAAACCTTACCATACATTAAAAATAATCAGTTAACGCTTTCCCGGATTGAGCTGGTCAATAAAACCCATTATAGCGATAAGGTGTTGTTGGCGATGCTGGATATTCCGCTCAGTCAGCCCGTTTCATCTTCGTTAATTGAACGAAATATTCGCCAGCTTTATGCTCTGGATCGTTTTGAATTAATTCATTATGACATTGAACAAGATGTCTCGGGACAGAAGCTGATTGTGCAGGTCAGAGAGAAGTCGTGGGGGCCGAATTATCTGACTTTCCGCCTGGCACTTGAGGATGATTTCAATAATCAAAGCCGTTATTCCGTCGGAGTGGCCAACGATTTTACTAATTTGGACGATTTGGGTAGCGAGTTCCGGGTTAAAATGGAGATGGGGACCGACCGGCGCATCTCCGTGGAATATTTTCACCCCATTTCTAATGACCAGACGGTATTTTCAACCACATCGGTTACCTATCAGAACGAACAGCGCAAATTTTCTGATGAGGATATGGAAGAGGTCGGTATCAGTGCGTCGGAAAATTATTTCCCGGTCAGCTATGTCGAACTGGTTGGTGAACTGGCATTAGGGTACCAATATAATCCCTGGGATGAATTCAAACTCGGACTCAGGGCCACCGATGGGGAAGCCAGTTTATCGACTTTACCATCGTGGGGCGATATGGCTTACCAGCGTAAGGGGGTGTTTGCCCGTTATCGCTTTGATTCTCTCGATAATCACCAGTTCCCGGGACATGGGGTTTATCTGGATATCGACTATATGCGGTCAAAAGATACCGCAACGTCGGTGCAGAATTCAGTATCCGAAAAGACAAGTGGTTGGGGTTATGAATACTCTGCTTCTGTCATCGCAGCACGAAGTTATCTGCGTCATACTCTGGTTGGACGAGCCGAGTATGCCGGCGTGTGCGGCAGCCAGGATTTTACCTATCCGATTCATCCGCTTTCTATTGGTGGTTTTTTAAATCTTTCCGGTATCCCAAGTAACAGTCTGAATGGTTTAAATAAAGCTTATACGAGCCTGATTTATCGTTATCGCTGGTTTGACAATGATTTTGGATTGTTCACCTCACCAGTCTATCTTGGCGGCGCATATGAGTATGGAGGAGTATGGTCGAAATCGAATCAGACTCCTTTATTTCAGGCAGGAGTGGTTTTTATTGGTATTGATTCGCCGGTCGGGCCTGTTATGTTTGGCTACGGACGAACCGAAAATAATTATGGCTCGGTCTATCTGGCGGTGGGTGCCAGCTTTAAATAGCGATTAAGATTGTAAAAAACGAATCTTCTGCTAGAACTTTAGTCATAAGTTGATGCGCTGCTCAGAGTGAACTCATTTTCATTTAAACGTAACTTTGCTATTCTTCGTCAACAGTTTGGCCCCTTCCTGAGACATCTCACGGTAAGGTGAGCCAAGTTTCCAAGGATGTTCACTTACATTTTTATAATTATTAGGTGAACCGCAATGAGAGGAAAAAAGTCGTGCTTGAAGCCTATCGTAAACACGTCGCAGAGCGTGCTGCAGAGGGAGTCGTTCCTAAGCCCCTGGACGCTGAACAAGTTTCTGGTCTGATTGAGTTGCTTAAGGCTCCGCCAGCAGGTGAAGAAGCTTTTGTTTTAGACCTTCTGGAAAATCGAATTCCCCCGGGTGTCGATGAAGCTGCTTATGTAAAAGCGGGTTTCCTTGCTGCGATTACTCGTGGTGAAGTGACATCTCCACTGGTAGAACAGGTAAAAGCAGTGGAGCTGCTTGGTACCATGCAGGGTGGTTATAACATTGAACCACTGGTCAGTCTGCTTGATAATGCCGAATTAGCGCCGGCGGCAGTAGAAGCGTTATCTCATACACTGCTGATGTTTGATGCGTTCTACGATGTTGAAGAAAAAGCGAAAGCAGGAAATGAATCTGCCAAACAGGTCCTGAATTCATGGGCGGAAGCGGAGTGGTTCCTTTCAAAACCATCCCTCCAGGAGAAAATTACATTAACCGTATTTAAAGTTACCGGTGAAACCAATACCGATGATTTGTCTCCGGCTCCTGATGCCTGGTCTCGTCCTGATATCCCTGTTCACGCGCTTGCTATGCTTAAAAATGATCGTGAAGGTATTACGCCGGATGCCGCAGGGAAAGTGGGTCCGATTAAACAAATCGAAGCGCTTCAGGCGAAAGGCCATCAGCTTGCCTATGTCGGTGACGTGGTCGGTACCGGGTCATCGCGTAAATCTGCAACCAACTCAGTGCTTTGGTTTATGGGCGACGACATTCCTAATGTGCCGAACAAACGTGCAGGCGGTTATGTCCTTGGCGGTAAGATTGCTCCAATCTTCTTTAACACCATGGAAGATGCCGGTGCGTTACCGATCGAAGTTGACGTAACCAAACTTAACATGGGTGACGTAATTGATGTTTACCCGTTTGAAGGCAAAGTTTGTAATCATGAAACCGGCGAAGTCCTGGCTCAGTTTAAACTGAAAACTGATGTGATTATCGATGAAGTGCGTGCCGGTGGGCGAATTCCACTGATCATCGGCCGGGGCCTGACGGATAAAGCCCGTGAGTCTTTAGGTCTTGAACCATCAACCGTCTTCCGTCGCCCTGCACCGGTAGCCGATACCGGCAAA
>JBNKRC010000006.1:0-25002 GCA_050296215.1 Vibrio sp. | reverse complement strand
GTAACGGTGCAGCTCACGAAGAAGCACTATCTTTTATGGTAGATAGTATTCTTGCATCAAAACCAGAACTTGCACAAAGTCTTGCTGCAATCGGTCACCGAGTGGTTCACGGTGGTGAACAGTTCACTCAGTCAGCTTTGATCTGTGATTCTGTACTTAAAGGTATTGAAGATGCGGCAACTTTTGCTCCACTGCATAACCCGGCACACATCATTGGTATTAAAGCAGCACAACATGCATTCCCTGAACTGAAGAACGTTGCTGTATTTGACACGGCGTTCCACCAAACCATGCCAGAAGAGTCATACTTATACGCACTTCCATACAAACTATATAAAGAACATGGTATACGTCGTTATGGTATGCATGGCACCTCTCATCTGTTCATTGCACGCGAAGCTGCAGAACGTTTAGGCAAAGCAGCTGATGAACTGAACATCATCAACTGTCACCTGGGTAACGGTGCTTCTGTATGTGCAATTAAGAATGGAAAATCTGTTGATACTTCTATGGGTCTGACTCCATTAGAAGGCTTAGTGATGGGTACTCGCTGTGGTGATATCGATCCTGCGATTATTTTCCACCTGCACGATGCTCTGGGTTACTCTATTGAGCAAATCAACACCATGTTAACTAAAGAATCGGGCCTGCTTGGCTTAACCGAAGTGACTTCTGACTGTCGTTACGTTGAAGATAACTACGGTGAAAAGGAAGAAGCCACCCGTGCTATGGATGTATTCTGTCACCGTCTGGCAAAATATGTTGCTGGGTATACAGCAAGTATGGATGGCCGTTTGGACGCTATCGTATTCACCGGCGGCATTGGTGAAAACTCCGCACCTATCCGTGAAATGGTGCTAAACCGTCTGAGTATTTTCGGCATCCATGTAGAGAGCGAAGCCAACCTGAAAGCCCGTTTTGGTGGCGAAGGTGTAATCACAACTGCAGATAGCCGCATTCCGGCCATGGTAATCTCAACCAACGAAGAGTTGGTCATCGCTGAAGATACTGCGCGTCTGGCAGGACTTTAAAATAATAACTGGCTAACTCGACGAGTTAGCCAGTTTTCTTATGGGGCTTAGTTTTCTTAATACTAAGCTAGTTTCTTTTTAAAAACCTAAAATCCTTAGGTTAAAAACGATTGCTATAGGTACTCATACCATGTCTCGTACAATAATGCTTGTTCCTATTAGCGCTGGCGTAGGCTTAACCAGTGTAAGCTTAGGCGTCATCCACGCTATGGAACGTAAAGGGGTTTCTGTCTCCTTTTACAAACCAATCGCACAACCACGTAGTGGTGGCGATCAACCAGATCTGACTTCAACCATTCTGAGCACCAACATTAACATCAAAATTGCTGAACCACTTCCGATGTCAAAAGCCGAGACGTACATCGGTTCGGAGCAGATGGATGTACTGCTTGAAACCATCGTTGAACGTTATAACCAGGTTAATTCTGAAACAGAAGTAACCTTAATCGAAGGTTTGGTTCCGACTCGCAAACACCCATTTGCTAACCAGGTTAATGCTGAGATAGCACAGACACTGGGAGCGGAGATTGTATTTGTCGCGACTCCGGGTCTGGACAATCCGACTCAGCTTAAAGAACGTATTGAAGTGGCTTGTTCTAACTTCGGCGGTACTAAAAATAAGAGCATTTCAGGTGTTATCATCAACAAACTGAACGCGCCTGTTGATGAAGCCGGCCGTACCCGTCCTGATCTGTCTGAAATCTTTGACGATGCCGACCTGGTCAAACAAAAAAATGTTGAAGTCATGCAAATCTTCAACTCAAGCCCAATTCGGGTTCTTGGTTGTGTGCCATGGAGTGTTGAGCTAATTGCTACTCGTGCAATCGATATGGCCAAACACCTTAATGCCGAAATCATCAATAAAGGTGACATTGAAACTCGCCGCATTAAGAGCATTACCTTCTGTGCACGCTCGCTGCCAAATATGATCGAACACTTCCGCCCGGGTTCACTGCTGGTGACTTCAGCGGATCGTCCGGATGTAATTGTTGCCGCCGCTCTGGCAGCTATGAACGGTGTTGAAATTGGTGCCGTATTACTGACCGGCGGCTACGATATCCCGAAAGAGATCGTCAGCTTATGTGAGCCGGCATTTGAAAGTGGTTTACCTATTTTCAAAGCACAAGGTAACACCTGGCAAACTTCTCTGAACCTTCAAAGCTTCAGTCTGGAAGTGCCTTCAGACGATAAACAGCGTATCGAACTGGTGAACAACCACGTTGCCAGCCATATTGATGGCCCATGGATTGATTCACTGACCGAAGGTACTCAGGGAATCCGTCGTCTAAGCCCTCCGGCATTCCGTTATCAGTTAACCGAATTTGCCCGCCGTGCAAACAAACGTATCGTCCTGCCTGAAGGTGATGAACCTCGTACAGTTAAAGCTGCAGCAATTTGTGCTGAGCGTGGTATTGCGACTTGTGTCCTACTTGGTAATCCGGATGAGATCAAACGCGTTGCAGATCAACAAGGCGTTCAGCTTGGAGCCGGTGTTGAAATCATCGATTCTGACAAAGTTCGTGCAAACTACGTTGATCGTTTAGTCGAACTTCGTGGTGCAAAAGGAATGACCGAAATTGTTGCCCGCGAAAAACTGGAAGATTCAGTATTCCTTGGCACAATGATGCTTGAAGCGAACGAAGTAGATGGTCTGGTATCTGGTGCAGTTCACACTACTGCGAACACAATTGTTCCTCCATTCCAGATCATTAAAACAGCACCAAACGCATCAATTGTATCATCGGTATTCTTTATGCTGCTACCTGATCAGGTACTGGTATATGGCGACTGTGCAATCAACCCGGATCCGACGGCCGAACAACTTGCTGAAATTGCAATTCAATCTGCAGATTCAGCTAAAGCGTTTGGTATCGATCCTCGCGTCGCAATGATTTCATACTCTACCGGGACTTCAGGTAAAGGAGCCGACGTAGATAAAGTACGTGAAGCAACTCAAATTGCTCAGACTAAACGACCTGATCTTATTATCGATGGTCCTCTGCAATACGATGCAGCGATTATGGAAAATGTGGCAGCGTCTAAAGCTCCTAATTCTCCGGTTGCCGGTAAAGCAACAGTATTTGTCTTCCCGGATCTGAACACCGGTAACACAACCTACAAAGCAGTACAACGTTCTGCTGACCTGGTTTCTATCGGTCCAATGCTTCAGGGTATGCGTAAACCGGTTAACGACCTGTCTCGTGGCGCACTGGTAGACGATATCGTCTACACGATCGCTCTGACCGCCATTCAGGCTGATCAGGCTGAAAACCAGGCTTAATTATAAGCTCGGTATTCCATCAAGGCCCGGGAAGGAAATCCCGGGCTTTGTTTTATGCCTTCCCTATTCTTTCTCTGTGATGTGGCGTATCTAAATGTAATACAGGTCCGGCCGGGATGATTTGGCTCGGATTGATTTGTTTATGGCTAAAATAGTAATGCCGCTTTATATGATAAAAGTTGGTAGTATGCTTTGCAGCCGGCATCTGGTATAACTCGCGCAAATAATCTTGCAGGTAAGGGTAATCTTCAATTCGCATTTTATTACACTTGAAATGCCCGAAATAAACGGCATCGAAGCGCACCAACGTAGTGTATAAGCGCCAGTCAGCTTCCGTAATTACATCCCCACATAAATAACGAGACTTAACCAAATGTCTGTTGATCTCCTCCAATGCTGTAAACAATTTCTTAAAAGCCTCTTCATAAGCCTGTTGTGTCGTCGCAAAACCACAACGATATACGCCGTTATTAATTGCCGGATAAATTACATCGTTCCACTTTTCAATCTGAGGTCTCAGGTGAACCGGATAATAGTCATCGTCGTTGCCGGTCAGTTGATTAAATTCACTATTAAACATCCGAATAATTTCTGATGATTCATTACTAACAATGGTATTGCGCCGCTTATCCCATAGCACAGGCACCGTTACACGCCCGCTGTAATCTGGTTTGGCCCGGGTATAAATCTGATGCAGATAATGGACACCGAAGAGAGGATCAGGGTCACTGAATGACCATCCATGATTGAGCATATCCGGCGAAACAACCGTGACATCAATATGAGAACCCAGATGCTTTAGTTCCCGAAAAATCAGCGTACGATGTGCCCACGGGCAAGCAAGGGAAACGTAAAGATGATAACGCCCTGATTCCGGAGCAAAAGTCGAACCGGGCTTATGACTAATCCATTCACGAAACCCGGCATCTTCTCTGATAAACTGCCCGCCATTACGTTTCGTGTCATACCACACATCATGCCACACACCCTCTACCAGTTTTCCCATTGTTTTCTCCAATCACTCATACCGACTATGATTAGAGTATAAAAATAGCCAGCTCTCGAATTAACCCGACTGAGCTGGCTTTGATGTTCAAAATATTTGACGGAGCTGAAGAGGTGTCTACTTAGCCAGAGTCACGTCTACCCGGCGGTTTAACCGACGCCCTTCATCAGTGCTATTAAGAGCAATAGGGTTCATTTCACCTAAAGAAATAACCCTGGTAGAACCATAAGGCAATCCGTTTTCCTCTAAATACTGGGCAACTTCATGAGCTCGTCCCCCGCCAAGCTCTAAGTTATAGGTTTCAGAACCAACCGAATCAGTATTACCAACAATATTGTAAGTTGCTTTCTTATCACGAACCCCATCTAATACAAATTTAGCTGAGGACGTTAAACGGTCTTTATTAAATTCAAATGTAACGCGGGCTGCCGGGTCTTCCTTATAACGGTGGGTCATAAAATCCTGACAATCCTTCGTCGTCTTAAAATCAGCGTTAACGTTTTCGATTAATGCCTCTGGTTCCGGCTGTTTATTCTTACCCTTAATCTGGGCCCGGCTCCCAAAACCGATGTAAACTCTTTCACCGGCACCGACCTTAACCGATTCTTTAAATTTAACACCGTTTTTCCCACAATAATGTTCAACAACGGTAGTGTCTGCATATGCGCCAAAGCTAATTGCAGAGGTTAACATTAATAGAGAGATCCGTTTTTTATTCATATTAGCCTACTCGTTTTTAACCCAGTCAATTTGCCAAATGACCGATTTCTTCTGTAATTAATTCAAGGATTTTGTTTTTAATCTCGATTCTGTCAGTGGCACTATATACATTATCCCTCCCTACACACTTTTGTAATAGCGGGTATGCTGTTACGTCATAGCCAAAACCTATAACCGCCAGCGTTGCCTTAACATTTTTACCATCTGCAGAGGTTAAATTTTCCAGATGATCCTTAATTGTGCTGCATAGTCCGGCATCAAACAACTGACTTGTAAAATTACCGGTAAGCTGGACATATGAATCTATCCCGTCTGATAAAACAATAATCAACCGCCTTGAATTTTTTCCGCTTGCCGCAATCTGAGCGCCCTTTATTATTCCCGTAAATGAAGAAGTTCCACTACCACCACCGGGAGGAACATAAAATTTACCCGGCAGATTCAGATTATTTTTTAATGATATAAAATTGGATGTAAGATCGATTGTTTCAAACGCAGAAACATTACTCACTTCATTTTTACTCCACCCGACAGAATGAATCGCAGCTTCAGGCATAAATAAGTTTGTTAATGTTTTTGAAACATTAAGAATGTTACCTGCCGGTGCACTAGGATCTCCACTATAACATCGCCCATCCGGACTGACCTGCCACGGTCCCAAGGCTACCCAATCGTAAGACAGGTTATAATAACCTGCTTGATACCGGTCACAATAAATATTTGCGGTAAATGAGTTACGACTCAACTTTGTATATAAATCGAAACCGACTATTCCAATAGTACTTTTACTTTCATCACTATTCAGGGTATCGTTATATTTCCCCACTTCATCCGCGATATCACCAATAATATCTATAACTCCTTTATATTTTTGAACACCATCCCATAGATCATACATAGAAGCAGAAAAATCAGCGACTAAAACAATATCAACCGCCTCAGATTGATATTTACGTGAAGAAGAACCTGAGGTTACTTTATATTTTTCACCAAGTCCAATGATCGCATCGTTACCGGGAAACCACGAATCTTGACTTATGGAACCCGTTACTTGATAATTGAAATAGCGTTGATCAGAACTGATATCGGTACATGATTCTGATAAGAGCCCTGGCTCACAAATAGTTTTAATAACATGAATATCTTTATCATCGATTATTGCTTGAGGAAAATAATATTTGATATAATCACGAGCAGTGTTTTTTCTTATTATTTTATCACTTGAATCTTGAGCCGATACGGCTAAACTGGCGACTTCTAGTGCTTCATTTAAACGAGCCTTATCCTGTATGGCCCTGGCACCGTCACTAGCCAACGTAAACACCCCAAATAACACAGGGACCATCATTGCAAACAGCATCGCAGCATGCCCCTTCTGCAATAAATATCGAGTTCGTTCCATATATCATCACCTTCCCATGACTATTGAATAACTTTGAACACGATTAAACGTCTTCCCTAGCAAAATTCCAAACCAGTTATTGGTTTGATAGCAGAGAGTTACCTGATATAAAATTAAAGTTCGTCCCCAAGTTGTTGTTATAAAAAGATCTTTATCAGGAGTTGAAACTGAACACTCAATACCGTTTGGATATTTATATACCTTTTCCCTTATAACATTAAGTTTATCTAATTTATATATATCTAACGAATAACCAAATTTATTTTCATCAAAACTTTTCATTGTGCGAGACAACGAAGCCTTAACAATATTATATGTATTTAAACCTTCTTTTGTAATACTTTCATCTATATCATATATACTATTAAATAACTGAGTACGCTCTTTTATTATACTCGATGCTGAATATGACATACGGTCTAATTTACCTTTAATGCTTAGTTTAATAATCAAATCACCACTAAATGCAATTAGAAGAGAAAAAAAGACTGCGACAATAGCGAATTCAACAGTAAAATTACCATGTTGCTTATTAAGCATTGAATCAATCATGTATTAGGAATCCTTCTGACTAAATAAAGGACGCTGATATTCCTGAATAACTATCATTTCTCGGCTCATAATAGCATCACTATCGAGAAATAAATTAAAAACAGGATGATAACTATATGTCATTTTATAAATAGCAATAGATGAATTCGTCGGATTATTAACAGGTTCCTCTGAACTTTCATCGTATTTGAGCAAGTCAGAAAAACTATCAAAATAGGTAACAGATATAAAAAAGTCATTGGAATCAACCGCATATTTCCAAAGACTATTTTGCTTTTTCAATTCATCATTAAATGCCATAACAAAACCATCTACACTACTTCCTTCATATTTTTTTGCAACCTGAGATGCCCTAGAAATCGCTATATCACCAATTGCCGAGACATAAGACATAAAACTCATTTCGACCCAGGCGGCAATCATATACCAAAAAAATAGAAAGCCAATAGCAAACTCTATCGCTGCTACCCCTTTACTCTTCTTGCGATTAAAATTAAATTTCATATTAATTTCACCTGACTATCAATTCATCCGTTCAGAATCAGCTGCAAGAAATTCTGGTGGCCCTTCAAATTCTTTCAGCTCAATTTTGATTAACTGCTGAAAAATATTCTTGGTATCCGATTGGGTTAAATTTGAGTCCGAAAGTAAACGTTCAAACTGATCAAACATTCCCAACTTAGCATAAGCAAAAGCCAGATTAGACTTCACTTTTACTGATGGTTCAGGCAGAGACAACAAAGGGATCAGCTTTTCAACTGCAGCCTGATAATGACCGTCAATTAAATCCACCATTGCCAGATTGTTTTTAATTTTCACATCATCGATCATTTTTTCACGTGCCTGGACAAACCGCTGACGAGCGAGAACGTAATTATTCTGATATGCAGCGAGAACCCCCAACAGATTTAACGCCTCACCATGATTCGGATCTATAACAATAGCTTTATTTAGTGCCATACTGGCCTGATCATATTCGTTCAAACCAAACTTAGCTTTACCATACAAAAAATAAGCATCTGCACTAACAGCTTCACTATCGATTAACGGCTGAATGTAAAAAATTGCCGATTCAAAATCTTTCGTCTCGATATACGAACGAACTAACTTCATACGCGTTTCATCACTATCCTTATCCAGAAACTGCTGTTTATAAAGTTTAATCAATTCCTGATGATTGCCGCTACTGATAAGCAACTGCTCGTTAGAATACTTATGCCTTGAATTTGTGCTCATATCATTCCCAGTTGAAGAACAACCATTCAACAGTAATATCATCATGATGGTTATTAGATTATATGACCTAAGCATGTGACAGCATCCTCATTACTCCCGGAGCTGCAACCAAAATAACAATTGGCATCATAATAAACAGAATCAGTGGCACAGACATTTTTGCAGCAAGCTTACCAATTTTTTCTTCAATAGTAAGAAGCTGAACTTCCCTTATATCTGCTGAAAGCGTACTTAATACTGAATAGATTGAAGAGCCATAGTGAAGACTCTGATTTAATGTCATTACAAAACTGCGCATTTCATTGGAAGGCACTCGAATCTGTAGTTCTTCAAGAGCTCGGACTAAGCCAACTAAATTCATTCTGCGATTTACTTGAACCAACAAATAAGCGATATCTTTATCAAATGCTTCCATTTCGTTAGATAGATAACGAATTGATGCCTCAATTGTCATCCCGGTTTGAACACATACCGCCATTAAATCAAGTAAATACGGTAACCTTGCAGATATATTTCTAGTTAGACTTTTTGCCTTGAAACTTAAATACGCATCTGGGGCAATTATTATCACCACAAACCAAATCGCCACATTAATAACAATTGAACTAACAGATTCATCTTCAATCATATTATATAAAACAATTATAATAAACCCCAATGTTAGCACCGTATACTTAGCCGGGATAAAAAACTTTGCCCAATTCGAACTATAAAACCCAGCAGAAATAAACTTTCTTGACACCTCACGAGGATCATTTGAAAAAATTTGATCAAAAAAACCTATAATAATTTCAATCCATTTTTTCTCATCATTATTTTTAGATCCTGACAGATCAAAATCAAGCAACTTTAACCTTAATTCATTTTTATGACCACGTAATGCTACAAATAAAAACCATATTCCTATTAACAAAGAAAAGTAACTAAATATAATAAAAGGATTTTCTATAATAATATTATAGGTATGCCGAAACATTATTTCACTCCTCTCATTAAAAACCAAACGATTACAATGCCAATTGTTTCACTGATAAGGACATAGTAAAGAATTGGACGTCCTAGTGGATTAAATAATACAAACTCATAGTTTTCTGGGCTAAGAAATTGCAGGAGAAATAAGAAAAAGAAAGGAATTGCCGCAACAATTTTTACTGACATCCGCGCTTCTGCTGTCATCGATAATTTTTTCTTATCAACAGTTCGAGAATTAAACATCATTCGGTTCAAGCGCATCATAATATCTTTTAACTGCCCCCCACGTTGAATATTTGCTCTCAGGCAAATTACAAAAAAATAAAATGATGGGTAAGGGAAACGAGTGCAGGATTTTCTGAAGACATCATCTATGGGCTCACCGAGCTGCATTCGTTGTCCCATTATCCTGAATTCTTGCCCAACTTCACCGTCAAGTGTTTTACCGACATATATGATAGCATGCATGATACTTTCGCCTGATGATATCGCACTGGTCATCATATTAAGCGCATCCGGAAATGCGTTTTCAAACATCTTTTTTTCACGGGCCTGTAACCAGTGATAGGCAAACAGCAACCCGGCCAATTCAGAAGTCAGTGATACCATCCATTGTTCAGCCCTGATAAAAGTTCTGTTGATCTGGATGGAGATAATGGCAATAGCGATAACAACAGCAAATAATTTAAGTACAGGATATTTTCCTAATTGCCTTTGTAAATTGACCCAGCTAGCTCGTAATAAATCAGTCCAGCTTTGTTCCAATAAAGACTTTAAATCCACAACCTGTTGATCACTAACTACTGAATTTATGGCCCGGGACTGATTAAATTCAGCAAGATAATTATGATGCCGGGTTCTTTTTCGTAATCCAAATAATAAGGCTATAGCACCAATAATAATCAACCACAGAGAAGCCATCACTGCTCACCTATCCTGAATGCATTTGCCAGCTGCTGATCTAAGCCGAAGAAACGTGCCTTCTCCATTAATACTGAACGCTGCATAATCCCAGGGGTAACAAAGTTTCCTTCGACTTTTCCTTCCCGAGACTGGTGATGGTTAGGCTGAAAGCGGAACAATTCTTCCATTACGACATTCTGTCCCTCCAACCCCATAACTTCAGCAATACTCATTACTTTTCGGCTGCCGTCATGTAACCGGCTAATCTGAATAATAATATCCACTGCACTGACAATCGTCCGACGGATGGCTTCGAGCGGCAGATTATTGGTAGCCATCATGACCATGGCTTCAACACGAGCTAATGCATCCCGCGGCGAGTTAGCGTGTAATGTCGACATTGACCCGTCGTGACCGGTATTCATCGCTTGCAACATTTCAAACGCTTCCGAACCACGACACTCGCCAACAATAATTCGGTCCGGGCGCATACGTAACGAGTTAATCACCAAATCTCGTTGATTAACTATCCCTGTATTTTCAATACCCGCAGTCCTGGTTTCAAGACGAACGACATGTGGCTGCTGTAACCGCAATTCAGCTGCATCCTCAATCGTAACTATACGTTCACGCTCGGAGATAAATTGTGACAAGGCATTGAGCATTGTAGTTTTCCCTGATCCCGTTCCTCCGGAAATCAGGATATTAAGGCGACATCGCGCAGCGACCATCAGTATTTGTGACATCTCTTCACTCATAGCACCAAATTCACAGAGTTTTTTAAAATCAATACTCTGCTTTTTAAATTTTCGGATAGAAATAACCGTTCCATCAATGGCAATTGGTGGAATTACGATATTTACCCGACTTCCATCCTGCAGACGATCGTCGCAAGTTGGCGAAGATTCATCAACACGACGGCCAACCCGACTGGCAATACGCTTGGCAATTTCCAATAGCTGAGCTTCATCAATAAATGTTACTGACGACTTTTCTACGATACCGCCTCTTTCTATATAAACATCCTGAGAACCATTGATCATAATATCGGTGATGGATTCATCATCCATTAGTCCTTGCAGAGGACCAAGCCCGATAAGTTCGTCAACTAAGTGAATAACAAAATCACGTTTGACCAGACTGGATACCGCCAAATGTCCCTGCTCAATCAGTAAATCCACCGCACTAGTTAGCTGTCGTAATAATTGTTCACGACTCAATGACATCACTGCGGCAGGATCAAGCGCATCAAATATTTGCCTTCGTAGATTTATGTAGATTTCTTTAGTGCTAATCATCAGCTACGCCCCCTGGAAAAGAAAAACTTTAGGCCAGATTTTGAGTTTTGACTGATAGATTCTCCTAAAATTAGGGAAACCAGACGTTTCATCGAGTCACTCAGTTTACTATTAGACTTAGCTAAACGCTTTCCCCCGATGACATCCTTAGATGCACCTCCAACATATGGAATTACAACCTGAGCTTTATAATTAAGAAACTTTTCTATTTCTGCTGGTTGCACAGTCGCGAATTTTTCCGGCATGGTATTATTAAGAACGACAATCAGACGAGGCTTTTTAGTATCCGGTAAAGAATCTAATCTTTTTTTAATACGGGCTGCATTACGTACAGAAGACACCGTCGGTATCATAACCAGAATGACACAATCACTTCTTAACCAAGAGGCATTTTTTTCATAAGGATCGGAGGCAGAAGCGGACATATCTTCTACAACAAAATTCACTTCTGATGACAGCATATCTGTAACAGCTTCCGTGTACTCCTGCAATTCATTCCTTGATAAATCATCAGAAGTGAGTGATAGCACACTCAATTTATCATTCTGTCTCGCAATTAATGCCTTGGCGGAGGATAAATCCAGTCCGGTTAAAAGCGCACCGCCTGTAATAGCTCTTTTTTCAAACTGAGTGATTCCAAGCATCACATCAATATTTCCCGAGTGATAATTATTATCGACCACCACACAGGTCGACTTTTTGTCGCTAACTAATTGATGTGCACTCTCTGCGACTAAAAGCGTTGCTCCTACTCCCCCTTTAGTTCCGATAACCGAGACTTTTTTTGCCCTTCGTTTCTGTCCCGGTCCGATATTGGAAGCCCGGTTACTATTGACACCTTTTACAAATTCAATCAACTCATGCTTTGTAACAGGCCAAAACAGGTAATAAAATCCCATTTCTTTCAAATTACGGATAGTTGATATCGCATCTTCACTGCCGATAACGATTACTGATGCATGACTGGGCAATAGGTGACTAATTCGTTCAGCATCCCGGGTGACATTTTCACTGTCATTCAGTTCAACAATGACAATCTCAATACTCTGCTGACGAACATGATCTGAAATGCTTAAGTCATTATTGGTTAAAACTTCAGGATCGATAATACCTTCGAAACGATATGCTTCGAGCACTAATTCCCGGCACTTTTCCGTTTGATAAAAAAGAACCGAAGTAATCTTCTGTTTCGCCTCTGTTTCTGAGCCGCTCTTTTTTAGTAAATCAACTAAGTCAAACATTACTTTACCTACTTGCTTCCGGCCAAGCCATTTTCAATTAACATTCTTTCCGGGCGAATCATTGATGTCCAACGCAAACGTTCGATATAACAACCTGAAGCACTTTGACTGTTTGTGTAGATAGAGTGATAAGGGCAATCCTGTATCCCCAGACGATATTTTGTTATTGATATTTCAAAATCATAGGGCGTAATATTATTCTGTTCCTTCAACAGAATATTCTCAGCCTCAGCACCACGCTTCAGCAAATTAGTCTGAGCCACCAAAGCAAGCTTCTTCCCTTTAGGCCCAGATGCATTTAACGATACCGGCTGAGAGACGATTAAGCTCCAGTATTGTTCTATAAACTGATCTAACTGTTTTTCCGCCTGTTTTTGCCCGACTTTCTGCAAATCAAACCCCAGAGAATATTCAATCGGATAGAGATCAACATAAGAACCCTCTCGATCTTTCACTTCTGCACAACTGGCAAGTAATAAAACTAAACCAACAATAAGAGGTAATTTAGTCATTCGATGAATCCTCCTTGTTTTAACACCTTATGCGCCGGGTATTTATCTGAATTTTTAATAGTCCAGCCGAAAAAACGTTCCAGAGTCGAGGTGCGTTGTATCGTTGGCAATTGAATTTGATTAGTCTGGACCGGGCCGACAAGATTTACCGTGGCTATAATAACTAATTCAGTTTTATTACGTTCAGTCTCGCTATGACGGAATAATGCGCCTAATACCGGAATATCGCCTGCAAGTGGAATTTTGCTTAACGCTTCAGTATCTTCCGAACTCAGTAATCCACCTAAAACAAAACTCTGTCCATCACCCAACTCAACGGTAGTTCGCGCTTTACGGGTTTTGAGTGCAGGAATATCGTAAGCATCATTTGAATATTGCATATCTAAAGAACTGACTTCGGGCATTAACGAGAGTTTAATTTGATCGTCTCGCAACACTTTGGCCATCAGCTCCAGGCGAATACCATATTCTTTATAAGAAAACTGAGCTGTACCATCAACTACCGTCACCATTGGCAACTCGCCGCCTACCAGAAAACTCGCCGTTTCACCGGAAATAACGGATAAATTTGGCTGGGCCAAAATCTGCCCAACTGAATCATCACCGGTAGCAGTAATTACCGAAACAATATCACTGGCACTAAAGTGTTTTACAGCATCTACAAAAACACCAGATGTCTGACCAGAAGTACCAAGATCAATACCGAAATCCTCTAAAAAAGTGTGGGAGACTTCTGCAACAGTCAACTTAACATTAACTTGTTTAGTCGTAGCCACTTCAATATTATTAACCAAGCCCTTAAACTTGCGCTTAGTCATAAAATCCATCTTATAATTCTTATCTCCCAAGTCCCACTCCACCGCTGTATCCTGGGATTCCTTACTTAATAATTCACCTACAATTTCTTCAATTTCTTGCTTTTCTCGTTCTGTCGAAACAACACCGCTTAAAACGGCTTGGTCACCCAAATTATAAATAGTAACTTTAGAATTAGGATAACGTAGCTGAATCTGCTGTTGAATATGTACTAGACTTTTATTCACCACTAAGGTTCGTTGCAGCAAAGTTTTGCCCTCTTCATCAAAGACTATTAATGATGTCGAACCAACTGCTTTTCCAAATACTACTATTTTTTCTCTATCGATCACCTGATAATCTGCAATGTTAGGATCTGCAATAAATACCGAACCTATATTGTACTTTAATGACACAGATTGTGCCTGACCTTCTGCCAGATTAACCACCATTTCGGCATGAACGCAGGTAGCCAAAAATAAAGCAAGAGAAACAACAATAATTCTCATCACTGACCATTGAAACTTCATGTTTATTATCCCTTAATTAATCTTTGCATCATCAGCACGGAATTCTTTTATTGATTTATAATCATCTAACACATCACCAGCATCCGCTGATAATTCATGTTTCCCCAATTCACCTACTGATTTATGTATCTCTAACTGAGCAATTTTCCGAGCTACCGTTATAGTTGCAACCTGCTTTGGAGACAGTTCGAGAATTAAATTAATATGTTTCTGAGGTGTGCGATTCGGATTAGTCGATACTTCCGATACTTCTTCGACCTTAATGACCTTAATTCCCATTAAAATGGGGGTAAGGCTTATACCCATGTAGCTATTGGAAGATATTTCATTCACTATAGCCAAATTTTGTCCCTTAGTGGTCAAGGCAAGCACATCAACAACAGAGTCATTATGAATTACACCGCCGACAATCGCCCCTGGCTGAACTTCTAAAGGGAAAGGAATAAATCCCGGTTGTATAACAAAATCAACATAATCATTATCATCAGGAACAACGGTGAACTCCGGGTATATTATTGCTCCAGATGGGATAACCTTACGGGCGAGCAATATGGAATCAAAAGGCAATACCATATTTTTATCGATTCCTTTCAGATTAGCTTGATTTCGAGTCAACCAATCAATTTTTACTTTACTTCTGTCAATTTGTTCACCTTTCATAAACTCTTTATCTGCCAGATATACTTTGATTTTCTCTTCCATTACCGGATTAACTACTGGGTGTTGCGTAACCGTAGATCCTGATTGCCCTAATAAACCATATACGCCAATGCCAATGGCGGCGATAGCAACTACGATTATAATTCTTGGATTCATATTTGAACTCTAATTACGCTCTCAGCCTAAATGCATTTTAAAAATTACGGTTACAAAGAATTTTCAAATCCACACTTATCCGAATGATTGAAATTACTAGTAATCTTAAACCATCAGCTTCTGTATTGTCTTATCGGATTGGGCCAAGTGAATATCCCCAGCCCAACCCAGGCGACTAAAATTACTTATTTAGAAGCATTAGATATATTAGTCGTTATGCTGTTCATAGCATTAGTTAGAGCTGATTTAAGTCCATTATCATTGGTCTTGAAGACGGCTAAAACCACAGCGGAGATAGCCACACCGATAATTGCGTATTCAATCGCAGTGACACCACGTTGTTTTTTTGCGTAAAGCGCCGTTGCTGCTTTAACGTAAAGTTTCGTTAACATGACATTTTCCTTAATAAAGTGAGGTCATTAATAATTGCCAATCTCTTTTTGTTAGCGATTGCCAGCGCTCAAAATATCACTCTACGCTGATGCTCTCAACATATATGGAAATATTAAGTCGCTTTTGTAACTCATTCGGAAATGATTATCATAAATAAGACATTAAATATTAAAATCTGTATTAAAAATAATACACATCTGTTTTCATCCATATGTTTAAAAACAATTATAACAATATAACGAATTGAAAAACAAAAGCTTGTATTAAAAAGATGCTCTAGGATTTTCAATTTATAATTATTGGCTATAGTATAAAAAGAATCATATAAATATATTTTGTATAGCTGAGAGTGATTCCTACTTCTGACTGACATGTCCTCTTCGTTAAAGAAAGGTCCGCAATACCATAATCTTCCCTCTTTCTCATCAACTAAATAAAGCTGTTGAGTTCAAACTTTCTTGTATATTCAGTTCAGTGATCCCCCGGAAATTGGTAAAATCACCCCACTTTTTTTGGAGGTAGTTATGAATAAAATCTGGTTAACCGGTGATGCCGTTGTCGATCTCATTCCTGATGGTGACGCTCACTACTTACGCTGCCCCGGCGGCGCGCCCGCTAACGTCGCTGTGGCCATTTCCCGTCTCGGCGGCGACGCCGCTTTTTTCGGCCGGGTCGGCAATGATCCGATGGGCCGCTTTATGGCTCAGACCCTGGCAGACGAAGCCGTCAATGTCGACGGACTGCGGCTCGATCCTATCCACCGCACGTCCACCGTCGTGGTCGACCTGGATGACAGCGGCGAACGCACCTTTACGTTTATGGTCAAGCCCAGTGCCGACCAGTTTATGGACGTCAGTGACCTTCCGGCTTTTGCGCCTAATCAGTGGCTGCACGTCTGTTCGATTGCCCTGGCTAATGAGCCGAGCCGTCACGCCACCTTTGAAGCGATTCAACAACTCAAACAGGCCGGCGGCTCGTTCAGTTTTGACCCGAATATCCGCGAGGAAGTCTGGGGCAATCCCGAAGAACTGATCCCGACCGTGCACCAGGCCATCAAACTGGCCGATGTGGTGAAGTTTTCCGAAGAAGAGTTAACCATGCTCACCGGCACGACTACGCTGGATGAAGGGCTGGATGCCATTGCCGACTATAACATCCCGCTGATTGTGGTGACCCTCGGCGCGCAGGGGACCCTGGTGGTATTTAACGGCAGCCGTGACATCATTCCGGCCCGCTCCGTTCAGGTGGTCGATACCACCGGCGCCGGGGATGCGTTTGTCGGCGGCCTATTGGGTAAACTGGCCGAGTCCGATGACTGGCAGCAGACGGATATCATCCGTGAAGCGGTCCTGTGGGGCAACTGTTGCGGCGGTCTGGCGACCACCCAGAAAGGGGCCATGTCGGCCCTGCCGAAACGCGCCGAATTGCTCAGCCTGATTGGTCAGTAAGAAGCGAAAAAAAGCCCCCACTGCTAAGGTGGGGGAATGGATTAGGATTACCCCCTTATTTCAGGCGGGGGGGTTATTATGAGTATCCGGTTTCACTCAGATAGCCGCGTCCGCCGTTAACGGATAAGGCTGGGATGGGGTCTTAATGGGATAAAACTGCGCCAGTTTGGCTTCACGGTTGTTCGTCACACACGAAATATTGGTTGCCTCTTTCGGGGTGTACACCCGGGAAGAGATCACTGCCTCCCCGCCATTGACGAAGATTTCCAGTGACGACTGATCGGCCAGAATGCGCAGTTCCACCGCCTCACCCGCCCCCACGGCCAGTTCACGGATCTTATCGCCGTCCTGGCCCTGCGTCGCACTCCGGTCGGCCGTCAGGATGCCCCCCTGGTAACGCAAATCAAAATGCATCGTCTCATCGGCAAACAGCGACAGGCTTTCCCCGTCGGCCAGATTCACTTGCAGCTCAAACGCTTTGGTGCCTAAATCGAGGCCACTCTGGCTGATTTCCATCACCTGCGGCGCGCCGCGCAATGTTTCCAGCTCCTGCACCGGGCGCTGGATCAGCTTACCGTCCACAAATTCAATCTCACGCAGTCCGCTCATCTGATGGATCCAGCCATTGGCGACCGACGGATGAGTCACTTCATCCGGCAGACCCAGCCAGGCACACATCACCCGGCGCCCGTCCGGCGTTTCCAGTGACTGCGGCGCATAAAAATCAAACCCCTGATCCAGCGGCTGCGGATCGGATAAGGTCGGTAAGCCCTGCTCATCAAAGGTCACTGTGCAAATCCGGTTATGGTGCGGCGTGACATGGTGCGGATTGCCTGAGGCAAGGCCCTGCGGGCCAAAAATCATATAATACTGACCACCGAGCTCAAACACGTCCGGACACTCCCACATGTAGCCGTAGTCGCCCAGCTCATCACCGAACAGGCCCTGATACTCCCAGTGCATCAGATCCGTGGAATGATAGACCGCCAGGCGGCCGAGTAAGTCCTCGCGCTGCGCGCCGACAAACATCATCCAGCGGTCACGCCAGCGGATCACCTTCGGATCGCGGAAATGCGGCGTCACCCCGTCCGGTAATTGCTCAACCAGCGGGCCGAGCTTCTTAAAACTTCCGTCCGGCTGCAGCACCGCACAGCACTGAGTCGCCTGACGCAGACGCTCCGGACCGATGCGGGTATTGCCGGTATAAAACGCATACAGGGTATCCTGGTAACTCAGGGCATGACCGGAAAAGGCACCATGGCTGTCAAAGCTGTGACTCGGGGTCAGCGCGATGCCGGCCCAGTGCCAGTTGACCAGATCGGGGCTGGTCAGCTGCACCCAGTATTTGTCTTTGTGCTCACACGCATACGGGTACCACTGGTAAAACAGGTGGTATTCCCCGGCGTGCCAGATAAAGCCGTTGGGATCGTTAAGCAGCCCCTGCGGCGGTGCGATGTGCCAGAGCGGGCGGTACTCACATGCCGTCGGCGTGACATACTCCGCCGCCTTGTGACGCAAGTCCGCTTCAATCTGAGCGCCAATCTCAAACAGCTCGTCACACAACACCGGTGCCTGGCGGCTCGCACAGGCGACCCACTCACCATGGTAGGTCGACAGGTCAAACTCTGCGGTCTGAGTATCCAGTAGCGCCGGGTCTTTCAAAGTCAGATAGACGTTATCCTCATCCAGTGTCACGCGCGTCAGATTCTGACGGCCTCCGGCCAGCTCACACAGTTTACTCAGGTACATGAAACCTATCCTATTGCTTAATTAATTCGGGAACGTTCTCAAAATAAGTGACCCACCCCGGATAATCAAGAAAATTAGTGCGCCCGACCCGGAAAAATCCACAAAAAAGTGACCTGGAACACACTCCCTGGCCGGGATTAACAGGTTTCCCGTTCGATATTGGTAAACGTCAGCACCATTTTACTCATCTCAAAGCCGCGCTGTTCAATCCGGTCTAACAACATTTTCGCGGCATTTTCTCCCGCTTTATCAAAGGCATAGTTAAAAGTGGAGAGTGCCGGCTGACTCACATACGCCAGCTCGTCATTGCCCACCCCCAGCACCTTAACCTGTTGGCCCGGTGTCAGGCCCATTTCCCGCAGCGCCTTAATTGCGCCGACCGCCAGACGGTCGGTGGCACAGAACAGTCCGTCGGTATCCGGGCGCTCCGCCATCAGTTGCCGGGTCAGGGCATACCCGGATTCCATCGAGAAATCACTGTGCAGATGAGACTGCAACGCCAGCCCCTGCCCGCTCAGAAACGCCGTCAGCCCCTCACCCCGCTGTCCGTCCACCGCCTGGTCGTCCGGCTGCACCCCGAGAAACACAATATGCTGACAGCCCCGCTCCGCCAGGCGCCGTCCCGCTTCGTAACCGACCCGGAAATCATCGTGCACGATGCTCGGAATGTCATGCAGCGAGCCGTCCTGACCCACTAACACCACCGGCACCGCCGAAGCCCGGATGGCCTCAACCAGCCCGGGGGCCAGATGAGTGGCGTACAGGATGATGCCTTCGACCCGTTTTTGATTAAACAACTGAATATATTCAATTTCTTTTGTATGCTCCTGGTGGGTATTGGCCAGCAACACCTGTTTCCCCGCCTGCTCCAGTACCGCCGTCAGTCCGTCCACCCCCTGCGCCGTCGCGTGCGAGGAAACCCGCGGCACAATCACCCCGACTAAATTGGTGGTCTGGGATTTCAGGTCCTTGGCCACCTGGTTGACCACATAGCCACACTCTTTCACCGCCTGCAGGACTTTAATTTTTGTTGCTTCTTTTACTCCGTACTCATTGTTCATTACCCGCGAGACGGTCGACTTCGACACGCCCGCCAGTCTGGCCACATCATGTAAACTTGCCATAATAGCTCCCTGTCCGTTGGGATGGATTGCAAACGCTGAATAATACAACGGTCAAATCGTGATTCTACCCTGATTTTTCCCCGTTACGGCCGGAACCTTCTCGATCTTCATCACAGAATTGTCGTTTTCATTTTGACCTTCGGCCAATTAACGACAAGAATTCACCTTGCAAACGTTCCCGAAATAATTTTTGCAACGAAATAAAGAGATTTTTAAATCCCCCAATAACCCGAAACGGAGTAAGTTCATGGACTATCCAGTTATCGCAAGCCAGCTGCTCGAATTGCTTGGCGGAAAGTCGAATATCAGTGCCCTGGCACACTGCGCCACCCGTCTGCGCCTGGTGCTGAACGATGACAGCCTTGTCAATGAAGACGCGGTCGGCGAGCTTGAAGGCGTAAAAGGCCAGTTTAAAGTCGGCGGCCAGTACCAAATCATTTTTGGCTCAGGCATCGTTAACCAGGTGTACGCGCAAATGGCCTCACTGACCGGTCTGGGCGAAATGTCGACCGGCGAAGTGGCCACCGCCGGTGCAGCCAAACAGAACATCGTACAGAAAGCGGTCAAAGGTCTGTCGGACATTTTCGTGCCAATCATCCCTGCCATCGTGGCCGGTGGTCTGCTGATGGGTCTGTTCAACGTACTGACCGCGAAAGGTCTGTTCATGGACGGTCAGTCACTGATTGATGCGAATCCGGGTCTGGCTGACTTAGCCAGCATGATTAACACGTTTGCGAACGCGCCATTCGTTTTCCTTCCAATCTTATTAGCGTTTTCAGCGTCACGTAAATTCGGCGGTAACCCGTTCCTGGGTGCAGCGCTGGGTATGTTGATGGTTCACCCTGACCTGCTGAACGGCTGGGGCTTTGGTAGCGCGACCGTATCCGGCTCGGTACCGACCTGGAACATCCTGGGCTTTGATATCCAGAAAGTGGGCTATCAGGGTTCGGTGCTGCCGGTACTGGTGTCGGCATTCATTCTGGCGAAAGTCGAAAACGGTCTGCGTAAATTCATTCCGTCGGTTCTGGACAACCTGCTGACCCCGCTGCTGGCTATCTTTATCACCGGCGTGCTGACCTTCACCGTAGTCGGTCCGTTCACCCGTGACCTTGGCTTCCTGCTGGGCGACGGTCTGACCTGGCTGTACGACTCTGCTGGTTTCATCGGCGGTGCGGTATTCGGTCTTATCTATGCACCGTTTGTTATCACCGGTATGCACCACAGCTTTATCGCGATTGAAACTCAGCTGCTGGCGGACATCGCGCACACCGGCGGTACCTTCATCTTCCCAATCGCGGCCATGTCTAACGTAGCACAGGGCGCAGCGGCACTGTCTGTAGGTATGATGACTAAAGATGTGAAACTAAAAGGCATCGCTATCCCGTCAGGTATCACGGCACTGCTGGGTATCACTGAGCCGGCGATGTTTGGTGTAAACCTGAAACTGCGTTACCCGTTCATCGCGGCTATCACTGGTGCAGCGACCGCAAGTGCGTTCATCACCCTGTTTAACGTAAAAGCACAAGCACTGGGTGCGGCCGGTCTTCCGGGTATCATCTCGATTGCTCCGGATAAAATCACGTACTACGTACTGGGTATGCTGATTTCGTTCGGTGTGGCATTCGGTTTAACCTATGCTCTTGGTGTGAGAGACAAAGCAAAAGCAGCCGCTCAGAAAAAAGCAGCAGCTTAAAAATCCCCCCGTTCTTTCACGTAATAAAAAGCTCATCTTCGGATGAGCTTTTTTCGGATGAAGGGACAAAAACTGCTTCTTATAAACGTTAAGATAACAGGTGTATAAAATCATCTTCCCGGTTAGTATCTGCAAATTCATTAATTAACCGTTCTGCCAGAGCTTCATTGTAACTTCCCAGATAAATCATCATATCCGCAGATTCTGTACCAGATTTAACCAGTGAATATGTCTCCGTAGACTGCAATACAAACTCTTTTGAAATCCCGGAATTAAACAGACTCTTCATGTGCTGAATCAAAGCTTCATGCTCAAAATTGCCTTCAACCCGGTAAAGATAGCCGTTTTCAATTCGTTGTCTGCTCCAGTAATCAACTACGTTATCCAGCACAACCGGGTGTCTGACAAATACCAGTCCGCGGGACTGATAATGGCACGGTTCAATTGTTGCGGGAGTATATTTAAATTCGGGCTGGCCTGACGATGCATCTGTTCTCGCATCAATTAATGCACATACTTTGCTCTTTGAAGCCGTAATATCATTCCAGTGAATCGGAATGAATATTTCGTTCTTTCTCATTCCATCGGATTCAATGACCCGGGCTAAGCAGACTCCGTGATTATTGCTCACTTTTGCCAGATCATTATCTCTGAGATTAAAATTTTCAGCGGTTGCCGGATGAATGAGCACATAGGGTTCCGGGTTCTCCTGACCGAGTCTCGGTGAAAGGCCGGTGCGCGTCATCGTATGCCAGTGATCCTTGGTTCGTCCTGTATTCAGAACCAACGGATATTCCTTTGACACCTTCGCAACAGGCGCACAATGTTTGACCGCAATAAAATTCGCTTTTCTGTCACCGGTATAGAACAACCCATCCTGGAAAAGACGACGGTTTTTGATCTCTTCCTGATAGTCCATAACCGGCCACTGTTGGGGTTTCAGATACTGATATTCTGTATCCGTTAGGTTTGTCAGTCCCTGCAGATTAAGATCCCGCTGATCACAGTCATTACCAAGCGTTGTCATCCTTGCATATTCATTAAAGACTTCAACTTCATGCAGATAGTTAAACTGAGTTCCGAATCCCATTTTCTGTGCAACACGGGAAATAATCCACCAGTCCGGACGGGCAAGCCCCGGACTTGGAAGTAAGCGCCGCTGCCGGGAAATCCGGCGTTCTGAATTTGTTACCGTACCCGATTTCTCGCTCCAGCCCTGGGCCGGAAATAAAACATCAGCAAAAGGGGTTGTCGCAGTATTCTCGATACAATCAGACACCACCACAAACGGGCATTTCTCCAGAGCTTTGCGGATTTTTGTGGTATCAGGCAGACTGACCATCGGATTGGTAGCCATAATCCAGATAGCTTTTATTTTCCCCTCGTACACGGCATCAAACATGTCCACAGCCTTTAAGCCGGGTTTTCTGGCTAATGTCCCGGTTTGCCAAAAGTTTTCAATTAACCGGACATCATCATCATTGCCAAATTCCATATGAGCAGCAAGCGTGTTGGCTAATGCGCCGACTTCCCGTCCACCCATCGCATTAGGCTGCCCGGTAACCGAAAACGGACCGGCGCCTTCCTTACCAATACGACCTGTTGCAAGATGACAATTGATAATACTGTTCACCTTATCTGAACCGTGAGATGACTGATTAACACCCTGTGAATAAATCGTTATAGTCCGGTCTGTTTCAGCAAACAGACGATAAAATTCTTCCAGTTGATCGAGTTCGACGCCTGTCACGGAAGCGACATCGCGACTCTCCTCTTTCGCCATATCAAAGGCTTTATTGAAACCATTTGTATGCTGACGGATAAACTCAACATCTAAATGTCCGTGCTCACTCAGATAACTCAATAAGCCATTAAATAGTGATACATCTGAGCCTGGATTTATCGCCATATGCATATCTGCGATTTCACACGATTCATTACGCCTTGGGTCAATAACCACCACCTTAAGGTTCGGATTATTCTGTTTTGCTATATTCAAACGCTGAGACAGCACCGGATGACACCAAGCCAGATTGGAACCGACCAGTAGTACCAGATCCGTCTGTTCCAGATCTTCATAACAGACAGGAACAGAATCCATGCCAAACGCCCGTTTATGTCCCACAACCGACGATGCCATACAGAGACGTGAGTTACTGTCTATATTTGCCGTACCGATGAAGCCTTTAATCAGCTTATTCGCAACGTAATAATCCTCGGTAAGCAATTGCCCGGAGACATAAAAGGCCACTGAATCAGGACCGTATTCTTCTATGGTCTGACGAAACCGATCTGCAACGGTTGTAATCGCATCGGGCCAGTCCGTATCACTCCATTGCTCTCCGGATCGGGTTTTAGGCGTCAGTAATCTTCCTTCATGAGTAACGGTATCGCCCAACGAAGCACCTTTTATGCATAGCTTCCCGTAGTTTGAAGGATGGGACTGGTCTCCCTTTACTTCCAGAGTTCCTTTGATTGTTGGTCTGGCCTCAATACCACATCCAACACCGCAGTATGCACACGTCGTTTTTATCCAACCTTCACTCATAACCTTGATTCCATACATTTAAAAATATAAGAATAAAGTAGCAATATCCATTCCAAAGCATTAAATATGCGCTTTATATGTTATTTATTCATATATTACATATAGTTAAATATCATCATACCCACAAAGTGGTAGTTCATACATTCCCTGCTACCTACCACCTTATGTGTATTTTTAACCACATCAATGCAATAGCGCACATTCAAAGCCCATAAATATAAGATACAACAATATTAACTCCCGCGTGTTTTTTATCAGTCCATAAAATAAATAATAGTAACTTACTGTTATTTAAAGCATATATCCCAAATCTCAAACCATTTTTTAAATCTGGCATCCAAGTTGCTTTATGGGAATAAACGAACTGACCCAATCAGAGGCAACGAATATGATCACAAATAATCCACTATCAGGAAGCGTATCGCTCGTTGGTGCAGGCCCGGGTGATCCGGAGCTACTTACCCTTAAAGCACTCAAGGCCATCGAACACTCTGACGTGATTATCTTTGACAACCTGGTCAGCAACGAGATTCGCAGTCTGTTCCCGGATTCGGCCAAACAGGTTTATGTCGGTAAAGCCAAAGGAGCACACAGCTATCAGCAAGCTGACATTAACCAACTGATTGCCAGCTACGCCAAGCATGGTAACCGGGTTTGTCGCCTTAAAGGCGGTGACTCATTCGTGTTTGGCCGTGGTGGCGAAGAGATGCTGTTTCTGGCGAAACAAGGAATCGCTGTCGAGGTTATTCCCG
>JBNKRC010000005.1:0-25703 GCA_050296215.1 Vibrio sp. | reverse complement strand
AAGCCATGGTGAGAAATGTAGTTATACCGGCAATCGCCTCTGTTCTGACATTTGTGTCATGTTCACTGAGTTTAAACAGCTTTTCGAGCATGTTTGAATCCTATTGATTTAATAATAAACGTTTACAAGTAAGAATGGGGGGCGATTATAGTGACTTGAAATCTCAAACTCCAGACCAAGATCAACAAAAACTGACTTATTAGTCAGCTTTTGCATTGTAAATAGTCGCTATCCCAGTGATACCAAACGAGAAAACTCATTGATCGAAAACTTTATCAGGAAGATATGATTTACCGTTCCGAAAAAGTCGCGATAAAACAGGCGGAAGGAGTAATACCATTCTAATAAAGTTTCTGGTCATCTGAATGGATGTGATGGAACAAACATACAAGGGCATGGATGCCCTTGTCTAAGCGAACAGGGATGTCTTGAGCGGTTTGTGGAATCATGTCCATTGAGATCAACAATTTTTCCCGTTTGGTATAAGAAACAATGCCAGGACAGCCTGGATGACTTGTATCAGACAAAAAAAAAGCCATCTCAACTGAGATGGCTGCGGATATTCTGTCCAATAAATTAGGGGTGAACATATATGTTCGAGTGCAAGTCTAGCAAGCTAGCCTTTGCATGGTTGTAGTTTGCGTAAAGAAAGGAGCAACTAACTACCACAACCAATCAAAACAAGCCTAAGTTGGGATCGGGATAGATACATAACTTATTCGCTTTGATTTACAACTAACCGTAAAGATCGGGATGATCATCACTGGATTGATGAAAAATATACCATAAAGAAAATTAATTACAAGATTGAATGCGATCTTAGTCATAAAAATTTCATTTTTGGAATTTTTTTAAGTTATAACGGTAATAAAATTACAATAACGACATTTTTATGTGAAATTTTTACACTATTTGTTACAGTTTGGATAATGATCAGACCAATCCATGTAATTCAGACGAACAACTGACCAACAATACAACAACTTCAAGTCAGGATTGGATAGTGTTATTCTCTGATAATTAACTGATAGAGCAGATTATAATTTCAGTTAATTTACCATATACCTAATTTTCCCATAGACTCACATCCAGTTGTAAGAGGAGTTATCTGTGACAGAACGTTATTCTGAAATTGCCCAATTATCACCCTCTCTTATCTGGGGGTTCTTCGACAAAATTTGTTCTATCCCCCACCCGTCTTATCATGAAGAAGCCCTGGCCGATTTCATCGTTTCCTGGGCAAATGAACAAGGGCTAGAGGTAAAACGCGATCCTGTAGGGAATATCTTTATTAAGAAACCGGCGACTCCGGGAATGGAAAACCGAAAAGGTGTGGTACTTCAGGCGCACCTGGATATGGTTCCGCAAAAAAACGACGATACTCAGCATGACTTCTTACTTGATCCGATTCGCCCTTATATAGACGGTGAATGGGTAACGGCCCGGGGAACCACTTTGGGTGCCGATAACGGTATTGGTATGGCGACCTGCCTTGCCGTACTTGCAGCGGATGATCTAAAACACGGTCCTCTTGAAGTGTTGTTAACCATCAATGAAGAGTCCGGCATGTCTGGAGCCTTTGGTTTACAAAGTGGCTGGCTTGAAGGAGATATTCTGCTGAATACCGATTCTGAACAAGAAGGCGAGGTATATGTTGGTTGTGCCGGCGGTATCAATGGTCTGATGGAAATTCCGGTTGAACGTCAGGAAATCCCGGCCGGTTACCGCACGATAAAACTGATCCTGAAAGGATTACGTGGCGGCCACTCCGGCGTTGACATTCATCTTGGCCGGGGTAACGCCAACAAACTGCTGGCTCGCTTCCTGGCTGATACGCTTGAAACCCTGCCGATTCAGTTAGTTGAGTTTACCGGGGGCACCTTACGCAATGCGATTCCCCGCGAAGGTTATGTCACCGTTGCCTGTGCGGAAGATCAATTCACCCAACTGACAGATGCCTTTGCCCGCTTTATCGAAACTGCACAGGCAGAACTGAGCAAAACTGAGCCGAACCTGACTGGCTTTACCGAACAGCTTACGGATACGTCGGCTCTGCAAATGATTACCCCCGCCGCAACGAATTTGGTTGCCGCTACACTGAATTCCTGTCCGAATGGCGTCATTCGCATGAGTGATGATATTGAAGGGGTCGTTGAAAGCTCGCTTAACATTGGCGTTGTCAAAACCGAACAGGATAGCGTTTCTCTGCTTATTCTGATCCGTAGCTTAATTGATTCTGGCCGCCGTTATACCGAAAGCATGATCAACTCAGTGGCGAAGCTGTCACAGGCTAATATCAGATTTTATGATGCCTACCCGGGCTGGAGTCCAGATACTGACTCTCCGGTCATGGCACTATTCCGTGAAAAGTATGAAGCTATTTACGGTCATAAGCCCAATATCATGGTAATACATGCGGGACTCGAATGCGGACTGTTTAAAAAACCGTATCCCGATATGGATATGATCTCGTTCGGGCCAACGATCAAATTCCCTCACTCTCCGGATGAAAAAGTGAAAATAGATACGGTTGAACAATTCTGGCTACAGATGACGACCATTCTTGCAAATATTCCTGAAAAAAGCGCATAAGCCATACGATTCCGGAGGCCACGGCCTCCGGAATTAGTAATCCCCCCTCTCCCGGAGCATCACTAACCCCGGAAAGCGACAGCATGAAAACCAAGCACCATAAAGACTATTTGTCGAGAAGGTCAATTATTCCATTCGTTCCCTGATTTAACTCTTGCTAGAGTTGACGCATTCTCAGCACATATCAGGCTAACTTAACTTTATATTTCTGGTCGTAACTAATGATGGCAGCTTGGCAGATAACGTTTAGTCATTAACGGCTCACAACTTCCATTATTTTGACTATAGTTTATTAGAGTTATGCCAACTTAGCTCAATCGTTGATCAGGAAAAAGATGTCCGATGGAGCAAATGTCCCAGGGTACAGAAGCCCTATTCCATTCCCTAATCAGAAGAACTGCGCATGAAAAATAAAATGCTCGTCGGATGGCGTGAGATTGTCAGCCTCCCATCACTCGGCATTTCTACCATTAAGGCAAAAGTGGATACCGGAGCAAGGACGTCCTGTCTGCACACATTTAAGCTTGAAACGTTCGAACAGGATGATCAGCTATGGGTTAGATTCTGGATGCACCCGCTGCAGAACAATGAGCAGGAAATTGTTGTATGTGAAGCGCCTGTCGTCGATCAACGAATCGTAAGAGACTCAGGTGGCCATGAGGAGACCCGTTTCGTTATTCAGTCAGATATTACTATAGGAGATCACACATGGAATATCGAACTGACCCTGACGAACAGAGAAAACATGTTATTCCGTATGCTGTTAGGGCGCACGGCAATGCATAAAAAAATTATTGTTGATCCTTCGCATTCTTTCCTCACCAGGAAAGAGGAGCCAAATAAATGAAAATAGGCATTCTGTCGAGAAACTCTTCCCTTTACTCGACAAAAAGATTGATTCAGGCCTGCCATGAACATGGGCATGAAGTTAAAGTTATTGACGCATTACGTTGTTATATGAATATCAACTCCCTCCAGCCCGAAATTCACTTTAAAGGTGAGGAGCTGGCCGGATTTGATGCAATTATTCCGCGAATCGGCGCGTCAGTCACTTTCTACGGCACAGCCGTGTTACGTCAGTTTGAAATGATGGGCGTCTATCCGGTCAATGAATCCGTTGCCATCAGCCGTTCTCGTGACAAATTACGTTCGATGCAATTACTGTCGCGCAAGGGGATTGGCATGCCAATCACCGGATTTGCCAGCAAACCGGATGATGTGAAAGACCTGCTTGATATGGTAGGCGGAGCGCCTGTCGTCATCAAATTACTGGAAGGTACGCAAGGTATCGGCGTTGTGTTGGCGGAAACCCGTAAAGCGGCAGAAAGTGTTATCGAAGCCTTTATGGGACTTAAAGCGAACATAATGGTCCAGGAATACATCAAAGAAGCCGGTGGTGCCGATATCCGCTGCTTTGTGATTGGCGACCGGGTTATTGCCGCTATGAAACGGCAGGGTGCCGAGGGCGAATTTCGTTCAAATTTACACCGCGGAGGCTCGGCTTCTCTGGTCAAGATCTCTCCCGAGGAGCGCCGTACTGCCGTTGAAGCAGCCCGAATAATGGGCCTGAATGTCGCAGGCGTAGATTTACTTCGCTCGTCTCGCGGACCATTGGTAATGGAAGTTAACTCTTCACCGGGCCTGGAAGGTATTGAGGCAGCAACCGGTAAAGATATCGCTGGTATGATTGTGAGTTTTATCGAGAAAAATGCAAAAGCAAAACGCACTAAAACCCGTGGCAAGGGCTAAGCTCAACACCCCTTACTTATTTCTTGATCAGCTGGTTGCACCAGGCAGCCGCAAGATCATAGAACTAACCGGAGCCAAGCTATATACCGCCTCACCGCTTTCCATTCCGATAGAGGTGATTAACGGTAAACGGACCGGACCGGTTTTAATGATTAATGCGGCGATCCATGGAGATGAACTGAATGGCGTCGAAGTAGTTCGTCAGATGATCAATGCCATTGATCCGGCCAGAATGAGCGGCACCCTGATTATGGTGCCAGTGGTCAATGTATTTGGTTTTATTCAAAAATCCCGTTATCTGCCGGATCGCCGCGATCTTAATCGCTGTTTCCCCGGCAGTGAAAAAGGGTCACTTGCCTCTCGTCTGGCATTTACCTTTTTTAACGAAGTGGCCCTGAAGTGTGATTACATTATTGATATTCACACCGGAGCCATTCACCGGACCAACCTGCCACAAATACGTGCCGATCTAAGCAAGCCGGAAACGAAACGGCTCGCCGAAGCATTCGGAACACCAGTTCTGGTTGATTCACCGCTCAGAGGAGGCTCTCTACGCAGTGAAGCAGAAAAAAATGGCACCACAGTGATAACCTACGAAGCAGGAGAAGCGTTAAAATTCGATCCGGTAGCCATCAGTGCGGGCCTCAATGGCATACGGAGGGTAATGCAGGCCATCGGCATGACGCGTAAGCACCGGAGAAAAACACCGACATCGGTTGTCACCCGCTCCACCACCTGGATTCGGGCCGATCATGATGGCATTCTGCGGACTTTAGTCTCACTTGGCGACCGGGTCGAGAAAAATCAGACTTTGGGATTTATCAATTCACCGTTAGGCCATATTGAGGTGGAAATTCAGGCAAACAAAAGTGGTATCGTTATTGGCCAGCAGACACTTCCTTTGGTCAATGAAGGAGATGCGGTGTTCCACATTGCTCACTTTAGTGAAAATGAAGGTCATCTGGATACGGTAGTCGAAGCATTTATTGATGAAATTAATGATGCTGAACTGGATCCGATTACTACCGGATATCTCAATCCGAGTAACCCGACGACTTAACGGATAAGATCAAGACCTGCATAATTATCCTCCCCTTTTCGATAATGGTAGGTCTTGATATGCCACCGGTCCCTTCCCGACTCTTTTGCCTGATAAAGCGCCACGTCAGCATGATGGAAATAACTCAGGTAATATTTCAATACCGGTGCAACAATCACTACTCCACCAATACTAATCGACAGAATCGGTTTAGTCGGCGACCAGTCATGCTCGATATCCAGATCAACCACAGCCTGACGCAATAAACCGGCAAACTGATTCGCATCGTACAACTGCTCACTGGCACATACCACACAGAACTCTTCGCCACCAAAACGGGCTACTATTTTCTTACCGACAAACTCTACCTGTTCCAGTGCTTTTGCCACCCTTTGTAACGCAAAATCGCCCATAATATGCCCATAGTGATCGTTGTAACGTTTAAAGTGATCAATATCGACTAAGAATACCATCAGATATGGCTGTTTCCGCCTGTATATAATCTCTTTAACGATTTTTTCAAGACGACGACGGTTTGCGATTCGGGTCAGTGGATCATGATCAGACTGCCATTGCAATTCAGCCCGGCTTGCCTCAAACTCCTCGATTAATCCATTGACACTCTTGGAAAATTCCTGCATCTCTTTGGAGTAGAAAGAGCCGGGGCGAGGCATTTTGCCACCGGATGTTTTGAAATTGGTAATCACCTGGTGAGCAGTGGTAATGGGTTTAACCAGCATACTGGTCACAAAAAGAAAAACCACAAACATAAACAGCGAGAAGAGGCCGAGTGCGGTTATCTCCTGCCAGTCTAAAAAATTCGGCAGTGCAACATTATGACTGACCACAATCAGTAAATGTTCCCCATTCAGGGAGTTGTGTACCGGAATATAGGACGTATTCGGGTGGACTTTCTTGTGTTCATGAATGACGCTAACCTCATCATGAACATCACTCAACTGCAAACGGACTGATAATCCGGTTGCATGACTTATTTCATCAAGAAACCCCTGACGAATCATTTTCAAGAAAATTAAATAGCCATGATTACAGTCAAATCCTTCACTATTGCATACTCTGGAGGCTGAAACTAAATAGGGCTGATGCTGCAACACAATGATATCAACCAGAGGATGAACGGTGTCCGTTTGCTGCTGTGTAAGCAGGGCTAATACCGGCTGCATATATATATCAAAGTACCCGGTATCACGGGAACTCTGATGCTCATAATCATATGCCTGACCTCTGACGAGTTTTCCACTCTTATCATAGATAGAAAAAGCATCGAGTCCATTTGAAGTTAGTGTATGGGTATTGAACGAGTCGGTTATGAATGTATCATCGGTGTGATTAATATAAGCAATTAACTGATTCCAGGCCGCATAATCAGACGTCCATGATTCAAGCTCGGTTTTTTTTATTTCAAACAGCGTCTGAACGCGTTCATTTTCGCCTTGCTGTAAGGCAATCGCCTGCTCAGTTGCTTTATCGTGGCTCCAGAAATAGTTGAACCCCAGATAAAAAAACAAAAACAGGCCCACAGTCGTTAAGGAAACAATCGAGGTCAAAGAACGTAGGCGGAAATGACTTATATTCATTAACAAACTCAAATAGCGCTTTACTAATTAAAGCTAGCACAGCCTAAATAGTAAACACGCGGTAATCATGCAATTCCGGAATTTGCTCACGTAAATCATCTTCTTCATGAACAATATCATTCAGAGATTCGCACATATTTGTTTCCTGAAAATCCATCTGACTGAAATGCGAATCCAAACGTTCTGCAATTCTGGTTTCCAGCTCAAGCAACATCTCGCCCATCGAAGTCAGATTAATGCCGTTCTCCTGCTTAACCTTTTCAGACAACGCATCCCATACCTGATTCAAAAAAGTCTGATTAAAGATCGCTTGGGCTTGGCCGACGTGTTGCTGCCAGTTCTCGCTCAGTGAATCCATACTACCCGCCGGCAAAATAACATCACCATCAGCAAAATACTTATCTGTTACATCTTGCCAAAAATTATTCAGATCCTTTTTTAATCCGTCAAAAGAATCCGGATTCCCCAGCGAGACAGCAATATCGTCAATCAGATCGGTCAGGAACTGTGCATTTTCATGTGCGTACTGTTTAACGATCTCTAAGTGGCGATTCACTTTACTACGATATTGTTTAACCGCTTCCGTCTGAGCTGGGGATAACTCTATTGGCCGTCCTTGCAGATAAACATGGTCCTGATCGTCAATCTCAACATCTCGCCCATCATCAAGATGGAACATCAGCCAGCCGTCATTTGCCTGAATATCATTTTTCACACTCACTTCACACTGAGAAGCGCAGGCCGAAAACGCAGTTAGTGACAGGAGTAGAGAAAAAACAAACTTCATCTGAATCAACCTTATAATATTTCGTATAAAAACGGCACTGTCGCGGACGCTATTGTATAGAGTAAAGTCTGAAATAGTAGTACTTATGTACTCTCTGCCAATCACTATAGAACAAAGATCGTCCTAGAAAAAGCTGAGTTGTTGGGTCTCAATCTCAGGTTGTAATACCACATTTAATCCAATCAGACGAATTTCTCGCCCCTGCTGGCGCTCCAGTACTTCTGACAGTAAAAAGCGAAACTGGTTTAATTCGAACACTTTGTTACTGTGTTCTATGGTAGTTAACTGAAAATCTGAGAACTTCACTTTCATTCCAATTTTAATCACAGCACGTTGAGTATTTAAAGCGTTCAGACGCTTCAACAGCTTCGGATAAAGACGATTTTCTATCACTTCCCAGCACTGTTCAAACGTGATAATATTTTTCGCGAAAGTTACTTCAACCCCGACGGACTTTCTTTCCCGGTAAGTTTCTACTTTACGTTCATCGATTCCCTGGCTTTTTTTCCATAACGAGGCGCCTAATCGTCCGAACCGGAGCAATAAATCACGATAGTGACTCAGCCGTACATCTTTACAGGTATACAATCCAGCCTTGTGCAATTTAGCGATTGCAACTTTTCCGACCCCCGGGATTTTTTCTAATGGAAGCTGATCAATAAAATCCTGCATCTCTGCCGGTGCAATAACACACTGACCGTTGGGTTTATTGATATCCGATGCGACCTTCGCCAGAAATTTGACCGGAGCCACTCCGGCCGAAGCAGTTAAATTGAGTTCGTTTTGAATATCGTGCCGAATTGCCTGAGCTATCAGTGTGGCCGATCCCTTGCACATGGTTGAATCGCTTACATCAAGATAGGCTTCATCGAGTGAGAGCGGTTCAATGAGGTCTGTGTAGCGCCGAAAGATTTCGCGGATTTGTTTTGAAACGGTTTTATAAACATCCATCCGCCCCGGCAGCAAGATGAGTTCCGGACAAAGTTTCATTGCTGTCGCCGTTGCCATAGCAGAACGTACACCGTATTTCCGGGCAGCATAGTTGCAAGTACTGATGACCCCTCTTTGCCGCTCAGAACCTCCCACGGCAACGGGCTTATCGCCAAGCTGAGGATTATCCCGCATCTCCACCGCAGCAAAAAAACAGTCCATATCAATGTGAATGATCTTTTTTTGCGCCCGGTTCAATGAGATACTCTCTTAATAAATAAAATTATCATAAAATCCCCAAAATAGCTGGAGTTGCTGCCGATAAGTGGCCATACACAATGCATCAGCGTCCGATATGCAGGGGGAGATAAGTAGTAACAGGCTAATATTCGCTCTCGTTATACTTAGGTAAATGAAGTTCTGATTTCAGTTACCAAGAGTATATTTTAATAACAAATTAATGTTAAGGGACGAAGCTTTGTCTAAGAAAATCTTGGTTGTTGAAGATAGCCTTACATTCAGGAGTTACCTGAATCAGCAGCTTTCTTTACTGGGATACGACGTATACACGGCTGCCAATTATTCAGAAGCACAAGGTCTGCTTGAAGAATTGGGCGGGTTTCTGTGTACCGTACTCGATTACTGTCTCCCCGATGCTGAAAATGGCGAAGTTATCGATCTTGCGTTAAAGCATGACCAGAAAGCGATCGTGTTAAGTGCAAATTTTCGCGACGATGCCCACAATCAGCTACTTCAAAAAGGCATCTTGGATTACCTGCTTAAAGACAGTTCCTCCTGGATAACCGATTTAGTTGCCATGATTTCCCGGCTTGAACGTAATAAGCATCATCACGCGTTAGTTGTGGATGATTCAAAAACGATACGTCAGCGCTTAAAACAATTATTCGAACATCAGTATATTAAGACAACCACCGCTAAAGACGGCATTGATGCGTTATCAATTATGAAAAAAAATCGTGATATCAGCTTTATTGTAATCGATTACGATATGCCGAATATGGATGGAATCACTCTGCTCCGCTCAATTCGAGACCTGCATGACCGAAACCGGCTGCCAATTCTAGGTCTTTCCGGATGCGAAGAACGGACTATGCTGACCGCCAGATTCTTAAAAGCAGGCGCGAATGATTTTCTCTATAAACCCTATAATCAGGAAGAGCTGTTCTGCCGTGTTCATCAACTTTTGGATATGAAAGAAGCTAACGACAAACTTTATGATCTGGCTAATAAGGATGAATTAACCGGTTTATGGAACCGCCGCTATTTTTTCAGTCATGAGCATTCTTGCAGTATCGGAAATAGTAACTATTCCATCGCCATGCTGGATATCGATCACTTTAAATACATCAACGATAATTACGGTCATTCATGTGGTGATCTTGTCATTAAAACAATAGCTAACGTTTTAAAACTTCATTTCGACAAATCCACTGTCGCCCGATTAGGTGGCGAAGAATTCTGTATCTGCTTCAGGGGTGAATATTCTCAATTCATCGCTACTCTGGAAAAAATGCGCCAGAGAATCGAAAAATTATCGATTCCTTATGAAGGAAACCGAGTATCGGTAAGAATCAGTATCGGAGCCACCCATACTCATGGCCCCCTGAATCATCAATTGACGAAAGCCGATAACCTGCTTTATCAGGCTAAACAGACCGGAAGAAATCAGTTAATTTGCGATTAATCCCCTTAATGCCGAGGATGGTATGCTCCAAACCACTCCGGGCAAATATACGAAGAGGGCATACACATGCCCTCTGAAGTCAGTTTCATCGCACCTATTTCGGGCTAAGCCGCTGCCTGAATTGATAATATGGCGCTAAGCAAGATAATTTTTACGATCGTTTTTTAAGGCAGAACCTCATAAATGACCCGCACTAAACAATACGGTCATTATTCCATTCGGCCATTTTTTCAGCTCGTGCGGCAGCCTTCGCTTCCCGTTTCTTGCGAGCATCGCATGGCTCGGGGCAATTACATACTTTTTCAATACCCACCGCTCCTAAACCGCCACAGCTACCCTGAACGATTTTACGCTGGAAGATGTAACCCACCGCCATTGCTGCGATCACAGCAATAAATGTAGCGAAAGTAATTAAAAAGGTACTCATAAATCACCGTTACTTTTTCAGATAGGGTTTAAATGCACTTGATGCCACTTCTTTATAACCATCAGGTGTCTTCACTATCATAAAAACAGGTATATTATGCTCTTCAGCAACTTCCATTCCTTTCGCTTCGCCCATTACCATAAAACCTGTCGCTAAACCATCAGCCGTCATAGTTAATTTACTCAATACGGTCACCGATACCACTTTATTAGTGATAGGGCGGCCAGTCATCGGATCGATAATATGAGAATAACGAATGCCATCTTCTTCAAAATAATTGCGATAATCGCCCGATGTGGCAATTCCCATATCGCCCGGCTCGATAATCTCCTGAATAGAGCGTTCATCTACGGTTGGTTTCTCAATCGCAATTCGCCAACCGATACCCTGTTCATTTTTACCGCGAATCTGAATTTCACCGCCAATCTCCACCATATAGTTGTGCAGCCCCTGCGACTGAAGATAGCCGGCTACCACATCGACTCCCCAACCTTTAGCAATTGAAGAAAGATCGACATACAGATGAGGAATATCTTTAGTTAAGGAATCTTTGTCTACCATAAGATGATGAAGGCCGACTTCAGCGCGACATTCAACCAGTTTTTCATCACTCGGAATAATATCCGGACGGGCTTCCGGACCAAAGCCCCACAGATTTACTAATGGACCAACAGTCACATCCAATGAACCTTTGGTGATCTTGTTCAGACGGACCGCTTCTTTAACCACTTTAATCATTTCCGGCGATACCTTGTATGGGTCAGTCCCGCCATACTGATTAAACTTGCTCAGTTCAGAGTTTTTGCGGTAAGTAGACATCAGATCATTCACGTTTTCTAATACCTGATCGATCTGCTTCTGTATTTCTTTTGCATCCGGCATCCCCTTAACGTCAGCCAGATACTTAACGTTATAGGTCGTCCCCATGGTAGACCCGCTTAAATGCACCTGCTGAACGGGCTTTTCACAACCAGATAAAGCCAATACGGTTGTCAATAACAGTAGCCAAACTTTCACTAGCGTAACTCCATCTCTCCACACACAAAAAAATAATGGCTGACTTAACAAGCCAGCCACCATCATAGTCAGTGATTAAACTTAACCACCAAAGTCATCAAGCAGAATATTTTCTTCTTCAACACCGAGATTTTTCAGCATATTAATTACTGCTGCATTCATCACTGGCGGACCACACATGTAATATTCACAATCTTCCGGCGCATCATGATCGCGCAGATAGTTTTCATAAAGTACGTTGTGAATAAAGCCGGTATAACCATCCCAGTTATCTTCAGGAAGCGGATCTGAAAGTGCGACATGCCATTTGAAATTATCGTTCTCATCTTGCAGATGATCAAAATCTTCCACATAGAACATTTCGCGACGGGAACGCGCACCATACCAGAACGACATCTTACGTTTTGTTTTGATCCGTTTTAACTGGTCAAAGATATGTGAACGCATTGGAGCCATACCGGCACCACCACCGATAAACACCATTTCCGCATCAGTATCTTTAGCGAAGAACTCACCAAACGGACCGGAAATCGTACATTTATCACCAGGTTTCAGTGACCAGATGTAAGAAGACATCTGACCCGGTGGCACGTCCGGATTGCTTGGCGGAGGTGTTGCAATACGTACGTTCAGCATGATAATTCCGAACTCTTCCGGATAGTTTGCCATTGAGTAAGCGCGGATAATATCTTCATCAACCTTAGACTCGTAGCGGAACAGATTAAATTTATCCCAGTCTTCACGGTACTCTTCCGGCACATCGAACTCAGAGTACTTAACATGGTGAGCCGGAGCTTCAATCTGAATATAACCACCTGCGCGGAAAGGAACAGATTCACCATCAGGAATTTGCAGTTTAAGTTCTTTGATGAAGGTCGCTTTGTTATCGTTAGAGATAACTTCACATTCCCACTTTTTAACTCCAAAAATTTCTTCCGGCAATTCGATGTCCATGTCAGTTTTAACAGCAACCTGACACGCCAGACGTTCACCTTCACGAGCTTCGCCTTTAGAGATATGGCTTAACTCAGTAGGCAGAATATCACCACCACCCGATTTAACTTTTACCCGGCACTGACCACATGAGCCACCACCACCACAAGCCGATGATACGAAAATACCCGAACCGGCAAGTGCACCCAGCAACTTACCGCCAGGCTGTGTGACGATCGCCTTCTCAGGATCGCCATTAATTGAAATTGTAATGTCACCTGTTGGTACCAGCTTAGATTTGGCGAACAAAATCACCAGTACTAATGCCAGTACAATCAGAGTAAACATCACTACACCAAGAATTATGTCCATTGACTATTCCTTTTTGCTGCGGTTTACCCGACTTACAGTTGAACACCAGAGAAAGACATAAAGCCTAACGCCATTAAACCAGCCGTGATAAACGTAATACCAAGACCACGTAAACCAGGAGGTACGTCAGAATACTTCATTTTCTCGCGGATACCTGCAAGCGCAACAATTGCTAACATCCAACCCACACCGGAACCGAAGCCATATACGATAGATTCCGTGAAGTTATAATCACGTTGCACCATGAAAGATACACCACCAAAGATGGCACAGTTTACTGTGATCAATGGCAGGAAAATACCTAGCGCGTGATACAAAGGCGGGAAGAAACGGTCAAGGATCATCTCCAGAATTTGTACCAGTGCGGCAATAACACCGATGAAGGTGATAAAGCTAAGAAAAGAGAGATCTATCCCGGGAGCAATAGCCCCATCTTTCAGTACAAGGTTATATACAAGGTTGTTTGCCGGTACCGAAATCGTCAGTACTACGGTAACCGCAACACCCAGACCCATCGAGGTCTTAACTTTCTTAGATACGGCAAGGAACGTACACATACCAAGGAAGAAAGAAAGTGCCATGTTTTCCAGGAAAATGGATCTCACCAATAAGCTAATATAATGTTCCATGACGTCCTTACTCCTTCGCTTCAACTTGTTCTGGTTTGAAGGTACGGATAACCCAAATCATCAAACCAATCAGGAAGAATGCGGAAGGTGCGAGCAGCATCAGGCCATTAGGCTGATACCAGCCGCCGTTGTTTATCAAAGGCAACACTTCCATACCAAAAAGCTTACCCGAACCAAGCAGTTCGCGGAAGAAGCCAACGGTAAGCAAAACAAAACCATACCCTAAACCATTGGCAATACCATCGATAAATGATGGAATCGGAGCAGACTTCATCGCGAAAGCTTCCGCACGTCCCATTACGATACAGTTAGTAATGATCAAACCAACGAATACTGAAAGCTGTTTTGAGATATCGTAAAGGTAGGCTTTCAGAACCTGGTCCACCAGAATAACCAGCGAAGCAATGATCGCCATCTGCACGATAATACGTACACTGTTTGGAATATGGTGACGAATAAGTGATACAAAGAAGTTAGACAAAGCTGTTACAAAAGTTACCGCCAGCGTCATAACAAACGCAGTCTCGAGCTTAGTCGTCACAGCCAGCGCAGAACAAACCCCAAGCACCTGAAGTGCAATCGGGTTGTTATCCAGTACCGGCGCAACCAGACTATTCTTAAGTTCTTTTATGCTAGACATCAGTTCAAACCTCCTTCACGAACTTTCGCCAGGAATGGACCATAACCGTAATCGCCCAGCCAAAAGTCGAATTGGTTTTGCACACCACGGCTGGTCAGTGTCGCACCAGATAGTGCATCAACACCATGCTGAGAACCAGCCGGAGCACCGCCTTTCACGATCTTAAGCGCAGGTTTACCGTTTACATCAAATAGCTTTTTACCTACGAATTGCTTACGCCATCCCGGGTTCTCAACTTCGCCGCCAAGCCCTGGAGTTTCACCCTGTTCGTAGTAAATGATGCCATCAACTGTATTACCGTCAGTTTCAACTGCAACAAAGGCATACATCATCGACCACAGACCATTACCGTGAATCGGCAGGATCATGCGTTTTACCTGATCCCCGGATTTCACCAGATAAATCATTCCATAATTAGCGCGATGGATGATTTTACCGTAGTCAGCTTCAGACGGAAGTTTTACCGACTGTTTGGGATTTTTAGCTGCACTGCGTTGATCATACTGACTGGCAGAAAGACCTCCAGCCGTATTATCAACCAGTTTACCTGTCGTAAAATCCACCAGCTTAGGTTCAATATGCTGTTTGTAAAGCTGAGGAATCGAACCTTGGGAAAGGTCAATACCCGATACTTCCATAATTTTTGATTGCTTGTCTAACGCCGCATTAGCTTGTTGTTTGGAACGCAGACCGACGGCAGCCGTCGATACGATGATTGAGCACACCAAGCTCAATGCGATAACAACAAACAGCGTCTTTTTAATGCTATCGTTATTACTTGCCATAGCGTGCTTGTCTCCGTTTGATGTTTTTCTCAACAACAATGTAATCAAACAATGGTGCAAACAGGTTCGAGAACAGAATCGCCAGCATCATACCTTCCGGATATGCCGGGTTGATCACCCGAATCAATACACACATTGCACCAATCAAAATACCGTATGCCCATTTACCTTTATTGGTAAAGGATGCCGATACCGGATCGGTCGCCATAAAGAACATACCAAATGCAAAACCGCCCAGAACCAGATGCCAGTGCCAAGGCATGCTGAACATAGGGTTAGTATCTGAACCGATAACATTGAATAGCGTAGATAGTGCGATCATACCGATCATAACACCGGCAATGATACGCCACGAAGCAATGCCCATATAAACGATAAACAAGGCACCGATAGCTAAGGCCAGGGTTGAAACCTCACCGATAGAACCCGGAATATTACCCAGAAACGCATCCATCCAGGAAATAGTGTCGCCTGTTACATTGTGGATCAGAGCCCCGTTACCGCCCTGAGCCCACTGGCTTAGCGCTGTCGCGCCAGAGAAACCATCGGCAGCAGTCCAGACAACATCACCGGAGATTTGAGCCGGATAAGCAAAGAACAGGAATGCACGACCGGCAAGTGCCGGGTTAAGGAAGTTACGGCCGGTGCCACCAAAGACTTCTTTCGCAATCACAACACCGAAGGTAATACCCATTGCCGCCTGCCATAAAGGCAGTGTTGGCGGTACAATCAACGCAAACAGAATTGAAGTAACAAAGAAACCTTCGTTTACTTCATGCTTACGTACCATACAGAACAGAACTTCCCAAAAACCACCGACAATAAAGACAGTGGCATAAATTGGCAGGAAGTAGCTTGCGCCAAGCAGCATTTTACTGCCCCAACCGGCATCAGCTGAGACCGATCCACCGATAGCTTCAAGCAACCAGTAATGCCAGTTACCATCCACAACACCGGACAGTTTTGCACCGGAATAGAGGTAGTTCAGTGCCTCGATAGCCTGACCACCAGCGTTATACATTCCCCAGAACATAGCCGGGAATACCGCCAGCCAAACCATAATCATGATACGTTTTAAATCGACACTATCACGAACGTGCGAGCTTTTCTTTGTCACCAGACCCGGAGTATAAAAAATCGTTGCCGCAGCTTCGTACAGTGCAAACCATTTTTCATGCTTACCACCAGGCTCAAAATGATGCTCGATATCTTCAAGAAACTTTTTAAGACCCATGGAAATTACCCTTCCTTCTCAATCTTGTCGAGGCATTCACGAAGTATTGGACCATATTCGTATTTACCAGGACACACAAAGGTACATAGTGCGAGATCTTCTTCATCCAGCTCCAACGCGCCCAGACGCATTGCACTGTCAGAATCGCCGGCACACAGATCACGAAGCAATAACGTGGGTTCGATATCCAATGGCATTACTTTTTCGTAATTACCGATCGGCACCATCGCACGGTCACTACCATTTGTCGACGTGGTCATGTTGAACAGTTGCCCCTTGATTAAATGACCAAGGAACGAACGGGTAACAGAGAATTTATTTTTGCCCGGCATTGCCCAGCCAATAAACTCTTTTTCACGCCCTTCGCGAAGTACCGATACCTGTAAATGATAACGGCCAAGATAAGCATGAGGTCCGCATGCATGAGTTCCGGACAATACGGAACCGGACAGAACGCGAACTTCGCCAGGCAGAATTTCATTGCTGGTAAGCTCAGCCAGGCTGGCGCCCATTATGGTACGGACTAATCGAGGATTATTCACAACCGGCCCGGCAAGAGAAACGACACGTTCAACGTAAAGTTCGCCAGTCAGGAACAACTTACCAAATGCGATAACATCCTGGTAATTAATACTCCAGGCGGTTGTGTCCAGATTCACCGGATACAGATAATGCATATGAGTGCCCGCTAACCCGGCTGGGTGAGGACCGTCAAATACATGCTCTTCGACATTTGGTTGTTTGGAACTTGGCAGACTGTTACCACGTTTACACACATAGACTTTATCTTCAGTCAGAGCTGAAAGTATGTCTAAGCCTGCAATAAACGCATCGGCCTGTTCATTAATAATCGGTTGTGGTTCGGCAGCCAAAGGGTTGGTATCCATCGCGGTAACGAAGATAGCTTTGGTTGTTGAGTCAACGGCAGGAACCTTGCTGAAGGGACGAGTACGAAGCGCAGTCCATAAACCGGATTCGATTAATTGAGCTTTAATCACATCACGGCTAAGACCGGCTAGTTGCTTAGCATCAAATTTATCGAACGTCACCTGTTCATCACCTGCCGCTTCAATCACAACAGATTGAAGTACACGTTTTGCACCACGGTTAATTTCGATAACTTTTCCGCTAACAGGAGAAGTAAATTTTACTCCAGGGTTCTTCTTATCTTCAAAAAGAATTTGGGCTTTCTTTACTTCATCACCTACGCGAACATACATAGTTGGACGCATGCCAACGTACTCTTCGCCAAGCAAGGCGACTTTAGTGATGGATTTACCATCATTTATCACCTGGGAAGGAGTGCCTGCGATAGGCAGGTCCAATCCCTTTTTTATTGTAATCATACGCACTTGCACTACTTTATCGGGAAAAAGATTTTTAATTGCGTAAATGTAAGGAGACCTTCATCTCAACCTGACGGGAAATCATGCATACGAGGAAGGGGGCTCAAGACACGACACTGTGCCCGACTTTGTCCTAAACAAAATCGCAACATCCGTTTAAAATTCTCACTCAGAATTCTGAAAATGAGCTTCTCAGGTGCCACAGTGTATCGTGTTTAGAACAATGATTCCATGACCAATCACTGCCCTACCCACGATAATTTGTGAACAAAAGCCTTATTTTATATGACTATTAGACATAAATTTGAACTGCCGCACACTTAGAGATTGTCCCGGTTTCCATTAACATTCATTTACTCTTTATCACAAATTGAAAAATAGATAACCGGGTTAGAATGTTATCGAAAATCGCAAATTTGGTTAGAAACAGAACGGAATTAATGGCCACCGCCCATACACATCGGACTGTCCGGCGCACTCTTTTTTTCGTTCCATTCATCTTTGGTATAACAATGAATCGCCAATGCATGAATATAATCGGCAAGTTCATGTGCGAGTATCTGATTTATAGTACGGTGCCGGGCAATCAGCCTCTTTCCGTCAAAATCATCACTGACGGCGATAATTTTAAAATGGCTTTCTGAACCGGGAGGAACATTGTGCTTGTGGCTTTCATTAATCACTTCAAGATGATGTAAATTCAAGCGGCTTTCCAGTTTGGACTCAATTTGAGGCCGAATGGTATTTTCCTGACTCATGAGAAATTCCTTTATTAAGTGACTTTGATTAAGTGACTTTGGTTATTCGCCTGTTGATAATTATTTTCACGAAGGATACATCCCCAAAATATTTGGAGTGGCAACTTCAGGTATGAGGGAGATAGCGATATAACGGCTGAAGTGTATCGCCGTTATATCGCTAACGAAAGGTTTTAGTTTTCTCTTCAACCCGCATTTGCGACAATAGACAGCAATTGCTGTAACCTAGTAAAACCCTCAATGACAAATACTCAACTCAATATCAATGATCGCAGCCTGGTGCTGCTGCGCTACCCGGAAAAAAACAATCAACAGCTACAGGCCTGGGATGCCGGCGATGAATATCTCATCAACCAGGTTAAAGAGTTACAGCTTGCCCCCGACCGCCATATTCTAATCCTGAATGATCAGTTTGGTGCGCTGGCAGCCTGGTTCAGTGAATCGTATCGCGTTACATCTGTCACCGATTCATACATCGCGACTCAGGGAGCAAAACAGAATCTGGCACGAAATAAATGCCAAGAGGTTGAATTCCTGACCAGTCTGGATCCGCTTCCGGACGATATAGATCTGGTTCTGATGCAAATACCTAAAAATAACCGGTATTTAAGTTGGCAATTAACTCAGTTACGCCAGTCATTAACCAGTAAGGTTAAAGTGATTGCGGTTAATAAAGTTAAAGAGATCCATACTTCTACTCTCAGACTGTTCGAACGTTATCTGGGCGAAACCACCACATCGCTGGCCTGGAAAAAACACCGTCTGGTCTTTGTTACTCCGAATCCGCAGCTTAAAGAGCAGGCCCCTGTACAGCTCGACTGGACCGTCGAAAGTGAAAACTACTCCATAACCAATCTGGCAAATGTATTTTCCGGTGAAAGTCTGGATATAGGCGCCCGTTTTTTGCTGCAACACCTTCCTCAGGATCCGGGTTTAACTCATATTATCGATTTAGGCTGTGGCAATGGCGTACTGTCGGTCAAAGCAGCAGAACTGAATCCTCAGGCTAAAATCACCAGCGTAGACGAAAGCTTTATGGCAGTTGCATCTGCGCGGGCTAATCTGCATAACAATATACCGCTCAGTGAACAAAACGAGGGACGTTTTAACTGCGTCGCCAATAACTGCCTGGATGGGTTTGAAGCCGGTTGCTGTGATCTGGTGTTATGTAACCCGCCATTCCACCAGCAAAATGCCATCACCGATCATATCGCCTGGCAGATGTTCTGTGATGCAAAGCATGTTCTGATGAATGGGGGAAGATTATTAGTTATCGGCAATCGTCACCTCCGTTACGATGTAAAACTTGCAAGACTGTTTGGTAAAGACCAGGTAAAAACTGTCGCTGCGAATCAAAAATTTGTTATCTTGCAGGCCATTAGGCGTTAATCTGTAACCAGATTAATGTCGGCTTTGTCGTACATAACTGCCATCTCGGCTGATACGAAAAGGAATACAGAATGAAGAAATTGCTCATCGCTGCCTCACTCGTGCTATTAACCGCGTGTTCAGCACCACAACAAGCACAGATTGATCTGATGCCAGAAGCCACTTTAAGCAACAGCGATCTGGTCAAAGGCAAATCTTTCGTATTATTAAGCAAGGATATTCGGGCTGCACAATACGTAGCCATTGTTGATAGCGGACACTCACGTGTTGAACCCGTTCATACCAAGCAGAATCTGCGTCTCACTCTGGATAAAGCGCTGAGCGAACAGTTTGAATCTCAGGGATTTGATATCGTAGCCAACAGTAACAACACCGTAACGCTCACGATCGATCAGGCGCTGGTCACCGTCAAACACTCCATAATGTCGAATGAGATGAATGCCGATGTCGTACTGGAAGTCACCGCAGAAACACCGGCAGGAAAGTTAATACGTACTTACAATGGTACAGCTAAGCGTACCGGTACGTTCAGTGCGTCGAACGATGACATCCAGTTAGTTCTGAATGACGTTGTCAATCTTGTACTGGAAAAAATTGCTACCGATGAAGAACTGCAAAGTTATATGGCGGAGCGTTTCTAAATGATCAGACGTTGGATTGCATCACTCGCTCTGATAAGTGCCGGAGCATGGGCCGCAGCGGGATCAAGCGTTGAATTTGAAACCACACTTGGTAATTTCACCGTTGAACTCAATCAGGGAAAAGCCCCCATCACGGTAGATAATTTTCTCCGCTATGTTGAAGACGGGAGCTATAAAGGCAGTATATTTCATCGAATCATCCCGGGATTTATGGCGCAGGGAGGTGGTTTTGATGCAGAAATGAAGCGCCTCGACACCTACGCTCCGATTGTCAATGAAGCCAATAACGGACTCACCAATGATAAAGCGACCATTGCAATGGCCCGCACTCAGAATCCGGACTCGGCGACCCGCCAGTTTTTTATTAATCTGGTCGATAACCATTTCCTGAATTACGGAGAGCGTCCACCGGGTTATGCCGTGTTCGGCGTTGTGACCAAAGGATTTGACACGATCGAGCTGATGGCGGAACAAAAGACCGGGCAGATGGGGTATATGAAAAATGTCCCTGTTGATCCGATTATCATCACTAACGTAACTTATATTCCAGCACCGGAGACAGAAACACCGGCGGTTGATGAGACTAAGCCCGACGCAACAGATTCTGCCGGTGACTTATCGGCTACAACAGCGAGTGAGCAGCCAGCAACGCAGACTTCAGAACAGGATAGCAGTAAACTGCCGACAGCCGACAGTAATACCACCTCGTCTGCCGAAACAACGGAATCTGCAGCGCCGATATCGGAGAACAAAGAAACCTTGTCCTCGTTATCCGTTGAAGATCAGGCGCTACGTACCGCGATTGAAGAAACATTACGACAAAACTCACAGGTTTTAAGCTCAATGAATGAGACGAAATCTCAAAGCTCCGTTAATACCCAATAAATATAAAAGGATTTTTTATGTCAGCACCCAGTTCTTCCTGGTCAGAAACAATCAGGAGTTATGCCGACCGTCGTTTGCTCTGGGTGTTTATGCTCGGCTGTTCGAGCGGTTTTCCATGGGTATTGATCGGCTCAAATATGTCCGGCTGGCTCAAAGACTCCGGTCTGACCCGGGCGGCTATCGGCTACTTCGGCAGTGTCTTTGTCGTCTATGCAATTAACTTTATCTGGGCACCACTGGTAGACCGGGTTCATTTGCCTCTGTTAACCAAAACTCTCGGTCAGCGCAGAAGCTGGGTGCTGTTTTGTCAGGCCATCATTTTAGTGGCAACAGTGTTCATCGCCGGGATGGATCCGGCACACAATCTGATGTTTACCTCGTTAATTGCCCTGGTTATTGCAACGGCATCTGCAACTCAGGATATCGCCATTGATGCTTTCCGAATCGATTCATTCCCTAAAAGTGAAGCATCCAAACTGCCGCAGGCGTCGGCGATGTCAGTGATTGGCTGGTGGACAGGTTACTCGCTACCCGGTTACCTTGCCTTTACCAACGCAGACGAGTATGGCTGGAACACGGTGTATTACGGTATGGCCGCCATCATGGGGATTTTAATTCTGTTTACCCTGCTCACCAGAGAACCGAAAACCTCACGCGAATCGCTTCAGCACCAGGCGGAAGAGCGCCATTCGAAAATTGTCGGCTCCGGTGCAGTGGCCTGGTTCAGCGTGACATTAGTCGAACCTTTCTACGACTTTTTCCGCCGCAATGGCGTCAGAGTTGCCATCACTCTGTTGCTATTTGTGTTTCTGTTTAAGATCGGTGAAGCCTTTCTCGGACGTATGTCGATCACGTTCTATAAAGAGGTCGGCTTCAGCAATGAACAGATTGGCTATTACTCAAAACTGCTCGGCTGGGGAATCACCATGTTCTTCACCTTTGTCAGCAGTATGTTTAATGTCCGCTTTGGTATTGTAAAAGGACTGATGATAGGCGGTACCGCAATGGCCGCCAGTAATCTGATGTTCTCCTGGATTGCCAATGTCGGACCTGATGAGCATATTTTACTGGCAACACTGGTCGTCGATAACTTTACCTCCGCCTTTTCAACCGTTGCTTTTGTTTCATTTTTAACCATTCTTACAGGGCAGGCATTTTCTGCAACACAGTATGCGCTTCTCGCATCATTAGGTAACTTCGGCCGAACATCTCTTGCTTCATTCAGCGGCGAGCTGGCCGATTATCTGAATGACTGGTCGCTGTTTTTTATTCTCACGGCCGTCATGGTCATTCCAAGCCTGCTGATGCTCTACTCCTTACGGCACTACTTTGACCGGTTATTAGTGAAAGCCAAAGCCGATCACCAGCAAGATTAGAACATTCAACAGGGATGCTCGGTTAATATTGATTTTTTGCCTCTGCCGACTATCCTACGCACTGAGTTAACGGGGTATCACAGGAAAAGAGATGAATATTGTAATTGTCGGACCGGGGGCAATTGGTTCGCTTTGGGCCTACAAGCTCACACAGGCCGGACATAACGTGTCACTATGGTCAAGAAAAGAGCAGAATTCACTCTCCCTTCAGCTTGATGCCCTTGATCCAGTCAGGCTGCCCAACCGAGATCCGGATCAGCTCCGTCATGCCGATCTGGTTGTGATTACCACCAAAGCCTGGCAGGTCGCTGCTGCAATCGCCCCGCTGCTGCCCCTTATGTCTGAAGAGACAATCCTGTTATTTATGCATAACGGCATGGGGGCAGTCGATGAATTACCGGATGAAACGGATCGCTTTCCGTTGTTACTGGCAACCACAACTCACGGCGCACTCAAAACTGATGCGGAAACCGTCCTGCATACCGGAAAAGGGATAACCCAGCTAGGCGCGGTGAATGATAAGGGCCGGCAATGCCGATTCCTTGAGGACGTCCTGCAACATGCATTACCTGAAGTGGCATGGAATGACAAAATAGAAGATGCATTGTGGCTGAAACTGGCAATTAACTGTGCCATCAACCCGTTAACCGCACTGAATCAATGCCGCAACGGAGAGTTAAATCAGCCGGGCTATCAGGAACAACTAAACCGGATTATTGATGAAATCGTACTGGTTGCCAATGCCGAAGGGCACCCTCAGGAACCGGACAAGTTATCGGCACTTATTCATCAGGTAATCAGCGCCACTGCCGCCAATTACTCATCAATGCACCAGGACATCTATTATAATAGAAAAACCGAAATTGATTACATTACCGGTTATTTATTAAAACGGGCGCAAACTCACGGGTTGTCGCTACCAGAAAACCAGACTCTCTATCAACGGATAAAAGCGTTGGAGCCACCAAGGAGCTCACGATGACAAAACGAATTTTAGTCCCTATCGCTTCGGGCGTTGAAGAAATGGAAGCCGTTACCATCATCGATGTGATGGTCAGAGCCGGCTACAAAGTGATTATTGCCAGTGCAAACTTTGATGGCAGCCTGACAATGAAAGCCTCGCGGGGCGTGACCTTAACCGCAGATTACCGCCTTATCGATATCGCTGATGATGAATTTGACGCCGTCGTGCTTCCGGGCGGGTTAGGCGGAGCGGAAACTTTCCGCGACAGCACCTTACTGCTGGAAATCATCAGACAACAGAAATTCGACGGAAAATTAGTCGCTGCGATCTGCGCATCTCCTGCTCTGGTTCTGCAACATCATAACCTTTATCCGGAAGCGATAATGACCTGCTATCCGGGAATGAAAGAGTACATCCCTGAACAACAGTGGCGCCAGAAACGAGTGACCTATGATGTAAATAACAATCTGCTCACCAGTCAGGGGCCGGGAACCGCGCTTGAGTTTGCCATGGAAATCGTCACTTTACTCTCCGGTAAGCAGCATGCGTGGAAAGTGGCCGAGCCAATGATTACCATGCCAGCCCTGAATTACCACCAGACAGGCGATGAAAATGCTTGATGTAGAGGCAATACGGAAGCAGTTTCCGGCGCTGAATTCATCGGCAGACACACCGCTTATCTATCTGGACAGTGCCGCCACTACGCAAAAACCCGCGTGTGTGATAGAGGCGATCAGCCACTATTACCAAACACAAAATGCCAATGTCCATCGCGGCAGTCATCAGCTTACCGCCAATGCCACCGCCCGCTTTGAACAGGCCCGCCAGGTCGTGGCTGATTTTATCGGCGCACCGGATAGCAAGCAGATAATCTGGACCCGAGGAGCAACCGAGGCGATCAATCTTATTGCTCAGACTTATGCACGATCAACTCTTACCCATGGAGATGTCATCTTAGTCGGTGAAGCGGAGCATCACGCCAATATCGTTCCATGGCAGATCGTTGCGCAGCAGACCGGTGCAGAGGTACGTAAAATCCCGGTCGACACAGACGGCAGGCTGATCTGGCATAAACTGGAAGAATTACTCACTCCGGAAGTCAGAATCGTTGCTATTGCCCACGTGACCAACGTAACCGGATACCGTCAACCGATCGAGGAAATCATTAATCTGGCACATCAGGTTGGCGCAATTGTTGTCGTTGACGGCGCACAGGGCATCGTGCATGAGCAGGTCGATGTTGCACAACTCGATGCCGATTTTTATCTCTTTTCCGGTCACAAATTGTATGCCCCGACCGGTATCGGCGTGCTTTACGGAAAACTGGCATTACTGGAAAGTATGCCGCCCTGGCACGGTGGCGGGAAAATGGTGGAAAAAGTCTCCTTCGAGGAGACAACGTTTAGCGGATTACCCGGTAAATTTGAAGCCGGAACGCCGAATGTCGCCGGGGCCATCGCTCTGGCAACGGCAATCAACTGGTATCAGCAGTGGCCTATCAGTGACATTGAACAACACATACACCGGCTCCAGCAGCGGGCTTATCAGGGATTGTGCCGTTTAGACGATGTTCAGGTGATTGGTTATCAGGAAAAAGCCAGCGTCATCAGTTTCGTGGTTGAGGGCGTACACCATCAGGATATCGCCACATTGCTCGATCAGCAGGGAATAGCGTTGCGTTCAGGCCATCATTGTGCTCATCCTCTGATGGACGCCTTAGGAATTAACGGCACCGTCCGACTTTCGCTGGGAATTTATAACACCGAAAAAGACATCGACCTCTTTTTAGCTGCTCTGGAAAAAGCGCTGGATATTTTGTGATCTTATCCCCCTCGTTCCCGCATGGGAGCGAGGTATGGAAATCACGCCGTCAGTTCTTTCATCTGCTCAACAATCGCTTTTAGCCC
>JBNKRC010000004.1:0-26375 GCA_050296215.1 Vibrio sp. | reverse complement strand
GTTTTTAGTTATCTCTGAATCCCACTTTCACCGATCCGTTATCATGGAACCACAGAGCTTCCTTACGGCGACGACCGAGCAGAATCGGACCATCATCATAAAACAGAAAGTTTTTCCAATGCCGTTTAAATACCTTCCATTTGGTTTCGATTACATTGTACTTTTCATAACAGAAATAGACCGTAACATCATCCTGCCAGTCAATGTGATCACTAATCGCCTCAGGAAGTGCCGGATCATCACTTTCCCAGTCAGCCATCCAGTTAACTTCTTTATGCCAGTTATTCACCTTTAACGGCCAGTCGCCAGGAGCTAAACGCTCCGCATCAGGGCTTGTCGCACTGATATTATCCTTCCAGAACTGACTCGCCCGTTGTTGTGTCATCGGCTTAATCAGCTCTAGTTCTTCGGCTGGCACCGGCATCGAAGAGTGGGTAAATATCCATTTGCGTGAATATTCATCTAAAGATAAATATGACATATTTTTCCTCTATGGTTTTAACCAGCCTTTAACTACAGCATCTTCAATAATCTTCTGAGCATATTCCCATAAGGTGACCGAACCGCGTTCAATACGTTGATTTACAGTAATAACCTGCTCTCGTTTCACGCCGTGTTCCAGCCAGCTTTGCCCATGATTATGATAGTTGAGAAACATTGGAATTAAACGGTCAAGCGCTTTTGCAAAACAGGCATCATCTGTCTGCGCTTCTTCAAATTCCAGCCATAATTTCAGCAATTCATCAGCCTGATCTTCCGGCAACATCCCAAACAGACGCCGGGCAGCCTTCAGTTCATTTTCAGCCTGGCATTCTGCAGCAATATTATCGTATACGAAAGTATCGCCGGCATCGATTTCAACCACATCATGAATCAATAACATCTTCACGACTCTGCTGATATCAACCGGCTGGTTTGCATGCTCTTCCAGCAATAGCGCCATTAACGCCACATGCCAGCTATGTTCTGCACTATTTTCTTCCCGGCCCGCCGCAGATTTGATTCTTGAGCGGCGTAACACACTCTTCAGCCGGTCAAGCTCAATAACCAGCGCCAGCTGCTTCTCTAAATTTTGATTCAATGGATAATCCTAATCTTGTTGCCAATTCGGGTTAATCAATGCGGTTAAATGGTGATCTTCCCAGATTCCGTTAATAAGTATGTATTGTTTAGCATGACCTTCATATTCGAATCCGTTACGTTTTAATACCCTCTCACTTCGGCCATTTCTCGGCATATAAGCGGCATTAATCCTGTGCATATTCTGCACATTAAACATGTAGTCACAAGCAAGCTTGAGAGCACGGCTCATAATGCCCCGCCCGACAGATGTCTCACTCAGGGAATATCCTACGTTGCAGGAATGAACGGGAAACCGGGATAACTGGCTGAAAGAAATTGTACCAACCATTTCGTCGCAACTGATATCGATAATGACCAGATAAAAGCCCAGTGATAACTTGTGTAATTCGTCAAGCTTAATTAACCGCTGTGCCCAGGTATACTTTTCGAAAAAGGCCTCATCACGTGCGGGCTCCCATGACTTCAGGTGCTCTCTGTTTTGCACAAAATAATCGCTAATCATTTGAGCATCATCCAGACGGGCATTGCGTACTATCAGCTCGCCATCGGTTAAAAAGACATGCCCGGAAACCATTATTTACTCCGTTATTTATTAATGCCGTAATCGCGTAACTTATTTGCAATTGACGTATGAGACACATTAAGGCGTTTTGCCAGTTTTCTGCTGGATGGAAACGACTGATACAAACGTTCAAGTACTTTGGCTTCATACTCTTTCATAATATTGTCGAGTGATCCTTCAAGGTTCAGATGCCCCATATGATTGGTCATATTTTCTATATTCGGCAGATGAAAATGAGCCAGTGTAAGGGGTTCGTCGTTGACTTCGGTTAATGCTCTCAACACAGCGTTCTCTAACTGGCGGATATTGCCCGGCCATGGATAGTGTGACAGTTGCTCCGCAACCGCTTCATTGACCGTTGGCTTAATCATATTAAGCTTCTTGCAGTGCTTGGCGACAAAAAGATCCAGCAAAGGCTGAATATCACTTGGTCTTTCGCGCAGTGGAGGAATACTCAGCGTCAGAACATTCAGCCGGTAGTAGAGATCTTCCCTGAATTTTCCGGTTTCAGCCTGCTCAGCCAGGTTATGCCGCGTTGACGCGATAACCCGGACATCGACATGCACTTCATGTTCCTCACCAACACGACGGAAGGTCCCGTCCTGTAAAAAACGCAACAGCTTGATTTGCAAATGAGGAGACATTTCGCCTATTTCATCCAGAAAAACGGTGCCGCCGTTGGCCTGTTCAAATATCCCTTTATGTCCTTCCTGATGGTTAAATGAACCGGGAGCATGACCAAACAGTTCCGTTTCCGCCACATCATCCGGCATTGAAGCACAGCTCACCACCAGAAACGGTTCATTGGCCCTGGAGGAGCGGTTATGACAGGCCTTCGCCAACATTTCTTTGCCGGTTCCAGTTTCACCTTCAATCAATAAAGGCTGATCCAGCATGGCTAATTTTTTGGCCTGAGTGATTAAAGACTTATGACGATTAGAAATACCGACAAAATGCTCAAAACCAAGATCATGGTGCAGCGGAAGCAACTGCGCCGGTTCACCCGGAGCCTGACTCGCGCGCAAAATCATCATAATACTGGCCAGTGTTTTTTCGTGACTGTCACTTTGAATATAAACCGGCATGACTTCGAGCAGATAATCCAGTCCGTCCAGTACAATATATTCGCGCAGACGGGACTTATTTCCCTCAACCCAGCGGGCGAAGTTAAAGTTTGAAACCAAACTTGAAATTGGATGAGATATTACGTCTGCGGAACTTTTATTAAACAGCGCTAATGCCGCACTATTTGCCATATCCACCGTTCCTTTCAGGTCGATGGAAAGCACAGCATCCGGCAGATTATTCAGCAGGGAAACCAACTCGGTATTATGACGTTCCATCGGCATAAACTGGATTTTACGTACATCCTTCACACCCGGAATGCGGCGTATCTGAGCCATAAGTTCACTAAAAGTATCGAAATCGATATCCGGGCAATTAAGATAGATAATACCAACGATGTCGATCTCAATCCCGCGTAAATCGATGTTACGGCTGGCAAGCAAATCAAGTAATTCACGCGTCAGACCTAAACGATCTTCGCAGATAACTTCGAGGCGCACTGAATTAAACCTTAGAAAGTGTCAGGAAAAGTTGACAGTAGTTTCTATCATGGCCGGAAGAACGTCAAGCTATCTCATTAATCTGTCACTAATTCCTTTACTCTCTGAATAACCTGTTTACGAATATGGCGAAGTTTTACCTGCCGTTGCGGGAACCATGGTAAAGGTCTTAGCAGAGTCAAAGCCTGAATCCCCAGTCTGGCATTAAGAATACCGACCCCGATACCCTGCCCGGCACGAGCGGATAATTTACTCACTAAACCGGTCGATACCATATCCATACCAGCATCTATCGCAAATTCACTGGCTCCGGCAAAGGCCATATTCTTAAACAAACTTTTCAGTAATCGGATACGCGCCCAATAGCCAAGTTGTACACCATAAATTGATGCAAGTTCATCCACCATCTTCAGGCTGCGCCATGCGACCAATGCCATATCGGCAACGGCCAACGGACTGATTGCCACTAACACCGCTGACTCAGAAGAATACCTGGTTATGGTCTTAACCGCCTGCTGGTCCTGGTGTTTCATCACTACGCTGTCATAGAGATCAAACACTTCCGCATCGCTGTGCGCACCGTGCAGGTAATTTTTCCATTCCACCAACGTCCCATTTTCAGTTTTGTTGTTGGCCCGCTGCGCCAAGTCAAGACAAAAAGGCTCAGCTTGACCAACACTATTGGCCTGAATCAGTTTCTCTGCTTTTTCCTGAACAGAAAAGTGACGTCGTAACTTATATAAAATAAAGAATTCTTTACCCAATCGTGCTAAACCAAATGCGGACAAAACAGCGATAAATCCACTCCAGCCTAATGTCAGCCACTGACTATTGAGATAAGCTGTGTATACGGTATCAAACAGCTGCCACGTCAGCAGTCCGCTAAACGTTATAGCCAAGCCCGCCATACCCCATTTTCGTCTGGTATTCGGCCTGATGATTCCGGTGAGCTGTTTCTCAGCCGCTGAAGCCGCTTCGTTCTGCTCCTGAAATTCGCTGTCATCTCCGAACTCACTGGCTGGTAACAGTTTTTCTTTTTTCTGTTCGGTATCAAGTGACTGATTGAAGATAATCTGGCGTTTAAGATCACTCATAACAATTTATCTCCAAGCAAAAAATCTAACGCCGCGTCTATTCTGATATGCGGTATCGGCTGATCACTTTCCTGCTTCTGCGGAAGAAACTGAACAAAATTAAAGCCACTGTCATGCCAGAAGGTTTTATCCGGCAGCTTGCCCGGAACATCCCCGGGATACATGGTCACGGCCTCACCATTCTCCATTACACCCTGTAGTGCGTGATAATTCTCGCCATCCTGATTAACCATCCCGGCTTTGGTTGAGCGTACCGAAGCCAGACTGATACAGCTCATTTCGATATCCTGATAAGCCACATGCTGCCAGGCCGGATGAACAAGCTGAGTCAGTAACGACACCATATTGTTATGTTGATCAGGAGTAACGTGGTCCGCTTTGGTTGCCGCAAACAATACTTTATCAATTTTAGGTGCGAACAGGCGGCTCAGAATCCCGCCTCTGCCATACTTAAAACTGGTTAAAAGCTGTTCCAGCGCATCCCGCATATCGGTGAACGCTTCGTCGCTGTGATTGAGCGGTGTAAGGCAATCAACCAGTACAATTTGCCGGTCAAAAGTCGAAAAATAATGGGTATAGAACGCCTTGATGACTTTGCTCTGATATTCCTGATAACGCGCTTTGAGGCGCTGAAAAGCAGACTGCTTCGACACCGCCCCACCTGAATCGTCAGGTTTGCAAGGAAAAAACTGCAGTACAGGCGCTCCGGCCAGTTCTCCGGGCAAGACAAACCGTCCCGGTTGTACCCAATGTAAACCTTCGCGTTTACAGGCATGCAGGTATTCCGTGTATATTTCAGCACCTTTCAACAGAATCTGGTCATCAATCTCCTGAGTAAAATCCTGTTCAGAAATAAATTTAAGCCAGGGCTGAGCAAGCTCGTCCCTGATCCCTTTGAGTGAAGCATATTGCCTTTCTGACCACTGTTCAAAACTCATATTGAGCATCGGCAGATCAAGTAACCACTCTCCCGGATAATCCACGATGTCCACATATAAAGTCAGCGTTTTGCCTAACAACTTTTTGGTTCGTTTATTCGGGCGGTATTTAATGGCCAGACGAATTTCACTGACATCCCGTGTCGGTTTTGGCCACACAGGCTGATCTCCAAGTAATTGTTCCATTGCAGAATCATAACTGAATGACGGCACCAATAGATTTTGCTGGGAAACCCGTTTTGCGCCGACAAGTCGCTTTTCCCGCTGAGGTGAAAAAAACGGCAAATTGTTATGAGTGGATATGTGGAGAAGTTGATTGACTACCGAAGTAATAAAAGCGGTCTTACCGGCTCTGGACAAGCCAGTCACGGCGATTTTAATGTTTCCATCAACACTCCTATGCAGCAAATCTTTGACTTCTTTTTGCAACTGCTTCATAGGTCATAAACTCCGGATTCAGATTACTTGTGCTCAATTCTGATATGAGGTGTAACTCTATCTATTTAAAGAGTAGTTCATGTAAGGAAATGTAAAGACTTCAATCATCTTCAGTTAATTTAATAATAACCAATAAGCTAAGCTCCAGCATAGCAAGAAAGAAGGCACTCAGAAGTACGTAGCGCTGGCTGATTATCGCAATACCCTGAAAGAAAAAATCATATCCGATCATCAGTACGAATAGCGCGAGAAAAGCAATTTGTAAAAATTTAATAAACTTAGGCATAGCAGTTTTTGACCATCCAGAATCAGGTTATACCAATTCGACTAAATAGCTGATCAGGAACATTAAGGTAATTGGTATTAATTTCAGTTTTCAATAAAACACATATTAAAAAACAAAGAGCTGCGATAGAAACAGCAGCTCTGTCAGCGTTAGGTAAAAATTACCGAATCAGCTATGATCTATCGGCTTCTGCGATTTTAACCCGCCAGGTATCCGGGCCGATTTGGTGAGCATTCGCCCCGGTTGAATCAACCGCAACAGTAACCGGCATGTCCTCGACTTCAAATTCGTATATCGCTTCCATACCCAGATCTTCAAACGCGACAACGCGTGCTTTCTTAATCGCTTTCGCAACCAGATAAGCCGCACCACCAACCGCCATCAGATAGACCGACTTGTGATTCTTAATCGACTCAACTGCCGCCGGACCACGCTCCGCCTTACCGATCATTCCCATGATGCCGACTTCACCAAGCATAAGATCGGTAAACTTATCCATCCGGGTCGAGGTGGTAGGACCGGCCGGACCGACGACTTCGTCACGGACGGCGTCTACCGGGCCTACGTAGTAAATAAACTTATCTTTAAGATCTACACCATCAGGAAGAGGTTCACCATTTGCCAGCATGGTCTGAATCCGTTTATGTGCCGCATCACGGCCGGTCAGAATTTTACCTGACAGTAAGATGGTTTCGCCGGTACGCCACTGTCGGGTATCCTCACGGGTAATGGTATCCAGATTGACACGACGTGTGTTTGCGCCTGGTTCCCAGGTAATATCCGGCCAGTCTTCGAGTTTAGGAGGAGTCAGCTCTGCCGGACCGGTTCCATCGAGAGTGAAGTGAATATGACGGGTTGCCGCGCAATTTGGAATCATACAAACGGGTTTTGATGCCGCATGTGTTGGTGCACTTAAAATTTTCACATCGACAACTGTCGTCAAACCACCAAGACCTTGCGCACCAATACCAAGTTTATTAACCCGGTTAAAAATATCCAGACGCAATTCTTCTTCGGCATTGGATGGTCCGCGTTCAATCAGTTCCTGAATATCGATATGCCCCATTAACGCTTCTTTAGCCAGAACCGCTGCTTTTTCGGCAGTACCTCCGATACCGATACCCAGCATACCCGGAGGACACCAGCCCGCACCCATTGCCGGAACTGTTTTTTCTACCCATTCAGCAATATCATCAGACGGGTTTAACATCGCCATTTTCGCTTTATTTTCCGAACCGCCACCTTTCGCCGCAATCTGAAATTCAATCTTATCTCCGGGCACCATACTGATATGCACTACCGCAGGAGTATTGTCTTTTGAGTTAATCCGTTTACCGGCAGGATCGAGCAGGACGGATTTACGCAATGGATTATCCGGATTGGTATAAGCCTGGCGAACACCTTCATCAATCATCTGTTGAAGTGTCATGTCGCCTTCCCACTGAACATTCATTCCTATGTTTACAAAGCAGGTTACAATGCCGGTATCCTGACAAATCGGACGATGACCTTCGGCTGACATACGGGAATTGATAAGAATTTGAGCGATGGCATCTTTAGCGGCCTGACTCTCTTCTTTGTGATACGCTTTCTCTAACGCCTGAACGAAATCCAGTGGATGGTAATAGGAGATATATTGAAGCGCATCAGCAACACTGCTGATCACGTCTTCTTTACGAATAACCGTCATTGCTTACCTCTTTTATGTTATGCTCGCCCGGCCCCACGCCTCGTAATATTCCCGCCCGGTATAAGGCATAGACAAAATGTAAATCGGACTGAGCGTTTGAATGCAGAAAATTACGTATTACAACTTCATGCTTGATTTTTATGATACTCTTGCTTTACATGACACGCCATGCAGTGAACTCACTCTTCATCACAGTTTATAGAAATGGACAAAGATAAAAAGTTACAAATCGAATCGATAACACTTGATTACCAAAGTAATTTGGCTAATTCGATTTTTGAAACACTAGAACCGCTTAACTGGTCGATGCTCCTGCGTTCGGCTTCCCACACCCACGCTGACAGCCGGTATGACATTATTGTTGCTAATCCGATTGCGACACTAACCACCTACGGTTCCACAACAACGGTCACTGAACCGGACAACCGCTACACATCAGAACAGGATCCGTTTGTACTGCTACATTCACTTCAGGAAAAATATTGCCCAGCTCTTCCAGAGAGCACTGCACTTCCGTTTATCGGTGGGAGCTTAGGCTATTTTGCTTACGATTTAGCGAGAGTCATCGAACATCTGCCTGGCCATGCAAAACATGACATCACTATGCCAGATATGGCCATAGGCATCTACACCTGGGCCATTGTTGTTGACCACAAAACTCAGAGTGCTGTTTTAACCGGTGAAAATTTAACTCAGGCAGAACAGTTTCTCGCCAGACAAAAGGTCAGATTCTCGTCTGAAGATTCATCCGGTCTTTTTCAATTAACCACACCCTGGCATTCCAATATGAGTGCTGAGCAGTACGCAACCAAGTTTGATACGGTGCAGCGTTATCTGCTTTCCGGCGACTGTTATCAGATCAACCTGACTCAGCGTTTTACGGCAACCTATCAGGGGAGCGAATGGCAGGCATATCAACGCCTGGAACAAGAAAATCAGGCACCTTTCTCAGGTTATATACGCCTGAAAGAAGGGTGCATCCTAAGTGTTTCTCCCGAGCGTTTTCTCCAGTTACGTCACGGAATGATTCAGACCAAGCCCATAAAAGGCACCCGTCCCCGCAGTACCGATTGCAATAAGGATAAGGGCGCTGCTGCTGAGCTTAGAAATTCCGTAAAAGATCAGGCAGAGAATCTGATGATTGTCGACTTGCTCCGTAATGATATTGGCCGGGTTGCAAAACCAGGTACAGTCTCGGTTCCCAAGCTGTTTGAGATAGAAAGTTTTCCTTATGTCCATCATCTGGTCAGTACCATTACCGCTGAATTAAGTGAACAATATTCGCCGACAGACTTGCTGCGGGCGTGCTTTCCGGGCGGCTCGATCACCGGGGCCCCCAAAGTTCGCGCCATGGAAATTATTGAAGAATTAGAACCGCATCGCCGTAGTGCATACTGTGGTAGTATCGGCTATATAAGTCGTGACGGTCAGATGGATACCAGTATCACCATACGTACACTTATTGCCAATCAGGGGAAAATATATGCCTGGGCCGGAGGTGGATTAGTGGCGGACAGTAATGTCGATGAAGAGTATCAGGAGACCTTTGATAAACTGAGCCGAATTCTTCCGGTACTTTCAGAGAACGGGGATTAACTGTGAATTGGGATCGAGAGAGCTTACTACGGCAGTTTTCCATGATATCTCCCGGACGATACCATGGAGAATCCCGTCACCGCGTTACTCATCTTGATCCTCACGCATTACGGAATGCCGCCGTCTTGATCGGCTTTGTCGAGCGGAATAGCCAAATCAGTATCATAATGACCCGACGGGCCAATCATCTTCGCCATCATCCCGGTCAGGTCAGTTTTCCGGGAGGCAAGGCTGAAGCAAGCGATCCTGATTTAATCTTCACAGCTCAACGGGAAACCGGGGAAGAGATAGGCATACCACCAGACAAAATCAACATTTTTGGTCAGCTACCGCAATTGGTTACCGTCAGCGGCTTTACCATTCAGCCGGTTCTTGCATTCATCGATAATGATTATCAGCTGAATATCGACCATAATGAAGTTGCGGATGTTTTTGAACTTCCGCTCAGTCATATTCTTAATCGCAATAACCTTGTCAGTCAGCGGTTTATTCTCAAAAAATTACCACATCATATTTTTGCACTCCCTTATCGCCACTATTTAATTTGGGGAGCCACTGCACAAATCCTGCACCTGCTAAAGCAGCACCTTACCTATAATCAGTGATATTTACTTTCCAACAAAAACAACATTTACCATAGATTTATCTATACATCATAACCAAAAGCAGTCGACCACCCCACATTCATCAATTCAGACATATAATTTATAAAATAGTGGTAGCACAAAATTGCCCGGTTGGTTAATCTACGCCGCCTGTTGCTTCGTAGTCGAAGCGAGCAAGGATTTTGTCTATTACTATTAGTCTCGGTTAGTCTCTATGATTAGTATTTTTGATATCTATAAAGTAGGAATCGGACCATCAAGTTCTCATACTGTTGGCCCGATGAAAGCAGCGAAACAATTTATAGCTGAACTTATCGAACAGGATGTTCTTTCTCGGACTGATCGTATTTCAGTCGATATATTTGGCTCACTATCATTAACCGGGCGCGGTCACCATACGGATATCGCGATTGTTCTTGGTCTGATGGGATATGCCCCTGAGGACGTGGAGATAGAAAAAATTCCGCAGTTAATTGAACAGGTCAAAGCCGAATCAATGCTTGAAATTCAGAAAACCGATTTTCTGCCATCGGGTCACCGTGTAGCCTTTAACTGGGAAACCAATCTAACGTTTCATAAGGCAAACCTTTCTTTACATGAAAATGGGCTCACTATCCATGCATGGAACGGGGAAGAGCGTGTATACAGCAATACCTACTATTCCATCGGTGGCGGATTTATTGTTGATGAGGCTCATTTTGGTGAAACGGCAAATACCAATGCAGATGCTCCCTTTTCTTTCAATACCGCGGCGGAGCTTATCGCCAACTGCAAAGAACAGGGATTGTCGATAAGCACATTAGTTTTACGAAACGAATATGCCATGCATGGACAAGAAGCGGTCAAAACCTATCTCGCCGATATCTGGAAAGTCATGAGCGAATGTATCGACCGGGGTATGCATAACGAAGGGATGTTACCCGGGCCGTTGCGGGTTCCCCGGCGCGCTGCCGCTCTCTATCAACATCTTATTGCCAGCCAGAGTACCAGCAATGATCCTATGGCGGTTGTCGATTGGGTAAATATGTATGCTTTTGCGGTAAATGAAGAAAATGCCGCCGGCGGACGCGTAGTTACAGCACCGACTAATGGTGCCTGTGGTATTGTTCCTGCCGTTCTCGCCTACTACAACAAATTTGTTCAGCCGGTTGGGGAACGCGAATACATGCGTTATTTAGCCACAACCGGAGCAATCGGCAGCCTTTACAAACAAAATGCCTCCATTTCAGGTGCAGAAGTGGGTTGTCAGGGTGAAGTCGGTGTCGCCTGCTCAATGGCGGCGGCAGGTCTGGCTGAGTTAATGGGCGGAAGCCCTGAGCAGGTATGTATTGCAGCAGAAATTGCTATGGAACATAACCTCGGCCTGACCTGTGATCCGGTCGCAGGGCAAGTTCAGGTACCCTGTATCGAACGTAACGGAATTGCGGCAGTTAAGGCAATTAATGCAAGCCGGATGGCGCTACGCCGCTCCTCTGAACCCCGGGTCTCATTAGATAAAGTGATTGAGACGATGTTTGAAACCGGTAAAGACATGAATGCCAAATATCGAGAAACATCTCAGGGCGGATTGGCGGTAAAAGTGATTTGCTGATACAACAAGGCCCACCGATTTATGTGGGCCTTGTTTTCTGTTTAGTCTGCATATTCGGCTAAAAACGAAACTCGTTGATAATCTCATTCACCGCAATAAATACAGCCGGCAGTGCAAGTCTCTTTAATCTCAACTTTGCTTAACATCGGTAAGTCCGGCTTCAGTTGTGCCCAAATCCATTTTGCCAGCACTTCACTGGTCGGATTCTCCAGCCCTTCTATATCGTTAAGATAGTAGTGATCGAGCCGGTTATAAATTGGTTTAAACGCCGCCTTAATGTCACCAAAATCGATGATCCAACCTGTAACGGGGTCAATATCACCCTGAACGTATAGCCGGACTAAAAATGAATGTCCATGTAAACGGCCACATTTATGACCTTCAGGAACGTGAGGCAAACGGTGTGCAGCCTCAAACATAAACTCTTTGTAGATTTCAGCTTTAGAATTATTCATATTTTTCATTACACAATAAATTGAATCCGGATTATACATGAAACCTTAACCATGTAGATACAGATAATTGGCGTATGCCAGTGGCTAGCACAGCAGCCCTCGTTTTCACCCAGCATCACTCGTCTTCGGCCCTATAATCTGGTGTATAATCGTCGGAAGCCAGCTGTTCCGGTTTATCTGCTTTTGAAACCATAATCAGATTGTACATATATACCACCACCACCAAATTGATAATCAAAACGGCTCCGCTTAGCAGATTGGTATGTTTGATAAATTCGTAAAACTCAAACGGCAGGTAAACCGCCCCACTAACCAAAGCAAACCACTCTGTCCATAGGTAACCTCTGAATAAGCCATAGGATTCGATAAATCTGATTGCAGCATATAACGTTCCTATAGCGATAATCATATAAAGATTATCTGGCGTCACCCTGCCGGCTTCATCAAGGACACTTTCTAAATAGTGATTACTCGGACTGAGTCGTAAATCACTGGCTAAATGTAGTATCAATAACTGTAAATCATATCCAGCCAGTTGATACAAGCCAAAACAGACCAATAAAGTCGCTATGCCTTTTGACGCTTCGAGTGTTGCAACGACCTTCAAACCATGCACAGACTTTTGCCCCATATTTAAATAATCCCAATAAAAGTGGATATAGTCATTATAAGACATTTTTAATTTAAAATGTTTCCCCAATCTATTGAGAGGAGTCCGTCACACTAACCGATTAAACACCTTGTAGTGTATTGAGACAGATCAGTAGATTGACTAAAGTTGCCATATCATAAGCGGATGGATGCGAAGCATGAGCAATTATCTGGCACTGGATATTGGCGGGACGAATATCAAATTTGGTGTGTTAAACGATCAGGGAAAAATATTATTCAAAGATAAATTCTCGACCCGGGACGATAAGCAAATGATCCTTGATACCATTACGTTACTGGCCCGGAAAGAACAGAAAGAACATAACATTAAGGGCATCGCCATCAGTGCCCCGGGGATGATCGATGCCGACAAAGGTTTGCTGATCACAGCCGGAGCTCTGTTATCTCTTTATGGTTATCCCCTTAAAAAAGAACTTGAGGCACTAACCGGATTACCGGTTGAAGTTGAGAATGATGTCAATTGCGTTGCACTTGCAGAAAAATGGCTAGGCAAGGGCATTGATACCAAACATTTCATTTGCCTGACAATTGGTACCGGAATTGGTGGTGCCATTATTATTAATGATGCTCTTTACCGCGGACATAATCATATGGCGGGTGAATTTGGTTTTATGTTCAGCAAAGATATTAATGATAATGATATATCAGCTTCTATTTTGAGCACTACAGCATCTACACGGGGAGGAATCATAGAAGCCTATACAAACAGAACGGGTAACAGGCTCACGGGTGAAGAAATCGGCCGGTTATACCAGGACAATGATCCCGATGCCATTGAGGTAGTCAGCACATTTACCCGTCAGGCTGCTATTGGTATCTATAATCTTATCTTTGCTCTTGACCCGCAAAAAGTCCTGATTGGGGGAGCGATCAGTTCGAACCGTTCCTTTATGGAACTCATCCGGAACCAAGTTAATAACTTGGTGAAAAATCAGCCGAATATGGATTCAGTAAAACTTCCGAATATTGAAACCTGTCAGTTTAATAATGATTCCGGTCTGATTGGCGCATTGTATAACTACAAAATCCACCAGACTGACAGCTAAGCCGAAACATAAAAGTAAATTGTAGTCAGGAGTTCAGTCGCTAATTGCCAATGAAAACAATTAGCGACCTGCTTTATTAACCAAATTGTCCGTTAATATAGTCAAACGTCATTTGTTCATCCGGGTTATTGAAGATTTTTTCGGTAGGTGAAAATTCAATCAGTTTACCCAAATGCATAAATGCGGTGAAATCAGAAATACGCTTCGCCTGCTGCATATTATGAGTCACAATCACGATGGTAAAATCGCGGCGTAATTTAGTAATAAGCTCCTCAATACCTTGGGTAGCAATCGGATCGAGAGCCGATGTCGGTTCATCCATCAACAACACTTCCGGATGTAACGCAATTGCCCGGGCTATACATAAACGTTGTTGCTGACCGCCGGATAGCCCTGCAGCATCTGTATTGAGTTTATCTTTTACTTCTTTCCAAAGGCGGGCATGTTCCAGAGCTTGCTGAACACGTTCGTCCATTTCTTTTTTAGACAGTTTTTCATTCAGGCGAATGCCAAATGCAATATTTTCATAAATCGTCATCGGAAATGGAGTCGGTTTTTGGAAAATCATGCCGACACGACTACGCAGCAGATTCCTATCGTACGAGTCATCAAAAATATTTGCATCATCAAGTAAGATTTCACCCCGTGCATGTTGCTGAGGATAAAGTTTATAAATACGGTTTAATGTACGCAGCAAAGTAGACTTACCACAACCGGAAGGACCGATAATCGCTGTTACCTTATTTTTATAGATAGGCATATTTACATCGAATAGTGCCTGTTTTCCTTCACCATAAAAAAAGTTTAAATTACGAACGTCCATACGTCTTTTTAATGGCACTTGCGACTCCTCCAAAATACGCTCTGATGTCATTTGTGTCTGTATCAATGAGGCCATAATTATTTCCGTCCATTAACGATTGCTGGAATTGCACGAGATAAAACATTAAGTAATAAAATTGTTGTAGTGATAATCAGAGCGCCGCTCCAGGCAAGCTCGTTCCAATAATCATAAGGACTCATTGCCAGATTATAGATAGTCACAGGCAGATTGGACATCGGTCCTGACATATCCAGAGACATAAAAGAGTTACTCAACGCAGTGAACAACAGTGGTGCCGTTTCGCCTGAAATCCGGGCAAAAGAAAGCAGGATACCCGTGATAATACCCGCACCAACACTTCGGTAGCTCAATGCTGTCGTTACCTTCCATATCGGAGCTCCGATACCGGCTCCCGCCTCACGCAAACTAGGCGGAACCAGTTTCAGCATCTCTTCCGTTGTCGAAATAATCATAGGTAATGCAATGATTGCCAAAGCAATTGCCCCAGCCCAACCAGAGAAATGGTGGAAAGGTGCAACAAACAGCAGATAAACAAACAAACCGATCAAAATTGACGGCGATGACATCAACATCCCGTTCATAAAACGAATTGCATCGGCCAGTTTGGAATGTCTGCCAAATTCAGATAACCAGGTTCCGGCAGCAACACCAATGGGTATTGCTATCAAAATACCGACAAGACTAATCATCAGAGAACCGACGATCGCATTCGCTAGTCCACCGTTGGTATCTCCCGGGGCCGGAAGAGACAATGTAAACACCTTCAACGACAAGGCCGGCATTCCTTTACTGATCAGGCTATACATAATTGTTGCCAGAATAAACAGGCCGACACCAGTAGCCAAAAAGCAAGCTATTTTGAATACACAGTTCTTTACTTTTCTTCTGAGCCTCATGCGCCCCCCCTTCCCTTACGAAACTGGACTCGTGCGTAGCCCATAACCAAAAATGTAACAACAAACAGAACCAGCCCCAACTCCATCAAAGCGGCCATCTTCACCCCATCGGCCTCATTAAACTGGTTAGCAATGGTTGCCGAAATTGATGTTGCCGGCATGAACAGAGAAGCACTTACATCTTGTGAATTACCAATAACGAAAGTAACCGCCATGGTTTCACCCAGAGCCCGCCCCAGTGCGAGGATAAATGCACCGAAGATTGAACTTTTAATCGCGGGTAACAAAATATGAGTAATAACTTCATAGGTATTGGCACCGATACCATAAGATGACTCACGCAACACATCCGGAATGGTATTTAATGCATCTTTAATCAGAGACGTCATGATCGGCAAAATCATGATGGCCAGAATAAAACCAGCCGTAAACAAACCCTGCCCTAACGGTGCACCACCAAACAGTCCGCCAATAACCGGAAGAGTCCCAAGATGTTCGATCATCCATAGTTGTGGCCCATCAGCAAACCATGGGGCAAAGACAAACAGACCCCACATACCATATATGATACTTGGAACAGCAGATAGCAGTTCTATTGCAATACTAACCGGATGAGCAAGCCACTTAGGCATTAATTCAGAAAGGGAGACCGCTATAGCAATTCCGATTGGTGTTGCAATAATTACGGCTATAAGAGAAGAAATAAGCGTTCCGTATAACGCATTACCGGCCCCAAACACAGAGTGCATAGGATCCCAGTCGGTATTGAAAATAAAATCGAAGCCAAACTCATGTATTGCCGGCACCGCCCCCCCAACAAGGGTTGCAAAAATGGCACACATCAGCAGTGTAATTAACAAGGCACTGGTTAAACTACCCTGCCTGAAACATTTATCATAGATAGCGTGAGATGCAATCACAAATTTTGTCCATATCGTTACAACACAAGAAGCCCCCAACAGAGGTTGGAGGCCTTTTTCAATCAGTTATCGGTGATTAGTAAACCGATTTACCATTAGCTTTAATGTCTTGTTCCCATTCGTTTTTAACCATAGAAACAACACTCTCAGGCAGTGGGATATAACCTAGTTCAGTTGCTAGCTGACCGTGATCATAACCCCAGTCAAAGAACTTAAGTACTTCTTTTGCAGTCTCTGCATTAGCCTGATCTTTATACATAAGAATAAAGGTTGCTGCCATCATCGGCCATGACTTAGCACCTGGCTGGTTATTCATATCAACCGCGAAGCCAGGAGCGTGTTTCCAGTCAGCGTTTGAGGCTGCAGCCTGGAAAGTTTCCAGTGATGGTTTAACCACTTTACCGTCGCGGTTTTTCATTGAGGTATAAGTCAGTTTGTTCTGTTCAGCATAGGCATACTCAACATAACCAATCGCGCCCGGAGTACGTTTTACTAAGTTAGCAACACCAGCGTTACCTTTACCACCAAGGTTTGTTGCCGCTTTTGGCCACATTACTTCTTTACCCTGACCAACTTCATCCTTCCATGACTGACTTACTTTAGCCAGATAGCCAGTGTAGTTGTATGACGTACCAGAAGCGTCAGAACGGTGAACCGTTACGATAGCCTGGTGAGGAAGAGAAATTGATTTATTGTCTGCTTTTACAGCAGCATCATCCCAGAATTTCACTTTCCCCATGTAGATATCGGCAAGTAATTCACCTGAGATAGTAAGTTCACCGGCTTTAATGCCTTTTACATTAATTACAGGAACGATTGAGCCCATTACTGCCGGGAACTGAGCCAGGCCAATTTTATTTAGCTTGTCTTCGCTCAGTGGTGCATCTGATGCGCCAAAATCTACTGTTTTAGCGCTGATTTGTTTGATGCCGCCACCTGAACCGATTGCTTGATAGTTCAGTTTAACGTCTGAAGTTGTTTGGTATTCCTTCGCCCATTTCATGTACACAGGGTATGGGAATGTCGCACCCGCACCGTTGATCGTTGTATCAGCAAATGCAGACGTAGAAAGTACTGCTAGTGAGGCAGCGACAATAGCCAATTTTTTCATTATTTAGTCCCTAATTAAAGATAATGACTTACAGTTCGGGGAGAGATGTTAAAACGTTATTTTAGGGATTTAAACCTTCGCTTATAAAAGTCACATTTCAATATTGACCATATAAATTCCTGTTATTGCAATATTTTTGAAATAATAGAAATGTATGTAAATGGGCCTTTTTCTCAGTATGTAAATATATTATTTATCGATATGCCTTTTATCATTCCTGCACTTTATGTCTGGTCACATAGGTGACATATAAAATTCACACTAAATATCCATAAATATTTTCATGCCATTGCCTTCACCCGGACAACAGAGTGATAAACAGACACAATTCGCTATCCTGACGGCCATCTGCTCGTGACCGATTCCCATATCCGAATTAAGAATTCTTTGCCAAATAGACATAAAAGGTTGAAGCAAATGAATTGACAGGTAAACTGTGCCCTAAAATGATCATCTTTTAGTTTGTAAACTCCCGTCTGGTGGCCGATTCGATGGAAAAGCCCACTAATAAACCGGGGGTTATGTGTTACTTAACGGAGAATATAATTAAAATGACTTACGCGCCTGTAGTAGACGTTTTAAGCGGAAAGCTTGCGATAGACAGTGAAATAACTGTTCGTGGCTGGATTCGCTCACGTCGTGATTCCAAGGCTGGAATCTCTTTTCTTGCCATCTATGACGGCTCTTGTTTCGACCCGATTCAGGCCGTGGTCCCAAATACCGTTAATAATTATAACGACGAAGTATTAAAACTTACTACGGGCTGTTCTGTAGAAGTAACCGGCACCGTCGTTGAATCTCCGGCAAAAGGCCAGGATTTCGAATTAGCGGCAACCGCAGTTAAAGTGGTTGGCTGGGTAGATGATGCCGATACCTATCCGATGGCTAAAACCCGCCATTCAATTGAATACTTACGTGAAGTTGCTCATCTGCGCCCTCGTACTAACATTATTGGTGCCGTCGCTCGCGTACGGAACTGTTTATCTCAGGCGATTCACCGTTTTTACCACGAGCAAGGCTTCTTCTGGGTGTCGGCTCCTCTTATTACAGCATCCGACTGCGAAGGTGCTGGTGAAATGTTCCGCGTATCAACACTGGATATGAATAATCTGCCATTAACCGATGCCGGTAAAGTTGACTTTAATGAAGACTTCTTTGGTAAAGAGACTTTCTTAACGGTATCCGGTCAGCTTAACGCTGAAACCTATGCTTGTGCATTAAGTAAAGTTTACACTTTCGGCCCGACTTTCCGTGCTGAAAATTCAAATACCAGCCGTCACCTGGCAGAGTTCTGGATGGTAGAACCAGAAGTTGCATTCGCAGATCTAAACGATGTCGCTAAACTTGCTGAAGATATGCTTAAGTACGTATTTAAAGCGGTACTTGAAGAGCGTCGTGATGACTTAGAGTTCTTCGCACAGCGTGTTGATAAAGAAGCCATTACCCGTCTAGAACAGTTCGTTGATTCTGACTTTGCTCAGGTTGATTATACTGATGCGATTCAGATCCTGCTGGATTCCGGCAAAGAGTTCGAATTCCCGGTTGAATGGGGTATCGATATGTCATCTGAGCACGAACGTTATCTGGCAGAAGAGCACTTTAAAGCACCGGTTATTGTTAAAAACTATCCAAAAGATATTAAAGCATTCTATATGCGCCTTAACGATGATGGTAAAACCGTTGCAGCGATGGATGTTCTTGCTCCTGGAATTGGCGAAATTATCGGTGGTTCTCAACGTGAAGAACGTTTGGATATTCTTGATGCACGTATGATTGAGATGGGTTTAGATCCTGAACATATGGGCTGGTATCGTGATCTGCGCCGTTACGGTACCGTTCCTCACGCCGGTTTCGGCCTTGGCTTTGAACGTCTGGTCTCTTATGTGACCGGCGTAGCTAACGTACGTGACGTAATTCCGTTCCCACGTACCCCTCGCTCAGCAAACTTCTAAATATGTGCTGATAGCAACCTTGAAGAGCCACTCGAAAAGAGTGGCTTTTTTAATTAGTGAAAAAACCGTTTTTCTTACCTGGTCCGTTAATTTACATGCGGAAGATCGCACACCTCTCACTATTTATCCGGAAGCAAAAAATAATTTAATTTTTGTCTGTCAGACGGTTGTAACAAAATATCCATACAGGTATAAATAGATCGTTTGTAATCCCAAATTTAATTCCACCTTTCGATAACACGGACGAGAAAAATGTTTGAAAAAATCGTTGCAGCTCCTGCTGATCCTATTCTTGGTTTAACTGAAGAATTTAAAGCCGATCCACGTTCTGAGAAAATCAACTTAGGTGTTGGTATTTATAAGAATGAAGAAGGTCAGACACCAGTTCTCGCAACTGTGAAAAAAGCAGAGGCGGCACTTCTGGAAAACGAAAAAACCAAATCGTACCTGACTATTGAAGGGACTGCGGAATACGCTCTTGCGGTACAAAAACTCCTGTTCGGCTCAGAATCTGCTATCGTAGCTGACAAACTCGCTAAAACAGCTCAGGCTCCTGGCGGTACTGGCGCTCTTCGTGTTGCCGGAGAATTCATTAAGCGTCAACTGGGCGACGTTACCATCTGGATCAGCAACCCGACATGGGCTAACCATAAAGGCGTTTTCACGGCGGCAGGTTTAAATCTGGCTGAATACACCTATTATAATGCAGAGTCTAAAGACAAAGATTTTGCAGCGATGCTTGCAGATCTGAATAAAGCGGCTGCTGGCGATGTTGTCCTGTTACACGGATGCTGCCACAACCCGACAGGTATCGATCCAACGGCAGAAGAATGGGAAACACTGGCTAAACTATGTGCTGACAAAGGTCTTCTTCCGTTATTTGACTTCGCTTATCAGGGATTTGCTTCTGGTGTTGAAGAAGATGCAAAAGGTCTGCGCATTTTTGCTCAATATAACAAAGAAATTTTAGTAGCAAGTTCCTTCTCCAAGAACTTCGGTTTATATAATGAACGTGTTGGCGCATTCACGTTAGTTTCTGCGGAGCCAGAAGTAGCCACAACTGCATTTTCTCAGGTTAAAGCCATCATTCGCTCTATCTACTCTAACCCACCGGCACATGGTGCTGCAGTCGTGACTCACATTCTGAACGATGATGCACTACGCAGCGAATGGGAAGCAGAAGTCAAAGAAATGCGTGACCGCATTCAGGAAATGCGCGAACTGTTTGTTGACACACTAAAAGCAGAAGGCGTAACTGCTGACTTCAGCTTTATCTCCCGTCAAAATGGTATGTTCTCATTCTCCGGTCTGAGCAAAGAGCAGGTTGCACGCTTAAAAGATGAATTCGCAGTTTACATCGTCGGTTCTGGCCGTATCAGTGTTGCAGGTATGACTAAATCAAATATGAGCCCACTGTGTAAAGCGATTGCAGCCGTACTATAAAATTTTATAGCTGTTATCTAGTGTATGAGCCTCCGTTTAACGGGGGCTTTTTTATTTTACCCTTCCCTCTATTGAGTTTACCCGTCAAGCTATATATATTAGCAAATACTAAATTTACTTCCGGAGAAACTCTACATGTGGGATAAAACATACGCCACTGATATATATGTCTACGGAGAAGAGCCAAATACGTTTTTAGCAACCCATTATCATCATATTCCGGCGGGCAATATTCTTTGTCTGGCCGACGGAGAAGGCAGAAACTCCGTCTTTCTTGCCAAATTGGGTTATAACGTTACCGCCGTAGATTTATCATCCACCGGAATCGAAAAGGCGATAAAATTAGCCGCCAGACATAATGTAACCGTTAACTATATTCATGCGGACTTAGCCAAATTTGATTTGGGTGATAATAAGTGGGATGGTATTGTTTCTATTTTTTGCCATCTTCCTCCCGTCATCCGTCAATCTCTCCACCAACGTATAGTCAGAAGTCTGAAACCCAATGGCATCTATATAGTTGAGGGCTATACACCGGAGCAGCTTAACTATCAGACCGGAGGCCCTCCCGACATAAAAATGATGCTCAGCCAGTCTGTAATTAAGAAAGAACTCTGTGAGCTTGAGTTCCTCCACCTCAGGGAGCTGGAGAGAAAAGTATTAGAAGGGATTAACCACAAAGGCTTCGGCCACGTCGTTCAGGCCATTGGAAAAAAACGATAGAAACAAAAAAGACAGAGCGAAGCAACTTCGCTCTGTCTACAGCTATAGACTGATGGTAAAGTCGATGAATTATTTAACTTTTAACCAAACGACATCGTAAGCACCCAATACAATGTCATCTTCAGACAAGGTATTGCCCGTCAACATATCTTCCACCTTTCCTTCACCTAAGACATCGCAGATAGAATGAGGAAGAGTCTGCGGTTGTTCAGAGAAGTTAGCGATCGCCAATAGCTTATCGCCATTCTCATGGCACCGGCAATAGGCCAGCAGACTCGAACGATATGTTTCAAGGATTTCAGTGCTCGCATTCCCGAATACACTATGCTGTTTACGCAGTTCTATAAGCTGGCGTAAATCACTGTTAATCCGGTTTTGATAACTCCCTTCCTGTTGGGCCAATTCAAGTGCGGCATCGGTGACCTCCGGGCGGTTAACCCAACGAGCATCATCGCGTTTAGCAGGATCATTCAGATAGTCATAGTCATTTAGGATACCAAGTTCATCACCCTGATAAATAAGCGGAATACCACCAATACTCATTGTGATACTATTCAGTAAACGAACACGTTTTAATGCTAATTCTAAATCCTGATCACTATTTTGTTCCAGAGCCAGTTCAACACCCGCTAACGAAGTTAATGAACCACATACACGGCAATCGCCTGTTGTCGGATTCTGCTGGAACGGAACTCCCTGAGCAAAAGAACCCTCAAATTGTCCGGTATAAAACTGATTTAAGAAGAAGCGGTGATCTGCACCGTTAATACCTAAATTCTGGGCAATAGCATCATCAAATGTCCAGCCAATATCATCGTGACAACGAATATAGTTAACCCAGCTGCATTGATCGGAAATCTTAAAACTCTTCTTAAGTGATGCACTAAGTAGTTTGGTACTACGAGTAGCTAAAGATTCCCACATCAATGCCATCATCAGTGGATTATAAGAAAGCTGACACTCGTCTTTGTCAATATACAGCGCAACTTCATCAGGATGCACGATAGCCTCAGATTTAAACAGCACTGAAGGAGCCACAATCTGCAGACACTGGTTAAAGCACTGAATTAAAGTATGAGCCTTAGGCAAGCTCTCGCATTGAGTCCATTTTTCTTTCCAGATAAATGCAAGTGCATCTAAACGAAGTCCGTCACAGCCAATGTTAGCGAGGAATAACATCTCATCCGTAATTGCATTAAACACTTCAGGGTTACTGTAATTCAGATCCCACTGGAAACTGTTAAAGGTCGTCCATACCCACTTATCTATATCATTCAGATGAGTAAAACTGCCACGACGGACACTCGGGAATATTTCCCGGCAAGTCTGGTTATATTCATCGACTTCTTTTTTATCCGTAAAGAAATAATAGAAATCGGCAAATTCAGGATTGCCTTTTCGAGCTTCAACCGCCCACTTGTGTTCATCGGAAGTGTGGTTAAATACAAAATCCAGCACCACACTAATCCCGGCTTCGCGCAACGCATCTGCCAAGTCTATCAAATCCTTTTCGCTACCCAGTTGAGGATTCACACTGCGGTAATCAGATACGGCATAACCACCATCACTTTCCCCTTCTGGTGCTGCATACAAAGGCATCAGGTGAAGGTAGTTAATACCGAGATCCTGCAGATAAGGAATTTTTTCTTTAAGTTTTTGTAGATCTCCTGCAAACAGATCTACGTATACCGCCATGCCTAGCATGGATTCATCGCGGTACCAGGCCCATGCTTTTTCTCGTTTTTCATCTTGTAATTTTAGTGGACGTTTACGTGCAGCAAATGCGTTTGCCAGCACCATGACCAATTTCTGCAACTGATAGAAGAAATCATAGTGCTCACCGTACAGTTCATATAGCTTTTCAACCAAAGCCGGGAAATGAGTTTCCAGACGTTTCGTAAATATGGCCTGATCTTTTTTTGTCAGCTTGGGCAATGAAACCGATTGCAACACTTGTTTTAATGCTTTTTCGCTTTGTTGTTTAGTCAGCATCTTATTCTCACCGTAAATATTGTATTAACCAAAATAACGTTATAAATAAAAAAGGTGCGCTGTAGTTATACAAGACAACACAACTGCAACGCACCTGGCTGGTAATTAAAGGTATTTCAGAGAGATACCTTCACCATTAAATAAATGAATATTCGCAACATCGGCAGTTAAATGAACTGTTTCTCCTTTGTGACGATGGGTAATGCCCGGTAGTTTTGCAACCACAGGATGATCATATCCAGCCACATCGATATGCAATAAAGTGACTTCACCTAACGATTCAACAAACAACACCTCGCCGGAAACTATTGCCGTGGATTCGTCTGCGAGTCTATAATCTTCAGGACGAACACCCAGCTGAAGTTTTTCCCTTTTTGTCACGTTTGCTGAAACAATCGGTACATTCACTTCTGTACCATTATCCACTTTAATTGTAGTCGTATCGCCAGTTGCAACCGCTTCAGCTGAGAGCATATTCATAGCCGGAGAACCAATGAACTGAGCGACAAACACATTTCGTGGATTAGTATAAAGTTCGAGTGGAGTTCCAACCTGTTCGATGCGACCCGCAGAAAGAACCACAATACGATCCGCCAGCGTCATTGCTTCCACCTGATCATGGGTTACATAGATCATAGTGGTATCACTCAATTGCTCTTTTAAGTTTGCAATCTCAATACGCGTTTGCACTCGTAATGCTGCATCAAGGTTAGATAGTGGTTCGTCAAATAAGAACACTTTAGGCTGACGAACAATTGCCCGTCCGATTGCAACACGCTGGCGCTGACCACCGGATAAAGCTTTAGGTAAACGGTCAAGATAAGGCTCAAGCTGCAACATCCGCGCCGCTTCCATTACACGACTATGAATGTCATCTTTGGACTCTTTAGCAATACGCATTGCAAAAGCCATGTTGTCATACACAGTCATGTGTGGGTATAACGCATAGGTTTGGAAAACCATTGCAATACCACGCATTGCTGACGGAACATCGTTAACGCGAGCTCCTTCAATATTTAAATCTCCTGAAGTGATCTCTTCCAAACCCGCAATCATGCGTAATAAGGTAGATTTACCACAACCTGACGGACCTACGAAAACAATAAACTCACCACGATCAATTTCCAAATCAACGCCGTGGATTACTTTAGTATTGCCGTAGGCTTTTTTTACATTAGTAAGTGACAGACCTTTCATATCATCAATCTCTTTTATTCTCTTTTTCACCTAAACGGCTTATTTAACCGAACCAGATAGCAAACCTCGGACGAGGTAGCGTTGCAATGAGAAGAACACTGCGAGTGGTACCGCAATAGAAACGAATGCCGATGCGGTTAAGATTTCCCAGTTACCACCACGGGAGCCCAGCAGTTCACGTAATCTCGCCGTTAATACAATATGTTCTTCGCCTGTACCCAGGAATACCGTAGCAACCAATAAGTCATTCCATACCCATAAGAACTGGAATATTGCAAACGAAGCCAGTGCCGGATAAGAAAGCGGCAATATGATTTTGACGAAAATGTCAAAGTCAGTCGCACCATCTACCTTAGCCGATTCAATGATTTCGCGAGGCAAACTGGAGATATAGTTACGCAGCAAATAAATCGCCAGTGGTAAACCAAATCCCGTATGTGCCAGCCATATCCCCGGATAAGTTTTCGATCCGACGCCGAAAAATTCACCAATATCGTTATAGAAGCGCAGCAACGGAATCAGTGACATTTGTAGAGGTACAACTAACAAACCAACCACAAGCGCAATTAAAAGGTTACGTCCGGGCATCTTCATCCAGGAAAGCGCATACGCAGCAAAGGCAGCAATCAGAATCGGAATAACAGTAGCCGGTATAGTTACCGTTAATGAGTTAATAAATGAGCGGCCAATACCTTCAGCGCTTAATACCTCAATATAGTTATTAAGACCAAATTTAGGCGGAACCAGAGCAGTGTAAAAAATACGTTTACCGCGCGATCCGGTAAATTCGCTGTCAGAAGTAAACTGGTAGTTACCGTTGAAGTCAACCACTAGGGTTTCGCCATCTTTCACATGAGCGACTTCACCGACTTTGAATCCGGCGGGTTCTCGCGATGAAAAACCAAAGTACTTCACATTAGCTGGTTTTCCATTGACGAGTAACTGCCCTTTTAGCACATACGTATCACCCTGCATGATCTGCTTATCAGGAGAGTCGGTGCGTTCCATCAACGTCTGTTCTGATGCAGTTAATGACGTCCACCAGCCAGATACTGCCAGTTGATCTTTATCCCTGAAAGAAGAGATAAACAGACCTGCCGTTGGTAACGTCCACATAATAACAATAAGCGCCACAGAAAGATGAAGCAAAATAGTCAGCGGTGAGCGACGTAGTTTACTGAAACTAAATTTCGCTTCTCCGCTACTAATAGAGGGTTGTACTACTTTAGACATTATTTGCCCTCCATCTGAGCTGCTGCCTGACGCATGTTCCATACCATTACCGGTACAACTGCAAGCATAATAATTACGGCAATAGCTGCGCCACGACCAAAGTCACCGCCCCCGCGGAACATCCAGTCAAACATCATGTTCGCGAGTACCTGGGTACTCCATTGACCATTCGTCATTGCCAGAACAATATCGAATACTTTCAAAACCAGAATGGTAATAGTGGTCCAAACGACCGCGATCGTTCCCCAGATTTGAGGAATTAAAATTTTAAAAAAGATTTGAACGCCATTTGCACCATCAAGAACGGCAGCTTCCACAGTTTCTTCCGGGATACCACGCAGTGCCGCTGACAGAATCACCATTGCGAAACCAGTCTGAATCCAGATTAAAATCATCATCAGGAAGAAGTTATTCCAGAATGGCATTGCAACCCAGGGTTCAGG
>JBNKRC010000003.1:0-44709 GCA_050296215.1 Vibrio sp. | reverse complement strand
ACACCTCACGTTACAGTACGTTATTGCCAAACGTCACCTATAAGGGGTTATTTGGCGGAGCCAAAATTCAGCAGCCTCTTTTCGACGTCGCCATGCTCTACGCCAAAGGTGGCATCAGCCTGACCAGCTACCAGGAAAATTTAGCGCTGAACCGGAGTGATGACAGTCTGAATAGCTATCTGATGTCGCCCTACTTCAGCATCGGTGCTAACATTCCTTCCTTATTTGAACCTAAATTAGATTTAAATCTGGAATTGTCCTATCAGGATCTGCAACTTGACTATTCCAACACGATATTAATGCTGGGTGCGCAATTCCGATTCTGATTTTTATTGAAATTCACCCTTCATTAAGGAGGCTACTATGATTGATGTCGCCTTTTTCAGCTCAAAATCCTACGATATCGAATCCTTTTCTTCCGTTGCCGCTCCAGACAAACTGAGCATGCAATTCCATGATTTTCGGTTAACCGAAACTACCGCCAAAGTCGCACACGGCTGCCGGGTGGTCTGTGCATTTGTTAATGACGATTTGAGCGCCTCAGTACTCGAAACATTGTACAAAGGCGGTACCCGCTTAATCGCAATGCGCTGTGCTGGCTATGATCGTGTTGACTTAACCGCCGCCGAAAAACTTGGAATGCAGGTTGTACGAGTGCCGGCCTACTCACCGGAAGCCGTGGCAGAGCATGCGGTGGGGCTGATGATGACGCTTAACCGCAACATTCACAAAGCCTATCAACGGACCCGTGATGCCAACTTCAATCTTGAAGGTCTGGTCGGTTTTAACTTTTATGGCAAAAACGTCGGTGTGATTGGTACAGGAAAAATCGGAATTGCCGCGATCCGGATTCTGAAAGGGTTAGGTATGAATATTTTCTGCTACGATCCTTATGAAAATTCCATCGCGATTGAACTTGGTGCTCAGTATGTTCCACTACAAAAACTGTTCGAAGTCAGTGATGTCATTACCCTTCACTGTCCGATGAGTGAAGAAAATTATCACCTGCTTGATAAGGATGCGTTTGACCATATGAAAAACGGGGTGATGATTATTAACACCAGCCGCGGCGAATTACTCGACTCGCAGGCAGCGATCGAAGCACTGAAATCAGGCAAGATCCGCTCTCTGGGCTTAGACGTCTATGACAATGAAAAAGATTTGTTCTTCGAAGACAACTCTAACGATGTCATCGTGGATGACGTTTTCCGCCGCCTGTCTGCTTGTCATAATGTGATATTCACCGGCCATCAGGCATTTTTAACCAAAGATGCTCTGGCTAATATTGCCCATACGACCATCGATAATGTCCTTAAGTTTGCAGAGAATAAAACTTCCGGCAATGAGCTAATTCACCAGCCGGCGTAACTGCTTAATCACATCGCTGGCCAGCAATCCTCGCTGGCCGGCAGCATTCGCTTCGGCATCACCAGCCCTGCTGTGAATCAGAACCCCGAATCTGGCCGCTTCACTGACCGTCAGCCCCTGAGCCAGAAGCGAAACAATCACCCCTGTCAGTACATCGCCCATCCCGGCCGTTGCCATGCCAGGATTCCCGGAAAGGCAGACCCACGTCCGTTCACCATCACATACCAGAGTACCCGGGCCTTTCAGAATCACGACTCCGCCAAGTTTCTCCTGCAGTAATTTCACCGAACGATAGCGGTTAATCTCAACCTCTGCAGTCGGTATATCCAGCAGTCTTGCCGCTTCCGCCGGGTGTGGCGTAATGATCCGAATTGGATCGTAGCCCGGCTCTTGTGCCAGAAAATACAACCCGTCCGCGTCAATCACTTTCGGCAACGCAATCGATGACAAAAGGTTATACATAGACCTGCCCAGGCTATCCCGCCCCAGTCCCGGCCCCAGCGCAATTACGTCGCACCATTCGATTCGAGATTCAATCCGTGGTAATTCATCCCAGTCCGAACTCATCACCTCAGGAGCAGAAATCAGCAGCGGGGCAACATTATCTTTGTGACATAATGTCGCGACCATACCGGCTCCGCATCTTGCCGCCGCCTGGGCAGATAAGATCAGCGCTCCGCCCATGCCTGAATTTCCGCCAACCAACAGAGCTTTTCCGTAGGTACCCTTGTGAGAATTAGAGATACGGCGGGGCAATACATCGGACAAAACTTCGCAACAGATCGCCCGGGCGGTAGGAATATTTTGCTGGTCAAACACATCTTCAACACCAAGACCAGCAAAATGCAGCTCGCCGACATAGTCGCGGGCCTGCCCGGTCACCAAACCTTGCTTAAGGCCGATAAAACTGATGGTGTGATCAGCACGGACACATTTCCCCAGAACACGGCCAGTGTCGCCACACAAACCCGATGGAATATCCACAGCCACCACCGGTGCACCGTAGTTGTTAATTTTATCGATCACAGTCTGTACTTGTGGCCGCACATCGCCGCTTAACCCGGTCCCGAGCAACGCATCAATGATGATATCAACGGTTTCAGGAACCTGCTCGCTACCTGCATCAAATACCTGACCACCCTGACTTACCCAGTTCGTATACGCCTTGTTCGCATCACCGGTGAGACTCTCCGGCTCCCCCTGTTGCCACACCGTCACAAAAATCCCGACCGACTTAGCCAGACTCGCCACAATATAACCATCTCCGCCATTATTTCCCGGGCCACAGCAGATCAGCCAGTGTTCGGAACTGGGATACTGAGCCATCCCGATAGCAAATACGGCCTGCCCGGCTCTCTCCATCAGGCTGAACATTTCCAGCCCTTTGGCTCCGGCAGCATGAACCTCACCTTCGCGGACTTGTATCATTGAGTAAAATCGGTCGGTCATCGTCATAGCAGCTACTCTTAAAACAGTCAGAGACGCAACATATTATTTGAAATCAGCCTGGTCAGATAACCCGGAATCAGGTGTTACGCAGGTAAATTATTGACAGAAGCCAGAGCTTCCGCCGTCGCGTCCTGTATAGATAAAAACATGGAATTGACTTCGCCTGTCGGCGTCCTCATCGGATTCAGCGTAATATTCTGGTACATAAAGTCCGCTTGCTGGGTGACAGGACGGACATTACGGCATTTAAATAAATACGGACGTTGCTGCCAGGTAATAAAACTCCGGCAACCCAAATCATATACCGGTTTGGTTTTAAGTTTGAACCAGTCCTCAGGGATTTCCGGGAACAGTTCAAACAAACTTTTACCTAAAGCTTCACTTGCCTGCTTTCCACTGTGATGTGTCATAAATCCATTCCAGACCTGAACCTTATAATCGCGATCAATCACGATCAGACCCAAATCGACGTTTTGCACCATGTCCACCATCCAGTGAAATTGCTCAAATTCCGCAGGTAAGTTCATCCTCAAAAATCCTCCATCAGATAAGCCAGCTTATTATCAAGAAGCGGCAGCGATTCATCCACAAACATAAATAAAAGGTCGCATCGTATCGAAGTACCTTCAATGTTATAACTGACCTCGAATGTCATGGTTTTTGAAAACGAACCGGCCGTCGATTCAATCACAGATTCAATTGAAACATGTCTGCCCAGCAAAACCGGCGAACTCTGAAAGAAACGGACCTCAGCCTGCTGACCTAATCCGTTAAGAAAGGAACCGACCAGAATATTCGAGACATCCATTAGCAATTCAAGTTCTTCCAGTTCTTCACTATCAGCAGGCACTTTCATCAGCTTTTTAAGATCGCTGACACTGGAATCACTGAGAAGAACTAAAGCTTCACCGGCAATGCCTTCGCCACTAAAGCCCTGACACACCCCGGAGACCTGATTGTGCTCAGCCAGATCCCGAAGCGCCATATGCAACTCACTAACCTCAAAGATGTTTACATTAGGTAAGGGGAGTTCGACAAACACATCAAAATGACGCGCCAGCGCATCGGCTGCCCGTCCTATTGATACGTTAGCCACTTCCATATATACATCACGGCGTTTAAGCAACGGAAGCTCCACCGACGTCGGTGTGACCATCCTGGTTTGCTGTGGCGGCCGGACAACCTGTTTAAGCACTTCATTAAGAGCGGCTTTATCGATAGGCTTCTGAATAAAAGCTTTTGCGCCCAGTTCAAGAACGCGTTGTTTCGCTTTAGGCTGAATATCGCCCGATACCACCACGACCGGGACGGTCATTCCCAGTTTGCGCATCTCTTCTAATGTTTCGAAACCATCCAGTTCCGGCATGGTGAGATCTAAAAACATCAGCTTAAATTCGGCCTGAGTCAGTTTATCGACTCCATCCCTGCCATGTACCGCAAACGAAATTTCTGCATTCAGCGATGCGGGAAGTGAACGGGCCATTTGCTTTCTGGCTAACGCGGAATCATCACAGATTAAGACAGGAAATGGCATGTACTCACCTTACCTATTTGGAGGAATTTATATTGTTCGGGAAGACATCCTTAATAACAGGTCATGATGCAGCCTAACCAGTGCTGAGCATTACCATGCACACATTTAAAATTAAGAATAAAACACCAAGTATCCCTATCACTATAGTAGAAGAACACCCGGGACAGACAAAAAGCGCTATGCAAATATCACATCTGTGGCTCATGCGGCATTTGGATAACGCTCTTGCCCCCTGTGCTTTGCATTCCGGGCAAAACTACCCTTACCTTTCTTCGGTTTCTCAACTTTCGTTTTATACAACGGGCTGGTTACCAGCGCTTTAATCGCGTTGTCTTTAATCTCTCCACGTCCGGTTTCGACCGTGCAGAACCTGGTTTTTTTGTTCATAAAGCAGACTCCTGTTGTCAGTTCTGGCGAATTTTGGGCTAATCCATCATAAAGTCAATAGATAGAAAACAATATTCCTAATAACTGCAATTTTTTAATGGTATCAATAAGTAAACACCCGAATATTGAAATATTTAGATACGCACCTCAAAATTATTCCATAAATTGAATAGATTTTATTGACAAGCCTAAGGATCAATTTACACTGCTAGTTAGCTTGTAAATCGTTTCTTTGTTTGCGTATACATCTCGTTGGATTAAGTTTTACCTCCAGTCGTGGTAGCAATAGCAATCAACATTTCCACGCTAATATCGCCGCTATCGGCTTTGTTTAATTTGTATTATTAGGAAAAGATTATGTCTAACACAGTGACTGGCACTGTAAAGTGGTTCAACGAAACTAAAGGCTTTGGCTTTATTCAACAAGAAAACGGCCCAGACGTTTTCGCACACTTCAGCGCAATCCAAGGCGACGGTTTCCGTACTTTGGCTGAAGGTCAAAAAGTTGAATTCGTTGTTTCTCAAGGTCAAAAAGGCCCACAAGCTGAGAACATCAAAGTCCTATAATTTTTAGTAGGCAACGTTTTTTTAGAGAAATAGCCGGCTTAGCTGGCTATTTTTATATCCTCGTTATTCTTCCCCGGGAAACGCTTTTTGATAAGCCTGCATAAAATCCTCCCGGATAAGCTGCTCCAACTCTCCGGCACGCTCAGTCGGACAAAAAATCATAAAGTGAACAATCTGCTCCCCATTAGGTGAACTGTCAAAACCAATCACCGGTTCAGGACCAGGAAGATCAACTCCGGCCCGTCTCTCAATAATATTGTTGTAACGCCTTGCAATTTCAATAAACCCTTCGCAATGCGCGTCAATTTTGCTTTTTAACTCAGGAACCAACGGATACAGACTGACGAACCGGGGAATCACAATGTCAAAGCTGTGATAGACATAGCGCTTCATAAAATTGAGGTTTTTCACCGGAAAAGTAAAAAACATACTGTTGGGTAATGTCGCTGTTTTACCCGTATAGTGATAATAACCTCGCTGCAGGTCTAATTCCTGGATCGTGGTCGCCATCATGTTATGTTCAATCACTTCCCCGCACAGAGTCCCGACTTCAATCCAGTCGCCGATTCTGAACGACCGGGAACTCGCCCTTTGAATCGATCCCGTAAAACAAAGAATGATCTCTTTAGATGCCACGACAATCGCAACAGCAATTGCGGTGACTGACAAAGCAAATTCATTTATCTCGGCTTTCCACAGCACAAACACGGACAGCAACAGAACTAAAAATGTTCCGTTCTTGGTCCTGGACATCCATTTCCGCTGCTTTTCGGTGATAAAGGCTACATCACCACGAATATGGGCAAGCAGCCCTTTACGTACCAGCAACACTAATAATGCCAGAACAAGGGTACTTAACAGCTTGTGAGTGGACAGATAGTCTAAGTACAAGTACAGTTCAGCAACTGACATGAATTCTCCTTCTGCTTCTGAGAGAAATGTTTACTTCGTACTGTCCATTCTACTTTATAACTGAGTAACCTCAACTTTGTTTAAAATGTTGAGCGGTACCTTTGGCAATATTAACAATCACTTGCATAGCTTTAATCATTCCTTCAATCGTCACAAATTCGTGGATACTGTGGAAATTATATCCGCCGGTGAAAATATTCGGGCATGGTAGTCCTTTAAACGAAAGCGAAGCACCGTCTGTTCCTCCCCGGATAGGGTGGAGAAGCGGCTCTACATCGGCTTCGGTCATCGCCTGCTTTGCAATTTCAACAATATGAGGATGAGGCTCAACCATCTCTTTCATATTTTTGTAGCAGTCCAGCACATCGATTTCGACCCGGGCATGACGGTACTGGCTGTTCATCTCTTGTGCCAGCTCGATAAGAAAAGCTTTTCTCCGTTCTAATCCTTCGGCATCAAAATCACGCAGCAGGTACGTCATCTCGCTGTATGCCACACTCATATTCGCAGATGACAGGTGGTAAAACCCTTCGTATCCTTCGGTTTCTTCTGGTGTCTGATCGGCCGGAATTGACATCTGGAACTTAGCGGCCAGATGCATACTGTTCACCAGCTTGCCTTTCGCATTACCGGGATGCACATTGTTGCCATAAATACGGACCGTCACATTCGCGGCATTAAAATTCTCGCACTCCAGTTCTCCGATCCCCCCGCCATCTACCGTATAAGCCCACTCCGCACCAAATTTTTCTACATCAAACTTATCTGCACCGCGGCCGATTTCTTCATCGGGAGTAAAGCCAATGCAGATATCTCCGTGAGCAATTTCCGGGTGGTGTATCAGATACTCGATAGCGGTAATTATTTCCGCAATACCCGCTTTATCATCGGCACCGAGCAAAGTATTACCGTCGGTAGTGATTAAGTTATGTCCGCGTAATCGGTTCAGCTCAGGATATTGAATCGGGGAAAGCACTTCATCACCACGTCCTAACGCAATGTCGCCGCCCTGGAAGCACTCGACAATCTGCGGAATCACATTCTTTGCTGTAACATCAGGAGAGGTATCCATATGAGCGATAAAGCCGATAGCCGGTACCGGATAGTCAACATTGCCTTTAAGTCTGGCCATGACATAACCGTTTTCGTCCAGCGATACATCACTTAAACCAAGCCCTACAAGCTCATCCTGCAGCATCCTGGCAAAATCCATCTGACCGGTGGTACTCGGACAACGTGTCCGGTTCGCATTTGACTGAGTGTCAACGATGACATAATTGAGAAATCGATCTAGCAGGTTATCCATTTTCTCTCCGCTTCTGAAAAATAATCAGTCCATACTGACTGAGAAAAAGCCGACAAAGATTCCGGCTCAAACAATGCTTTTCATAGTAAGGAGAAATATCAAATCAAAATTGCTACAAATCAGTTTTACTTAATATAACAGTCACGATTTGGCAAAAATGAGCGGCATATTAATAACCGGGAGGGTAAACACCGGGTACCGAGAGGATAACTGGTATAAAATACCACCCGGGCACCGACACCAATTATTATGCGGTAATTTGCCGAGTGGCGATTTGTGAACTATGTTTATAACGTGTCTCATAGTTCCCTTCGCTTTAAGACATAACCGCGCAAATATCCCTAGCAGTCGTGCTACTAGGGATATTTTTTGTTGATGGACCAAAAGAGTTACCGCCCCGGCACAGACCATCAGGCCGGGTACGTCAATCCTGAATTAAGTCACCATCAGATAACTTTCCCTGGCCGGTATTTCGATATGAACCTGACCGTCAATGACCACAAACCGTTTTCCTGTCATTAAATCGGTCAGAGGCTCGGACCATTCCAGAGTAAAATACTTAGACTCTTCGGATTTATTAAGTACCACAACCCCCTGGTCCCCCCGGGTAAAGACTAACAGATCCGGCTCACTGACCAGCACCTGCATCTCCAGTCCATGCATACGATTATGAAATTCAATCCGGCCGATCATCTCATCGTTCTGCCATTCTTCCTGCCAGCGGGGTGAACCAGATCCTGATTGAATATTACTACTATCCAGATCGCTATAAATCAGCGGCACACCACCATTCCGGCCCAGCAGATAGCTGTAGGCAATTCGCTCCGCCCATTCCGGCATAATCAGCCCGTGAAACACATCGTTGTTCGGAATGTCATGGGTAATTGCGAAAGTGATAGCCCGCGATTCAGACAGAGCCTGGCCGAAACAGTATGGGTTCACCAGGCTGGATAAGTCGCCACTTTCACTCAATGCATTAAACACGGTCTGGAATAATGGGAAGTCATAAGCCCCTAATTGCGTTGCTTCAAGATAAGGTTCGAGGAACAACTGATACTCTTCCGCAGTAGCACCACCATCAGTGATGATCTCACCGAAAATATGGACTCCGTCAGTAATATCATCACTCCAGACCTGCTTTAAATGCTCCATGGTCATATGTTTGGCCGCATCGATCCGGAAGCCCTTGACGCCCAGCTCTTTCATCGCGATGAGATAGGCACGTTGTTGTTCAATCACGTGCTTCGTCGGGCTTAATGTCGGCAACCCCTGGTCATGCGGTCCTCCGGTTATCCGTCCGTTCTGCACCTGCCACGGATCAAACCAATCCTGAATCCCGAACGCTTCCACAAAATCGTCTTCATCAAAAAGCGGACGGGACAAATCGCCGAACATGCGAATTTGCTCATAATAGACTGAATTATCCGCGTATTGCCGGAGGATTGGCTGACTGGGATATTGAAGATCCCCGCGGATTGTTGATTCGTTTGCCATGTGGTTAAAAACCACATCAATATATGGCCATAGATCGTGAGCCTGAAGCGCACGGGTCATGACCTTAAAGTCATGGGTGTCACCAAGTTGATTTTCAATGACACGATAGTCCTGTGGCTGATAACGCTGCCACCACGGGGTTCCTGATTTAGCCATCGCCGATTTCATTGGCGGCGAGACCAGTACGGCTTTATAGCCGGCTTTTGCTATTTGTTCTGCACGCTGTGCCACGAGCTTGTAAGGCCAATCAAAAGCATGCAGTATCACATCTGTAGGTTTAACATTCATCATGACAGTATTCCTTTAAATCAGGGTGTTAATAAACTTATCCGCGGATAGATCCGGCTTATGATAAGCTCCTTTGCTAAAGATTGTTAGACAACATCATGTGATCAAATTCACAAAATTTCAACACTTTCGTTCAAAATATAACCACCGCTACTTAAGTAACTTTGTAAGTAGCGGACAGAAAAAGGGGAGATAAACAGGAGGAAATCAGAATTTTTTAGGTGCAAAACCTGTCATCACTTCTAAATGAAGCTCTTTGCCCAGCTTGGTCATCGGATGAACAACCACCAGACCTTTAACCGATTTTTTCAAACGTCCGAGGTCTGCCTGTTCTTCTTTGGTAATCTCACGCGAGAATGGCATATCCAGCAGGCTTTTGCGTTCTTTATTCAAATCGTATTTTTGCTTGTGCTTGAGCTGAGAAACTTTCTTTTCCAGAGCCTCAGCTTCATCGGTAAATTTGCTAATCATCTCTTGGTCACCACGAGATCTAGCGGCTTCTAGCTGATGTTTGCAAGTATCTAAGCGATTACTCGCTTGCTGAATTTCAGATTTAATGCTCATGGTTTTCAACCTTCTTCAGGGTTACTTCTTCAGGGTTAAAGGGGCGCGGAGTATAGCACATAAAAAAGACGCTTAAAGCGCCTTTTTATACCGACAATGGCCAGATATATTCAACGATTAATGAACCGGCGCATCGGTTTCACCATAAAATTGACCAAAATGCTGTTCCAGCACTTCCGGAGTCAACTTGCCTTCAGCTTCTAACTTTTTAAGCTCAGCGACAATAGCCTTTTGCTCCTCAAGCGAAGGAAGCTTTACTTCTTCCTGTCCTTGCTCCTGCTCCATCATGTCAGCCAGCTCTTTATCAAAATCACTCATTGATACGTACCTATAAAAATAAATTTCTGCCCGGAATTTTACCTGACTCACCGTAGAGATGCCAGGGTAACGTCTCCTGAATATCTTGAACTCAAAGGGCTCTTTTCATTTTTTTCAGGTAAATGTTAGAGTCTGTTACGGAACTTTTTATAAAAAACTATTACTAATCAACATTATCAGAAAAAGAGGACTTCCATTAATGCCATCAGCCACCTTTCAGCAGCTGCAAAGCTACTTAAACAGTCAAGTGATCGGGCAAACCGAACTGGTCAGTCAAATACTGGTAGCATTACTTGCAGACGGGCATATTTTAGTTGAAGGTCCTCCTGGTTTAGCAAAAACCCGCGCCGTAAAATCTCTTGCCAGTTGTATTGATGGCTCATTTCACCGCGTGCAGTTTACTCCTGATCTACTTCCGGCCGACTTAACGGGAACGGATATTTATCGTCCGGAAACCGGCGAATTCAAATTTCAGCCCGGCCCGATATTCCACTCTCTGCTGCTGGCCGATGAGATCAACCGGGCTCCGGCGAAAGTACAGGCCGCGATGCTGGAAGCGATGGCAGAAAAGCAGATTACAGCGGGACGCCGGACCTATGCTCTTCCCAAATTATTTCTGGTAATGGCAACTCAGAACCCGATCGAACAGGAAGGCACCTATCCGTTACCGGAAGCGCAACTGGACCGTTTTCTGCTCCATCTGAATGTCGATTATCCTGATTCGGCCAGTGAACTGGAAATTTTGCGTCTTAACCGCGGTGAAGCGAAAGGCCAGACGGTTCAGCGTCCTGAAAAAGTCACGCAGGAAACCATTTTCAGTGCCCGGGAACAAGTGCTCGCAATTCATATGGCCGAATCAGTTGAGCAATATATCGTACGACTGGTGATGGCAACCCGTCAGCCGGCTAACTATGACCCTCTGCTTGCACAATGGCTAGAGCTGGGTGTCAGCCCGCGGGCAACCATTGCCCTTGACCGTTGTGCGCGCGCTCATGCCTGGCTGAACGGGCGGGATTTTGTCAGCCCGGAAGATGTTCAGACTATGGCATTTCCCGTGTTACGCCACCGTCTGCTGCTCAGCTATCAGGCTCAGGCAGAAGGGATTCACCCGAATCAGGTGATTAACCATATCCTTTCACTGGTCGGCAGCGCGTAAACAGGGCAAAACAATGCAACTTCCAAATTACAGCAATGGCTATTCCCTATGCCTGAATGAACTGCTGGCTTACCGGGCACAGAGCCGGGCGTGGCTACCACCGGCCAAAAGCTTATGGTCATCAATGGCCGGCCAGCACAAAAGCCGAAAACTCGGACGGGGAATGGATTTTTCGGAAGTCCGCAAATATCAGGCGGGTGATGATATCCGCAGTATCGACTGGCGGGTAACTGCCCGGACCGGTAAACCACATACCAAGCTGTTCAGTGAAGAGCGTGAAAAACCGGTGATTATCTATATCGACCTGAGTTGCTCGATGCAGTTTGGTTCGACGCTGATGCTAAAATCGGTTCAGGCCGCCCATCTGGCCGCCCTGACTGCCTGGATAGCAGTGTTACAGAATGACCTGGTCGGAGCGGTCATCGATCTCGGATACGAACAGCTGGAACTGAAGCCACAGAGCCGCCAGCGTGGTGTTTTGCTCTTGCTGCAAAAATTAATTGAAAGTCAGGAAAAATGCATCGCCAGGCGTTTGAATACCAGCGGAGCAGACGGAGCACACCTTGAGAAAGCAATGCAGGCACTCTCCCGCTTATCGCAAAAAGGTAGTGACGTTGTTCTGATTAGTGATTTTGTACACTATCATAATCGTCTAGACCCTCTATTCACACAGTTACATAAGCACAACTCGCTGCGGTTTATGCATATTTTTGACCCGCTGGAATGTGGAGAAACCCAATTCCGGGGTGTCGAACTCATCGGCGATTTCAAATCTAGCCGATGGATTAATTTTTCAGCAGAAACGGCCCGAAATTCAATAAAAAAAGCGTTTGATTCTCAGCAGGATAGTCTAAAATCGCTCAGTGAAAGGTTACAAGTTCCATATCACCAGATTTCAAGTGACCTCCCTTTACTGACACAGCTTTCCGGAACGCTCTAGATGAATCAATCGCTCTCTGACTTATTACAACTCAACCCCTTACAACTACCTCCGGCGCCATCCTGGTGGCCCTTGGCCTGGGGTTGGCTAAGCCTGATCGGATTAACGCTTGCGACCATTTTAATCATTACACTGTTAATCCGCTGGAAACGTAAAAGACTCGCGCCGAAAAAAGCAGCACTGCGCATCCTGGAACTGTCAAAAGAAAACATGACGCCTTCCGATGCGATTGAACTCGTCAGACAAGCGGCACTGTGCTATTTCCCTCGTGAAGAGATAGCCAAACTCACCGGTCGTAACTGGTATGAATTTCTCGACAGTTATCTTCCGTCGCCGCTGTTTAAGCAAAATGAAACATTGTGGCAAAAAGCGTTGTATCAAAAAGAATCTGCGACAGATTCTACCGGTCTGGTAGACGACTGTCAGGCATGGATACAACAAGCTTTACCGCCAAAGAAACGGAGATAATTTAACTTTGGCAAATTTGGAACTGGCCTGGTGGTGGATGTTATTTCTGCTGCCATTGCCATTACTGGCAATCCGGTATTTACCACCGGCAAAACAATCATCACCAATTCAAATCGCTTATTTATCCCCTTCAGAAAGCGATACCCGCCCCGGGCAGAAAATCAGTCAGTTACTGGCGTACGCCGTGTGGATTTTTCTGGTTATTGCCGCAGCCAGACCGGTCTGGTATGGCGATCCGGTAACCACCCATCCCAGGCACCGGGATTTAATGCTGGTTGTCGATTTATCTGCCTCAATGAGCCAGCAGGATATGAAGCAGGGCAACGACTATATTGACCGCCTGACTGCGGTCAAACAGGTCGTCAGCAATTTTATTGATCAGCGCGAAGGTGACCGGATCGGTCTGGTCCTGTTTGCTGACCATGCTTACCTGCAAACTCCTCTTACCTTTGATCGCCAGACCGTCAAAGATCAGCTGAACCAGACCGTCCTGAAACTGATCGGCAGCAAAACCGCGATTGGTGAAGGGATCGGTCTTGCAACCAAAACGTTTATTGATAGTGATGCACCACAGCGGGTTATGATTCTGCTGAGTGACGGGAGCAATACTGCCGGCGTTCTGGATCCGATGCGTGCGGCTGAAATCGCAAAAAAATATCACGCCGTTATTTACACCGTGGGCGTAGGCGCAGGAGAAATGGAAGTACAAGATTTCTTCTTCAGCCATACTGTTAATACCGCCCAGGATCTGGATGAAAAGACTCTGATAGCCATCGCCAAAACAACCGGAGGACAATACTTCCGGGCACGTAACAGTAAGGAACTGACCACCATTTACGACACCATCAATCACCTTCAGCCGGTCACTCAGGCCACTCAGACATGGCGCCCGCAGGCGGAATGGTTCCCCTATCCTCTTAGCGCTGCCCTGTTACTGTCGCTGATACTGATCTTTGTAAGGAGGAATCATGTCTGATTTCACCCTCCTCTATCCTGAATGGCTTACAGGACTGTTACCAGTCGCGCTCTTTATTGGCTGGTTAATGCGCCGGACCGGCAGCACCACGCTGATCTCGCCTCATCTGGCGAAAGCGATGGGTGTCGAAAAGCATGATTCCAGTAAACTATTACTCGGCTTAGCTCTGGTGTGGACGCTCACCATCATTGCGCTTGCCGGCCCCAGCTTTGGTAAGCACTCACTGCCAACCATGAGCAACAATAGCGCCCGGGTTCTGGTAATGGATATGTCACGCTCGATGTATGCCACCGATAACAAGCCTGATCGTCTGACGCAGGCCCGCTATAAAGCCAGCGATCTGCTTAATCAATGGAGAGAAGGTTACACCGGGCTGGTAGCCTATGCCGGGGATGCCTATACCGTCAGCCCAATGACCAGTGATACCGCCACCATTAAAACATTACTGCCAAGCCTGGATCCCCAAATCATGCCTTATCAGGGAGCGGATGCCTCGCGCGGTGTCGCCAAAGCTATCGGACTGATGAAGAATGCAGGCTTCGCGTCCGGTTCTGTCATTTTAGTGTGTGATGATCTGGATAAGAATGAAGCTGAGCATATTGAAGAACTAATTAAAGGCCATGACTGGAAACTGATTATACTGGGGATGGGTTCTGAAGTCGGGGCACCAGTGCCACAGGAAGATGGTTCACTGTTAAAAACCGAAAGCGGCCAGGCCGTCATTGCCAAATCAAACTTTAAGCAAATGTCGGAACTTACCGATCAGGTATCCGGACTGTTTATTCCGGTACAGGCCGACAACCGGGATATTTCCTCCATTATTCAGGCTGAGCAGTCAGCCCTCCTGTCTGTATCACAAAACCACCAACGACAAACTATCACCAACCGGATTAATCATGGATTCTGGTTAACTCCGCTTATTCTGCTTGCGGCACTCGGACTGTTCCGCCGCGGTTTTATCTTTGGCATTGCTTTGATTGTGGCCATCACCTTCCAGCCGGATTTCGCGCTGGCATCCCCCTGGCTGAATGCGGATCAACAGGCAAAACAACAATATGATGCCAAACATTATCAAGACGCCGCCAAACAGTTTAACGATCCGGAATGGCGAGGTATGGCTCAGTATCAGGCGGGTGATTATAAAGGTGCAGTTGAATCACTCTCCTCTATTCCGGCTCCGGACAACCGCCAGAAATACAACCTCGCTAATGCCTATGCAAAACTTGGTGATTTAAAACAGGCCGAGCAACTCTACCAGTCAGTACTGCAACAACAACCGGATAACCCGGATGCACAACACAATTTAAAACAAGTACAAAAGGCGCTCAAGCAACAGCAACAGCAACAGCAACAGCAAAAAGACAAACAGAATCACAACCAGGATAAAAAGCCTGAAAAACAAAATTCACACAATCAACAGAACGCTGGCCAGTCCGGTACGAACAACAAGCAGGATACAGCGGGCAAATCACAACAAGATCACTCCGGAACGGAAAATTCTGAGCAGCCCCGCAACCGCCACCCGGACCATAAGAAACAACAAAATGCTTCACCGGACAAACAATCCGGTTCCGGAGACAAAAAGACGGCGGCAAAAGAGCAGCCCGGAACCCGCACCGAGCAGTCACTGGCTCAGGGTGATAACAAACAGAATCAACCGGCCGGCTCCGCTCAGGAAAACAGTCAGGCATCAGATCCTGAACTGCGCAAATTAGAACAAGTGGAAAATGCGCGCGACCCCAGTGCGCTATTACGTGCACAATTATTTCTTCAGGCACAACGTCAGGAACCACCAAAGGACACAGGAAAATCATGGTAATGAAGATGTTTTATCGCCGGCCGGTTACCGCACTAATGGCACTCATGGTCATCCTATTCAGTACACCCGGTTTTGCTCAGGTTTATGCTACCGTTTCGAAAAACCAGGTTACCCAAAATGAGTTATTTCAGTTGAGAATCGTAGCCGATAAAAAGGTCTCCGGCGATGCCATTGATTTTTCTGCTTTAGATAAAGACTTCCAAACTCTCGGGCGGCCAAGCTTCGGGACCTCACTCAACATAATCAACGGCAAGCGCAGCACCCGTAGCGAGTGGAATCTGAACATCGCCGCCAGACACAGCGGAGTCGTCACCATCCCGGCATTTACACTCGACGGCGAACGTTCGCAGCCGATCGCCCTGCAGGTTGCCGCCGATTCGGCAACACTGCAGAATCAGAACCTGGTTGAAATTAATACCCGCTTTGATGATCTGACCCTTTACCCGAAACAAAGCACCATCATGCACGTTGAGCTGGTTATTAAGGCCGATACCCGCCGTCTGCAGGATCCGCAAATAACGCCACCATCGGCCAACGGGGTTCAGCTGGAATCAGCCAGCGAACCGGATCAGAGTCAACAGATCATCAACGGTATTCAAAGCACTATTGTTAAGCAGGATTTCAGAATTACGGCGCTGAAACCGGGCAGCTACAGCGTTACCGAACCACAGTTCGACGGGCAGTTGCTCTACAGCGGTTATAATGGCGATACACGCATAGTCCCACTGCATACCAAAGCTAAAACGTTCACGATCAGTGTCCTGGATAAACCGAATCAGTATCAGGGCGTCTGGTTGCCGACGTCGTATCTGACCCTGACCCAGCAATGGCAGGATTCTGCAGGAAAAAAACTGGACGACAATGCCACGGATAATGTCTCGGTCGGGGACCCGATGACCCGGATTATTACCCTGACCGTTCGCGGAGTCAGCCAGGAACAGGTGCCCTCACTGGCAATTGACTACCCGCAATCACTCCGGGTTTACAGCGAAAAGCCACAATACCAGGCTCTGACTAACGGCGATCTGGCTGTCACGTTAAAGCAGGTGTTAATTCCTAATCAGAGCGGCAATATTACGATCCCCGGGATGACATTAAACTGGTGGGATACGCAAGCCAGAACCCAGCGTAAAGCCCTGCTCAGTAGCAAAAAACTGAACGTATCAGGCCAGACTACCTCCACCCCGGCTGCATTACCGGCATTAACTCCGGCTCCCGTGGAATCATGCCCGCCACCCGCTCCGGTATCGCTGTCATCAACCGGCGGATTCTGGCGGTATCTTGCATTAGTGTTTGGCCTGCTTTGGCTGGCAACCTCAGCCGCCTGGCTCTACCACAGTAAACGGCCCGGAAATAAAGCAGATACTAATGTTACTCCGGCCGAATCGGACAATTTTACCCGGTTACAACAAGCGGTCAGGGAGCGTGACGGATTTAAAGTCAATGCTTTGCTGCAACGCTGGATAGATGAATCCGGATTCAGCGCCGAACAAATACAGACTCTGGATCAGGCCAAACAGAAATGGCTGGCACAACATTATTCCAGTTCACCGGATGCCGGTGATAACAGTGAGTTTCTACAGGTGCTGAACAAGCTCAATAAGGCCCGCAGAAAGAAACCGTCGAAAACCGATAATGTATTGCCCGATTTATAGCGAGATATCATGGGTCATGACAGGATATAATCACGCCGGTTTATTGAGTGAAGTCTGAGGAGTAACTAATTGAAATTGACAAACACCAAGTCGCTGCTTGTATCAGTCATACTGACTTGTATATCGTTTGCCACTCAGGCGCAGGTTGACTTAGTCAAAGTGGATAAATCCAAACGGCGTATGTATTTGCTGGAACAGGGCAAAGTGATCAAAGAATATCGCATTGCCCTGGGCAAATCTCCGCGTGGTCATAAGCAGCAGGAAGGAGACCAGCGCACCCCGGAAGGCCGTTATACATTAAAGGGTATCAATCTCACATCTCACTTTTACAAGTCGATGCATATAGACTATCCCAATGCCGGTGACCTGGCTTACGCGCAGGAGCTGGGCATTGATGCCGGCGGCGATATCAGCATCCACGGACTTAAAAATGGTTATGAAGAGGAGCCGACCTATATTCAGAGTTTTGACTGGACCAACGGCTGCATCGCAATAACCAATCAGGAAATGGATGAGTTTTTAGATCTGGTGGCAAATGGTACGCCAATCATTATTGAGTGGTAACAGATCCGGATAACGGATTTAGCGGTCAGGCGACAAGCGAAACAAACATTCTAGTTTTTCAATTTCTTCACCAGACCATCTAACCCTTCAATTTTCAACGCTAACGCGATCTGCATTAACGTTCCCAGCTCCCCTTCCGGAAACGCAGCTTTACACTCAAACCACAGCAAGTACTCTTCCGGCATATTTGCCAAGTGGCATTTGCACCCGCGCCAGACGTAATAAATGGCTTTTATCAAACATGAAATTCCTACCGGTTAATCAGACCGGACAATTATACGCAGCTGAGTGTCGGAGGCAAAATTGGTCTTACGGCGAAAATATAAACAATCTACACTTTGTTAGTATGACCCAGTGCACAATTGTCTGCTGATTAGATTCATGACTCGAAACATTAGCCTATGTTAAAATATAATATTTAAATATTCACACTGTAAATTATAAATGAGAGCTGGCTTCCTGGGCTCTTTCAGTACGGTCTTGTCGCCAACAAGGGGATATGGTGAAGTCGTTTAAATCTCGCCTTATATTGTTAGTTTCCATATGGTTATCAGGCCTGTGTTTTCTGTATCTGAGCCATAATAATCAGGTGAACGAAAACATTTCCAAGATTGTTGAATCGCGGGCAAGCATTATCCGTCAGCATGTCGATCTCGCGATATCGATAGTGGATAAGATGGCTGAACAAATGGCGTCTAATATTGAACTTGCCACGAAATCTGATTTCAAACATCCCTCCGTTGCCTATATCCATAATTTTTCAGACAATATCTATGGAACCGACGGACTGGAAACTCCGCAAGCGGGAATTCCGCTCGCAAAGGCATCATTAACGGGAGAAGGAAGCTATCCGACCGACGATATTGAAACCAATCGCGAGATAAATGCAGCACTGAATCTTTCTCTGTCTATCAGTACAAATATTTCCGACAATCCCGATTTTGTCTGGTCGTACTATACCTCTTTGAGAAACTTCATCTATATCTCTCCTAAAGTCTCAGTTAAAGATTTTCGTTTTACGAAAAATTTATATAAGAAACCTTATTGGATAGCAGCAACACCAGAAAACGATCCCGGCAGAAAGCTGGCTGTTTCAGATGTTTATGAGGATGAATACGGACAAGGCTTAATGTTCAGCATTTCCTCGCCTGTCTATTATCAGGATCGGTTCAGGGGAGTTTGTTCACTCGACTTAGGTTTACAGCAGCTTAACGATAGTCTTTCGATTGGAACACTTGAGGGAACGTCTTTATTGATCGATGAGAAAGGACTTCTGGTCGCATCATTACAAGACTTTAAATATGGTGAATCACTGACTAACTATAAAGAAATACTGGCACATGCAGGTGCAAATGTAAGTATCAGCGATCATGAGTTTTTTGTTAGTCCGGTCATTAACGGTGAATTGTACGTCGTTCATAAAATATCAGTCGGGGAAAAAGCCTGGAAGATTATAAAGAGTATGGCATTTTCCGGTACGACATATACCGGCGTATTACTCATTCTGTATTTGGTCTTCCAGCTAAAAGTGACCTTAGATCGTGCAACTCAACTTGCCATCACGGATAGCCTGACAGGATTATACAACCGGAGAGCAATGGAAGATCACAGCAAAGTCTACTTTGCACATTCAGAACGAATGGCCGATTATGTTACCGCTATAATGATGGATATTGATCACTTTAAACCGATCAACGACACTTATGGTCATGCCATTGGTGATGAAGCAATTAAAACTGTTGCCAATGTTTTAAAACGGGTATGCCGGGAAGCCGATCTTCTGGGCCGGGTAGGCGGCGAAGAATTTCTGGTGATTATAAGTGCCAATGACACAGATAATTCAAAGAATATTGCAGAGCGAATTCGTCAGGCAATTGAATCTGAGATTATTTGCGATGGGCTCGTTCACCTGACGGTCAGCATAGGATGCGTCAGACGAGCGCCCCAGGAGAGTTATAACAGTCTGGTCCGGCGTGCAGATAACGCACTTTATGAAGCAAAAAAACAAGGTCGTAACCAGGTGGCTTTCAGATGATACAGGAAAGAGCAGGGAGAGCCTTGGTTGAACCCCTCCCTTCCAGATAACAAAATTACGTTATCATCAACGTAAGTTATCAGTCCTGTGGTACATATTTCTCTATTCCGGTCCCTTGCAGAAGATAGCCGGAATCACCCAGATCGGAACTTACACCATCAGTATGCATAATGCCGGTAATCGTAACCAGATCCCATAGACCGTTAACCGGTGCTCCGCCTTCATATTTTACGTAAACAATCTGGTTTGGTGGCGGCGGCGGAACATGAATACACGCCCCAAGAAAAGGAACCAGTAAAAATTCAGTGACTTTTTTATCGTCCCCTTCCAGCGGAATAACAAATCCGGGGATTGTAATCAGCTTACCGTCCAGATCCTGACGCACAGTACCGAACTTAAGCTGTTTCGGGGCCTCTCCGTCATGGTTAACCAACGGGCGTGGTGGTGGTGCTATATTGCGCTCATTTTCAGGAATCAAATCTATCCAGTTCAGATTTAATGCGTTCTGATACGAGCCATTTGCGGCAAAAACCGGAGCCCCTGTCAGGGCAATGAGCAAACATAAAGCGTAAACAATTCTGTTAAGCATAAGAATCCATTTTTATAAAACTAATATCCGGTTTCGTTATTAATCACACCGGATGACTGACTTTTCCCCGTCCTTTTTACTCATAAAATAAGAACTAAATATGACAACAACAAAAGTTTCATATTGACGTCACAAGATGTTCATCTGTTTGCTTCTTAATGGTCCGCCTCAACACATAAACATAATAATTAGCTTAACTACTAAACGGAGAACCTCTGTGAAAAGCAAACAACTACTTTTAGCTAGCAGTGTAATGGTCGCTCTTATGGGATGTAGTGCAGCAAACAGCACTGCTAAAATTGATGCTCCACAAAAAAATGATGTTTGGTATAAAGACGCCCAGGCTCAGATCGCTAAAGCGAAGGCAAACCGTCCAATCGATAAACCGGCGAAGAATGTCATTCTGTTCGTTGGTGACGGCATGAGTATCGGAACTATCACAGCCTCCCGTATTTTTGCCGGTCAGCAAAAAGGCATGCTGGGTGAAGAAAACAAACTTACCCTGGAAACGCTGCCAAATGTGGCTCTGTCCAAAACTTATAACACTAACGCACAAACTCCGGATTCCGCAGGTACGGCTTCTGCCATGGTTTCGGGTGTGAAAACCAAAGCGGGTGTTATCAGCATTAACGACAACGTTCAGCGCGGCTTCTGTAACACAGCCAAAGGCAATGAAGTTGAAACAGCCTGGGAAATGGCAGCAGAAAAAGGTATGTCTGTAGGTGTGGTTTCTACCGCACGAATCACTCACGCTACACCGGCAACGACTTATGCACACAGTGCCGACCGTAACTGGGAAAACGATGCAGCAATGCCAAACATCGCAAAAAATCAGGGCTGTGTAGACATTGCACAACAGCTGGTTAACTTTGATAAAGGCGATGGTCTTCAGGTGATATTCGGTGGCGGACGCCGCGAATTCCTGCCAAATACGGTTACTGATCCAGAAGGCAAAAAAGGCAAACGTAAAGATGGCCGTAACCTGATCACTGAGTGGGAAGCAAAACACCCTGACGGCCAGTACGTATGGGATAAAACTGGTTTTGATAAACTGGGTAAAGACACTAAGCGTGCCTTTGGTCTGTTTGAATCAAGCCACATGAAATACGAAGCTGACCGTGGCAATGGTGAACCATCACTAGCAGAAATGACATCAAAAGCGATCGATATTCTGGGCAACAACCAAGATGGCTATATTCTGATGGTTGAAGCGGGTCGTATCGATCACGCTCACCACGATACCAATGCTGCCCGCGCACTAAAAGAAGCTATTGCGCTTGATGACGCTGTTAAAGCCGCACTGGAAAAAACCAATCCGGAAGAAACACTTATCATCGTAACTGCTGACCATGCGCATACCTTTATCATGAACGGCTACTCTGATCGTGGTAACCCAATCCTTGGTTTAGCAAAACAAGGTGGCAAGTATGCAACGGATGAATTTGGCAAACGTTACACAACCATCAGCTATGGTAACGGTGCGGCAGCAGTCAATGGTCCTCGCGAGAACCCGACTGAAGAGCAGGTAACAGCACTTGATTACAAACAGCAGGCTCTGGTTAAGTTCTCGTCTGAAACTCACTCAGGCGAAGATGTTGCCATTTTTGCGAAAGGTCCGGAAGCTTACCTGTTCCAAGGTGCGGTTGAGCAAAACTACATCTTCCATGTTATTAACGAAGCGCTTGGTCTGGCAAAATAAGCCGGTCAGCCTGACTTTTTAATCTGAACTATCAATCGCGCTAAGCCTTCCGGCTCAGCGCGATTTTTTTGTATCAAGCCATCGACTTTTCTTTTAAAAATTATACTTACCATTTACATCCACCAGATATACTTATACTTGCATAACTGAATGAACTGGTTATGACAGATAATGAGGGATTTATAGCCATAAAGATAGAAATTTGACCATTTTCATTAACAAATAAATAACACTTTCCGCTTCTATCCCCTTCAAAAAACACACGTAGTTAACAAACTTACTCACGAGTTAATGCTCACACCGATTAATGAGTCATACTTGTGTTCATCGTCTGCGCAAAATAATGTGAAATAAGAGGAACCTGACATGGGTGAACAAAAATACGTCGTGGCACTGGATCAGGGTACAACCAGCTCCCGTACCGTCGTACTTGACCACAATGCGAATATCGTCAGTGTTTCACAGCGGGAGTTTCCTCAAATCTATCCGCAGGCCGGCTGGGTAGAACATGACCCGATGGAAATTTATGCCACCCAAAGTGCGACGCTTGCCGAAGCCTTAGGAAAGTCAGGCATTCGTAGTGATCAGGTCGCCGCTATTGGCATTACCAACCAACGGGAAACCACCATCGTCTGGAATAAAGAAACCGGGGTTCCCGTCTACAATGCCATTGTCTGGCAATGCCGCCGCACTACGGATATTTGCGAAGCTCTGAAAACACGTGGACTGGAAGAGTACATCCGCAACAATACAGGCCTTGTTCTTGACCCTTACTTCTCCGGCACAAAAATTAAGTGGATTTTAGACAATTTGCAGGGAGCCAGAGAAGATGCCGAGGCCGGTAAGCTGCTCTTTGGCACAGTTGATACCTGGCTGGTATGGAAAATGACTCAGGGCCGGGTTCACGTCACGGATTACACTAATGCATCCCGTACCATGCTTTTTAATATCAATGAATTAACCTGGGACCAAACTCTGCTCAAAGAGCTGGATATTCCCGCCGCCATGCTCCCGGAGGTGAAATCCTCTTCGGAGATCTATGGTGAGACTAATATTGGCGGTAAAGGCGGTACACGTATTCCGATCAGCGGCATTGCCGGCGACCAGCAGGCCGCGCTATACGGTCAGATGTGTGTCGACGCCGGCCAGGCAAAAAATACCTACGGCACCGGCTGCTTTTTATTGATGAATACCGGAAAAGAAAAAGTCACCTCAACCCACGGACTGCTTACGACACTCGCCTGTGGTCCGGATGGCGAACCTGCCTATGCCCTCGAAGGCGCCGTTTTTATGGGCGGGGCCTCAATTCAGTGGCTACGCGATGAAATGAAACTACTCTCCGATGCGGGAGATTCCGAATATTTTGCTACCAAAGTCGATTCCTCCAACGGCGTTTATGTCGTGCCGGCCTTTACCGGCCTGGGGGCGCCTTACTGGAATGCCTACGCGCGCGGTACGATTGTCGGCCTGACCCGTGGCGTCAATACCAATCATATCATTCGTGCAACTCTGGAAAGTATTGCCTACCAGACCCGGGATGTTCTCGATGCGATGCAGGCAGATTCGGGAATTAAACTTTCTTTTCTAAAAGTCGATGGCGGCGCTGTTGCCAACAATTTCCTGATGCAGTTTCAGGCTGATGTACTTGATACCGAAGTGCTGCGCCCACAGGTCACCGAAGTCACCGCTCTGGGCGCCGCCTATCTGGCCGGTCTTGCCGTCGGTTACTGGAAAAGCATTGATGAACTGAAAAACAAAGCCGTCATCGACCGTGTTTTTGCCCCCAACCTGGACGAAGAAAAACGTAATCGGCGGTACCGGGGCTGGAGGCGGGCCGTACATTGTGCACAGGTATGGGCAGAAATGCGCGATAGCGAAGAATAATGCAATCACAGCCTTATTTCCGTTAAAGAGCGCTCGCTCGTACCCACGGTATGGGAACGAGAGGCCTGCCTTTTTGGCGCTTAACTGACCAACATTACGCTCATGAATTGCTATTTTTTACATCATACGCCCAATTTCGAGCATTTCTCACTTCACTCACTTTATTATTTCACGCACAATAATCCTCGTCACATACCGGCCTCCGTCAGACAGGAACTGGCTAAGGTTAAGCAGGAGAACATCGTGAAACAGGTTCCACGCCATCAGCAAATTATCGAGCTGGTCAAAAAACAAGGTTATGTCAGTACAGAAGAGCTGGTTGAACGTTTTAACGTTAGTCCGCAGACCATTCGCCGCGATTTAAACGAACTGGCCGATGATAATAAAATTCGTCGTTATCATGGCGGGGCTACCATTCCGCTCAGTTCAGAAAACACCGCTTACAACACACGCAAATCACTCCACTTCAGTGAAAAAGACCTGATAGCTGAAGAACTGGTTAAGTTTATTCCCGATGGAGCGACGCTTTTTATCGATATTGGTACGACACCAGAAGCGGTAGCAAAGGCATTAAATAAAAACCACAAGCAGTTGCGGGTGGTCACCAATAATATCAATGTCGCCTCGATCCTGCTGCCGAACCCGGAAATCAAAGTCATACTTGCCGGCGGTGAAGTCCGCAGTCGTGATGGCGGGATTATCGGCGAAGCAACGCTGGACTTCATCAAACAGTTCCGGCTCGATTTTGGCATTCTGGGTATCAGTGGGATTGATTTCGACGGCTCTCTGCTGGACTTCGATTACCATGAAGTCCGGATTAAACAAGCTATTATCGATAACAGCCGCAGCGTTTTCCTTGCCGTCGACCATTCCAAATTTGGCCGGAATGCCATGGTTAAGCTGGGTAATATTTCACAAATTCACAGCGTATTTACCGATCAGCGCCCCCCGGAAGAGATCTGTACCATTCTTGAAGAAAATAACGTGATACTGGAAATCGCTGAAGGGATTCTATAACGAAGGTAAAAACTCAAAATTCATCAACAATTAACCTTCCTGTCACAACAGGAAGGTTTTTTATCTCTTAACTATCTAAAACGAGCAAAAACGAAAACAATTAATGATCTAAAACGAAAGTTATTCTAAGCTATATTCAGGTTCTTTAATGTTCGTTCACTCATAAACGTATGGTCAGAGAGATGAATACAGTCAATGCAGCAGACAACAACCGCCTTCTTGATATACTCATTATCGGTGGTGGAATTAATGGTGCGGGTATCGCGGCTGATGCAGCCGGCCGAGGCTTATCCGTAGGTATATTTGAGGCAAACGATTTTGCTTCTGCAACCTCATCCGCCAGTTCAAAACTGATCCACGGCGGGCTGCGCTATCTGGAACACTATGAATTTCGCCTGGTTTCGGAAGCGCTCGCCGAACGTGAAGTATTGCTGCGTAAAGCACCGCATATTGCCATCTCGATGCGTTTTCGCTTACCTCACCGTCCCTATCTGCGTCCGGCCTGGATGATTCGTTGCGGTCTGTTCCTGTATGACCATTTAGGCAAGCGCACCAAATTACCGGCGAGTCACCGCATTGATCTTTCTCAATCCGGCCTGCTCAAAGAAGAAATGAAGAAAGGTTTCGAATATTCCGACTGCTGGGTCGACGACGCCCGTTTGACCCTTCTTAATATTTTATCTGCGCAGGCAAACGGGGCTGAAGTTGCCAATTACTGCAAGGTAGAAAATGCGGTCCGGGAAAATGGCGTATGGCGGGTTACCATTCACGATACCGTTACCGATACCCGTTTTGAGCGAAAGGCCAAAGCGTTAGTTAATGCTGCCGGCCCCTGGGTCAAACAGTTTTTTGACGACGGGCTGCACCTTAAATCACCACGAAATATCCGCCTGATCAAAGGCTCTCATATTGTGGTGCCTAGAATACATAACCAGGAACAAGCCTACATTTTACAGAATCAGGATGGCCGGATTGTTTTTGTCATCCCGTATCTGGGGGATTTTTCAATCATCGGCACCACCGATGTGGAATACAGGGGCAATCCGCGCGAAGTGACAATTTCGGACAGTGAAGTCGATTATCTGATCGATATCGTCAATCAGCACTTCATCAAACCTCTTCAACGTGAGGATATCATCTGGACCTACAGTGGTGTTCGTCCGCTGTGTGATGATGAATCAGATTCACCTCAGGCAATCACCCGCGACTACACACTTGAGTTACAGCAAGAAAAAGATGAAGCACCGTTGCTCTCCGTTTTTGGCGGAAAACTAACTACCTACAGAAAGCTGGGAGAGGCCGCGATGAAAAAGCTGGCGCCGTTTTTCCCGGAAATGGGATCGCCCTGGACAGCTCATAATGCCCTTCCCGGCGGTAATTTCAGTTGCTCTCGTGAACAGCTCGCCGCACAGATGGTCGAACAGTATCCGTGGCTGACCCATAAGCAGGCTTTCCGTTATGTTACTCAGTTCGGTACCCACACCCATAAACTGCTCGCAGGCATCAACTATAAAAAAGAGATGGGGCAATGCTTTGCCCGAGACGTTTATCAGGCCGAAATTGATTACATGATCGATCATGAACTGGTCAAAAATGGCGAAGATCTGCTATGGAGAAGAACCAAGCTCGGTTTGTACTTAACTGATGAAGAACAGCGCTTGATTTCCGACTATATCGCGTCACGGACTAGTCAGGAAAACGAGAGCGGATTATCTCAGGCAGTTTAATCCATCAAACACCGTCTTGCTGATCAACATATTAGCGGAATAGGTATTATGTTGTTATTCTGGTGAAAATCTTAATTTCATATCCAAGGTGACCGAAGTTTCCGCTTCAGTCGCCAAAAGTATACCGACCTGAGAGTTTACGATGAAGACAATTATTGATTACGCCAAAAAACGCCACGCAACCAAAGCATTTACCCCGGGAAAAACTATCCCACAGGCAACCATTGAGCAGCTCAAAACATTAATTCGTTACAGCCCATCAAGTGTGAACTCTCAGCCCTGGCATTTTGTGATTGCCGGTAGTGAAGAAGCGAAACAACGTTTTGCCAAAGCCACTCACGGACCATATGCAAGCAATGCCTTAAAAATTACTCAGGCCTCGCACGTTATTGCTTTCTGTGCAAAAACCAACATTGATAACGACTATCTTCTGAAGTTACTGGAAAATGAAAAAGCTGACGGACGTTTCGACTCACAACAGGCACAGGATGCCATGCATAAAGGCCGCTCTTTCTATGTGAATAAACACCTTTATGATTTAAAAGATGCACAACACTGGATGGAAAAGCAGATTTACCTGGCATTAGGAACGGCACTTATCGGCGCTGCGACACTTGATATTGATGCGGTTCCGATCGAAGGATTTGACACAAACGTATTTGATGCTGAGTTTTCATTACGTGAGCAAGGGTATTCAAGTGTGGTACTGCTTGCATTAGGCTATCACAGTGAATCCGATTTTAATGCAAACCTGCCGAAATCACGCTGGCCTGAAGAAAAAATATTCAGTGAATTTTAATTTTCCCCCTTTTTATTCAGGAAGACTCGTTCTTCCTGAATAATTATGCATCAAGATCGATATCCCCCCCCTTTACTCACTTGCAAATCGGCGTACAATTCAGTGGCGTCCTTTTTCCCTATTTCTTAAGGGGTTTTCCCGTGTTTGCTATCTACGAATCTTATAAAGCCGGCCTGCTTAATTCAAAAAACTGGCTACGAAATATCATTTCCGGTCTGATTGTCGGCGTCGTTGCTCTGCCACTTGCAATGGCCTTTGCGATTGCTTCAGGCGTAAAGCCGGAACAAGGTATTTATACCTCAATTATCGCTGGTATTGTGGTGTCATTGTTCGGCGGCTCAAGAATCCAGATTGCCGGACCAACCGGCGCATTTATCGTTATTCTTGCCGGAATCGTGCATGAATATGGTATATCTGGCCTGCAAATTGCCACCATGATGGCCGGAATCATTTTACTCGTTCTCGGTGTGGCCCGATTAGGCAATATTATTCATTTTATTCCGGATCCGGTCATCGTCGGTTTTACCAGCGGCATTGGTGTGATTATCTGGGTCGGTCAATGGCAGGAATTCTTCGGATTACCCAAAGTAACCGGTGAACATTTTCACCAAAAACTGATTGCTCTGATCGAGTCTTTTCCGGATCTGAGCTGGCAGACCACCACCTTAGCCATCGTGTCGCTCATCGTTGTCGTCGGAACGCCTAAAGTGCCGAAACTGGCAAAAGTACCGGGGCCGCTGCTCGCTCTGGTCGGCGCAACATTATTACAGAGTCTCTTCCGGTTAGAGGGAGTCAGAACCATCGGCTCGGCATTTGGCGGTATACCTCAGGGCCTGCCGACCTTCGAACTGCCGGACATCAGCTTTACTTACATTGTGCAACTTATCGGCCCTGCATTTGCTATCGCCATGCTGGGGGCGATAGAGTCACTGCTTTCGGCAGTGGTTGCCGATGGGATGGCAGGAACCAAGCACAACTCGAATCAGGAACTGATTGGTCAGGGAATCGCCAACATGGTCACCCCTCTGTTTGGCGGCATTGCGGCGACCGGTGCCATTGCCCGAACCGCAACTAATATACGTAATGGTGGTAACAGCCCGATCTCCGGAATCATTCACTCGCTGACTCTGGTAGTTATCTTACTGGTGTTAGCCCCGCTGGCATTGAATATTCCCCTGGCTACTTTAAGTGCCATTCTGTTTATGGTGGCCTGGAATATGAGTGAAGTTCCTCACTTCCTCAAACTGGTCAAACGCGCACCTCGCGCAGATGTTGCGATTCTTCTGATCACTTTCGGTTTAACCGTATTTGCCGATCTGGTTGTGGCAGTCAATATCGGCGTCATCATTGCGACTTTCCATTTTGTTAAACGGATGGCATCCAGCGTTGAAGTCAAACCAAGCAGCCAGGATGAACTGACTCCCGAGCTACAGAAGCATAATCTGGAACTGCTACCCCGTGATCTGGCTGTTTATGCACTGGAAGGGCCGTTTTTCTTTGCCGCGGCTGAAGCATTTGAACGCGTCATGTCCAGTATTCAGGAAAATCCGAAGATCCTGATTATCCGGCTGAAATGGGTTCCGTTTATGGATATTACCGGTATTCAGTCACTGGAAGAAATTATCCGGAGTTTTGCAACCCGGGGGATCCACGTAGTGATTTGCGGAGCCAACGCAAGGGTATCGAATAAACTCCATCGCGCCGGGATTGTCGCCATTATTGGTGAACAACACATTTACCCAACCTTTGACGTTGCTTTAGCCGCTAGTCTGGCCGAACTGGAAAACATGAAAGAACAGTAACCGTCAGGTACTTATCATGACCATATGTTGAGGTCTCAGTAGATTAAGGAATATTGCTCACCACTTTTCCGGAGACCTCATCAGCCATGCCGCCAATGCCTTTTTACAGGCGGCGGTTACCTCGCGAGGATGCACTAGTCGCCCTCGTCCGGAACAGTCCCTTAGCCACACACTTCACGCACATTTATCCTGCCGCTATCTGCCTCCGGTCTCATGTGGAATCCGTGCAAACTTGAAATCATACCATCCTGATAAAGTGTTTGATCATCTGAATGGATGTGATGGAACAAACATACAAGGATGTCTCGAGCGGTTTGTGGAATCATATCCATTTAGATCAATGATTTTTCCCGTTTGGTATCAAACGACAGGAAAATTCGAATTGGGATTGGATTTAATTTTTATGCTTTAGTTCAAAGTCCTCAAATTCATCATCCTACAGACAAAATACTTACATTTTCTGATGCTATTATTAGCATTATTGATAACAAAAAATATAAAACAGATACATGTAAACAAAGGTGTTCATATGGTTCAAGTCGCTTCATCTCCGGTAGAACAAACTTTCTCTTCAGATGAACTTATTGTTAGTAAGACCGATTTAAAAGGCAAAATCACCTACGCAAATCGTACTTTTATGAGAATTTGCAATTTCACTGAACCACAGCTGCTTGGTCAGCCTCACATTATTATCCGTCATCCGGATATGCCCCGTGGCGTTTATCATGCAATGTGGAAAAACCTGAAATCCGGACAAGAGTTTTTTGGATTTGTAAAAAATATCACTTCCGGTGGCAATTTCTACTGGGTATTTGCCAACGTCACCCCGGACTATGTCGGTGACAAAATGGTCGGATTTTTTTCTGTACGTCGTCAGGCACCGAAAGCAGCCGTCAGCCAAATAGAAGGCGTATACCGGGAAATGCTACGGGTTGAACAATCTCTGTCAGCAAGCGAAGCCCCGGCAGCGTCATGGAACTGGCTGAGCGAGCAAATTACTTCTAAGCATCAAATGACCTATGAAGAATTTGCGTTGCACTTGTACCATGAAACCAAGTAACAGTGGGGCGGACATGAACAATAAGACCAGTCAACTAAGTAAAAATATTCCGTTTCTGAAGCAAAAGTTTCTTATCACCTGCATTGTCTTCGTGATCATTACCCTTATTATTGCCATTCATTCAATGATAACCGATGGATTTGGCCTGCTTAATATCGTTGATCCGCTCCTTGCTATCGGCTTTGCGACCTACGCATATCATGACAACAGGCGCCCGTTTACCGCACTTGAAACCATTAGAACAACGCTGGAATCCGCTCGTAACGGAGAAACTCATATCCGGATTACTGACACCAAAGGATTAGGCGAAATTGGCCATGTAGCCTGGGCGCTGAATGATTTTCTGGATATTGTCGAAAGTAATTTTAAAGAACTGGGCAATAGTTTCCAGCGGGCAAGTCAACGCGAATTTCACCGAAAAGCGCTGGTGGACGGTATTCCGGGTGAATTTGGTAAAATGATGGCTAAAGTCAACCTCGCCTTTGATGCCATGGAAAAAACCGATAAGCTTTCCCGTCAGAATCGGCTATTCGGTGAATTACATCATCTCAATACCTCCAACCTGATGGCGAATTTAAGAAATAACGCGAAAGAACTCAGTGCATTATCACACAATATGGATAACGTGCTGACAATTGCCGGTCAGACCGGAGATGGCGCTCAGGAGAGCCGGGAGAATGTAGCCGAACTGAGAGATGCATTGAGCGATGCCAACCAGCGTATGGAAAACATGGAATCGGTGGCAAAACAGCTGGAAAATGAAAGTATCCGTATTGGGGATACGATTAAATTAATCACAGATATTGCAGAACAGACAAATCTACTGGCGCTGAATGCCGCCATCGAAGCCGCCCGGGCTGGTGATGTCGGACGAGGCTTTGCAGTCGTCGCAGATGAAGTTCGTAACCCGGCTGACCGAACCCGGAAATCGACATCAGAAATTGATGAAATCATAACTAATCTGCGCGGACATATTGATCAAATGGTATCACAAACCATGACCATCGGTGAGGAAACCAAACGTATCGGGCGTGAAGTTGACAGCTTCTATCTCAATTTCGACAACGTAGCCAATGCCTCGCAACAAACCGTTGAGTTAATGAATGAAGCCAAAGACCGCTCATTTATTGCCCTAATCAAGCTTGATCACGTAATTTACATGCAGAATGCTTATGTCGGACTGGAACATAATGGCGAAGGCGAGGAAGCAAACGCCGCAAATGTTGATCACTTCCACTGCCGTATGGGCAACTGGTATTATCAGGGTGACGGAAAACAGAACTTCGGTCATCTGCCAGCCTATTCGGCACTTGAAGAGTGCCACGGTGAAATTCACACCAACATACGTAAAGCAATGGAACTGGCGAAAGGCGACTGGATCCACCGGGATTCAATACTAAACGAATTACTTGAACACGTTTCCTTAGCGGAAGGGGCAAGCAAAAAAGTTATCCATCAACTAAACCAGATGATGGATCAAAAATTCAGCTAAGCTGAAGCCACCGGAGCAGCCGGCAATGTCGCTGGCTGCCCCCCGGCTATTATGGTAAGCGAAACTCGGGGCTCCGTGCTGTTTTTACTCGTTAATTATTTTGAGTAAACACCCGGATGCGATGTTTATCCGGATCTATGGCAACGAAAGTGAAACCGAAAACCAGCTTAGTCGGAGGCTGAAGAAATTCAACTCCCTTACTTTTCCAATTCCGGTAAAGACTTAATAACGTTTCCGAATCTTCAGTGATCAGGGATAGCTCTGTACCGCCACCGGTTGTATTCGCGGAAGGTTCTGCTTGCGCAAGCTGTTTTAACCCGATAGTCACACCAGTATCCAGCGGAAATAAGGCAAACGTGGGTTTCAGAACGTAGCCAAGCCCGACCTCACCGTCAATCTCAGGCTCCCTGGGCTTTCGTCTCGGTAAACGGTACGAACACTCACGCCCAGTTTCTGAGCTAAATATTCCGCAGAGACTGGATATCTGTGGCAGCGTAACAGTTGGAGTAAATCAAATAAACGTTGGCTTCTGGACAGGGCAGCTCTTTACTTACGGTTTTAGTATCCAGTGCTATTTTTAACTACAAATGTGCGATAGGAAAACCGGACACCGAGTTAAATCTTGGCATTACACTTAACTATTAACCTCTTTTTTTAGTTCATAAGGCGAAATAAATCCCATCGAACTATACTGGTTACGAGACGTGCAACCACAACAACAGGGGCAAATTATGGAACTACATAACAAAGCCGGAGATGTAACTCAATTAGCCGATAACCTGACTCTGGAAGAGCTGGAAAAAATGGGATTTACGATTGATCTGTGTGATTCTTCATTTGATCCAAATGAACACTGGATGACAGATGAAAAAGATAAAGAACGCAAAGGCAAAAAACAAAATCCTAAAAAATAGTTCGGTGTCAGGCCGGAACTGATTAAACACAAGCCAGCTTTTACCGTTGGCTTGTTTTATTTTCCGCTCGGCGAATTTGCATGATTGAGATTAGCTTCTATCCTGTGGTTCTTCAATCGGAACAAAAAAACTCTTTTTCGGTGAGTCAAGAACCACATGGGTAGTCACTCGTTGAATCAAAGGGTTGTCCTGCATTAGTGTTTCAATAAAAGCATCATATTGCAGCGCATTTTTAGCGACAACAAACACAAATAAGTCCACACTTCCTGTCACATAATGAATCTGCTGAATCTCCGGCCGGTCTGCCGCCCACTGTTTAAATCTCGCCAGTGCCTTATAATTATCTTTTTCTATTTCCAGTCCGGCAATAAAACTCATCAGCATGGGAAGCGGTTGTGAATCTACCATGGCAATTTCACCACTGATTACCCCTTCTGAGCGCATTTTCTTAATTCGCCGCTGAACGGCAGAGGCCGATAATCCGACCTGCTCTGCGATCTGTTCCGTCGGAAGACGGCAGTTGAGCTGTACAATGTTTAAAATCTTACGGTCAAAATTATCCAGTTGGACGCTGCTCATATCTCCTCCTCTTGAAATGGCCATCAACACGGCTCGTTACTGCTCCATTACAATGCAAACCATGCACACTCGTGGTGAAACAGCAGAACTTAAAGTTATTCTGCATATAATGGGTAATTTAGCAGAAATTCCGCGTTAAAACGCAGAAATATGCTGATTATAACGATTACAGAGTCGTAATACTGAATCATATTAATCAGCCGCGAACCCAATGCTATGAATCCAGAATCCGATCTATTTTTACATTCACAAACTCTGTCACTAAACGCCGGGCTGGAACCCGACCCCAGCACCCATGCAATTTCACCTAATGTGGTGATGTCCGTAAATCACAGCTTCAAACCGGGAGAAGGAGCCTTTTCTGCAAACGGACAAACCGACTTAACCGAAACACCATATCTCTATGCCGGATGGACAAATCCGACGGTTCGCCAACTGGAACAGCGACTGGCTGCCGTCGAATCATGCGATGATGCTTATGCAACCGCATCAGGCATGGCGGCCGCTTCAGCGGTATTTTTATCGCTACTTAAAGCTGGTGATCACCTGATTATCAGTGATGTATGCTATGCGGGAATAAATGAACTGGCACGACAAATCCTGCCATCTTTCGGCATTGAAATCAGTACTGTCAATATGTCAAATCCCGATGAACTTAAAGCCGCAATACGACCAAATACGCGCTTGGTACATGCTGAAACACCTTGTAATCCGTTACTCAGACTGACCGATCTCAGAGCTGTCAGTCATATTCTGCATCCTCTTGATATATTACTGTGCGTGGATTCGACCTTTTCCTCTCCGGTCATTACTCAGCCTGCAAAACATGGCGCAGATCTTGTAATACATTCTCTGACTAAATTTATCAACGGTCATGGTGATGCCTTAGGCGGCTGCGTCGTGGGTAAAAAATCATTGATAGAAACGATACGATCGAAAGCCGGTGTTTACCTGGGTGCGGGAATTTCAGCTCACAATGCTTGGTTGATTATGCGCGGGATGGATACATTGTATCCCCGAATGAAAACCATGAGTGAATCGGCACAAATTATCGCACAGTGGCTGGAAAAACAGCCTCAGATAAAAAAAGTTATTTATCCTGGTCTGGAAACCCATCCTCAATACAGGTTAGCTAAAGCCCAGATGGACTTACCTGGAGCGATCATCGTGTTTCAGGTTAACGATATGACTCAGATGGAGCAACGTTTCGCCGACACGGCAAGAGTATTTCATTATGCTTTTTCAATCGGCCATCAACGTAGTCTGGCGGTTTTACTTAAAACGGCTGATTTAATGAAATCAACCTATCAGTTGAATCAGCAACAGTACGATGAATATATCGAATATGCCGGAGAAGGAGTGTTCCGTCTTTCAATTGGTTTAGAGGATGTCAGAGATCTGATTGAGGATTTATCCCGAATTTTTAAGTAATTAAATTCATATATAAATAGTAAAGAGTTGGAATCAAAACCGAATTTTATTGCAAAATACAGCCATTTTATCGCATTATGTGCGCGACATTACTATGTCGACCACAGATGAAAATTAAGAAATTAAACACAACATTGCACACCGTAAGCGGATTATTACGGGATACACGACAACACATATAAAAGGAACATTATGAAAAAGTTCATAAATAAAGCGACCGCAGGTCTGGTTCTTGCGTGTTCAGCATTAGCGACAGCACAAGCTTCAGCAGAATCCGCGATTGAAAATATTGTAACAACCGGAGAACTGAAAGTTTGTTTTGAAGCAGGTTATATGCCATTTGAAATGAAAACCAAAGATGGCCGTTTTGTTGGTTTTGATATTGACATGGCAAAACATATGGCTCGCTCAATGAACGTAAAGTATGTACCGGTAAATACAGCCTGGGACGGGATTATTCCGGCACTACAGACTAACAAATGTGACATCATCATGGGTGGTATGACCATCACTCCTGAGCGCAACCTGAAAGTTAACTTCGCTGACCCATATATTGCTATCGGCCAGTCAATCATTTTGTCTCCTGCTCTGAAAGGCAAAATTAATAGCTATAAAGATCTGAACGATCCTAAGTACACCATCACAACCAAACTGGGTACGACAGGCGTTGAAGCCACTAAACGTTATATCCCTAAAGCTCAGCTTAACCTGTTCGATACGGAAGTTGATGCCGTTCTTCAGGTGACTAACGGCAAAGCGGATGCGTTTGTCTATGATTTCCCATACAACGCGATTTATGCATCACAACATGCAACCCAGATTAGCCATCTCGCTCAACCATTCACTTATGAACCTCTGGGCTGGGCAATTCGCCTGGACGATCCTAATTTCTTAAACTTCCTGAACAACTATCTGCGTCAGATTAAAGGTGACGGAACTTACGAGCGTATCTACGACAAGTGGTTCAAATCCGATAGCTGGTTAAAAGACATCCAGTAATCAATCCATTACTGTTCATGCTATCTCTGAGCAGGATGACTCCTGCTCAGCTCCCATGTAATAAATGAGAAATTATCAGATGCAGTCAAAATATAATCGTTGGCTAGGGCATGGTCTGTATGTCCTAATCATGGTGGTGTTAGTCGGCTCGATCTATCTGTCAGGTAAGACTATTAATTATAACTGGCACTGGGAACGACTCTGGCCATATGTCATCAATACAGAAATGCAGGATATTCGTGCCACAGGTGACGGTACTGCAATAATTGATAAAAAAGGTGTTCTGTCTATCGAATTTGATAACGGCGATGCGCCACAAATTGTCAAAGGCTATACCCGGGCAACCGTAAGCGATGGCGATTTAATCTTCCTTGGCGATACCGTTGCTCAAATTAAAGACTGGAAATTCGGGCCTATTGCAAAGGGGCTTTGGGTCACGGTTGAAATATCCTTTATTTCCCTCTTCTTTGCCGTCGTCCTTGGCCTGATATTCGGGTTAATGAGGGTATCGAAAAACATTACCTCAAGAAATCTGGCAATTACCTATGTTGAAGTCATTCGAGGCACACCTTTGCTGGTGCAGATTTTCATTGTCTATTTCTTCATTGGTACCGTACTGAATCTGGATCGTTTTACGGCCGGTGTCGTTGCCCTTTCTATTTTTACCGGTGCTTATGTGGTTGAAATTATCCGGGCCGGTATCCAGTCTATTCCAAACGGACAAATGGAAGCAGCGCGCTCGCTTGGTATGTCGTACCCGCAGGCGATGATTTATGTGGTACTTCCTCAGGCCTTTAAGCGTACCCTTCCGCCATTAGCAGGCCAGTTTATTAACCTGATCAAGGATTCTTCTTTAGTCTCCGTTATCTCAATTACTGATTTAACCAAAGCAGGCCGTGAAGTAGTCAGTGGCAGTTTTGCACCATTTGAAGTGTGGTTTACCGTGGCGGCATTGTATCTGCTTGTAACAGGGACACTATCCTGGGCAATTCAACTTTTAGAGAAGAGGTTATCAGCCAGTGACTAATAATTTTAACGGCGAAAATATGATCGTCGCAACAGGCGTCGATAAGTTCTATCCCAATGGTTGTCATGCGTTAAAATCGGTTTCTGCGACAATTAAGCGTGGTGAAGTTGTCGCGATTATCGGCCCGTCAGGTTCGGGGAAATCGACTTTTTTACGTACTCTGAACCAGTTGGAAGAGATTACAACAGGTACGATCATTGTTGATGGTATCGATATGTATGCAAAAGACACCAACATTAACCAGCTACGCCAGAACGTTGGGATGGTATTTCAGAGCTTTAACCTGTTTCCGCATAAAACCGCATTAGAAAACGTCATGCTCGCGCCACTAAAAGTCGCCAAACGTCCACAAAAAGAAGTGGAACTGGATGCGAAAGATCTGCTGTACCGGGTTGGATTAGCAGAGAGAATGAGTAACTACCCATCTCATTTATCCGGTGGTCAACAGCAACGTGTTGCTATCGCCCGTGCCCTGGCAATGCAGCCGGACCTGATGTTGTTCGACGAACCGACATCAGCTCTGGACCCGGAAATGGTGGGTGAAGTACTCGACGTAATTAAAGGTCTGGCTAAAGATGGGATGACCATGGTTATTGTTACCCACGAAATGGGATTTGCCCGTGAAGTCGCTGACCGGGTTCTGTTTATGGAAGATGGATCGCTGCTCGTCGATGATGTGCCTCAGGCCGTATTTGACAATCCGTCCCATCCTCGATTACAGCAGTTTTTAGCGAAAGTACTCTAACCTGATATTCCTCAGAAAAGCACGCGTATTGAGCGTGCTTTTTATTTTCAGATTCCTAACACCGGAAGAGTGAACTCCAGGGATATTCACCGAAATCACAACTCTTACATCAAGCGTCAGCTTTCAGGCATCTAATGAATGTTGTCACCAAAACGTTTAACCAGTACAACTCTTAACGGTGACAGCTGAAAGAAATTCAGCTCCGCATCTCCTCCCGATGACTCAACAGAAAGATCTTTTGCCTCAGGGGCGCCAAAGACAAGATTAGACAGTACCACTTCACCATCATTCACAAATACCTCTATCGACATCGTGTCAACAATGATATCCAGAGTGACGACACCATTTCGAGCCGGAGCCGAAGCCTGGCGAACCGCACGGTACACCTCAGGCATCGAATAGGCTATCGCGTCCATATTCCGGGTAATAAAGACCGTATCATCCTTAAAATTATACCCGACGATAGCATAGTGGCCGTTTTTTTCTTTGAGGCGGAAACGTACTTCATCAGACTTAACGGTGGCAGCATCAAGCTCAATCCGAAGCCGGTAAGCATCCGATTCAGGTTGAGGAAGGATTGTCTTCGAGGAAGACGTCACTGCCAATCCGGAGCGCGCCTCTGCCTTACCTTCAAGCTTTTTGAGTTCGTTTATAGGTTGAGAAACCAGCATCAGCTTATCGTCCACCGACCGTAATTCGATTCGTCGCACAACGGAATCAGCACCGCCATGCCATTCACTGGTCGGCAGCTTTGTAGCATAAGCCCAGTTGTTCAGCCAGCCGATGGCATATCTGGAAGCTAGGCGCTCGGTCTCATTCAGGCGCGGATCGTCCCACGTCACCATCGCGTAAAAATCAGCGCCCGAGTCCAGCCATTGCGGTTTATCATTATCTGCGGTAAAACGCTCACCATCCCAGTTACCGGTCCAGTACACTGTCCCCGTCGTCATTCCCGACATGAATCCGTTAGCCCCTGTCGCCAATACCCACCGGGTATGTGCCGGGTCACCATCAACTGACATACGAAACAGATCCGGACATTCAAACAAGCCCAGATCGTCGCGCTCAAAACCCGAATGATAGGTCCAGCGTTTCAGATCAGGCGACGTATAGAAACCAATTTTATAACCTTCAGCGAGAACCATAAGCCACTCGTTGCGAGCATCATCCCAGATAATTTTCGGATCACGCCAGTCGTGAACCCCAGGATTATCCATAACCGGGTTACCGTCGTATTCCTTAAAGTGGTAGCCGCCGTCGGTCGAGAAGAAAAGCGACTGACGCTGCACGCCTTCATGCTGCTGGGTCACAATCGCGATCACTGCCCCTGCGCCGAATCCTGCCGTATTTTTGGTATCGATCACTGCGCTGCCACTCTCGATATCGCCGAGACCATTCTTATATTTTTTGATTGCTACGCCCTGATCCTGCCAGTGCACCAGATCTCCAGAGGTAGTGTGGTACCACTCAGTCCCGTTTCCTTTAGGATAATCACTGTTATAGAGGTAATAAAAGTGCCAGACACCATCAATCAAAACCGGCCTTTGGGGATCATTCATCCAGTGTCTGGCCGGAGTATGATGCAATGCAGGTCTATAGGTTGCCCAGTCGGCCGGACGCGAGTACCCGGATGATTCGGGTGACGACGGAGGCAATGCTCCGGCACCGGTTTCGGATAAGAGAGCAAACGCGATCCCCGAAGTAAATAGCGCAATAAGGGAGAATAGAGATATCCGCCAACGCATTGCAGACCTTGGAATGTGGCTGTGTTTCATAATCCTAAGTATCGTTATGTTGACCATTAAACAAAGCGACTCATTTCAGGCAAACCGGTGTCGGGCGTGTCCGAAATGAGTCAGGAATAAACAATAAGAGAGGCAGGATACGACATATCGTGACATCGCATCCCGCCTCTCCCGAGTTTAGGTATGTAAAATCAGTAAATGATTACTTAAGTGATTTAGTAATGAAACCACTTGAATTTACATTGATGTTCGACGGAATATCAGCCCAGCCGCCCAGACCACCATGGCCATAGATATGGTCAACTTCAGTTGAGTCGCCATTGATATCGATTTTTACCGTTGGAGCCAGAGTACCGCCGCGACGGAAATCACCTGTGGTACCGATAGTATCGATGAACGACTGAACCAGACCGTCAGGCATTACATAGTGAGAGTACGACTGGAAGTGGCCTAATGGCTGGTTGTAATCCGGTGCGAACGGAGTACCCGGCCAGTAGTTAAGGTTAGTCGGGTTACCAAGCACAAGGCCTGATCCCTGGTTCAGTGGCTGGTAGTCACTACGGATACCGTTACCTACGAAACCGTATACACCCTCTGGTCCGTCAAGGCCGTCGGCGTAAGTGCTGCGGTGACTGATAGTAAACAGATAGTACTTACCGTCTTTCATGTAGATTTGCGGACGTTCAGTCTGGTCTGTCACACAGTTTGCAGAAAGAATCGGTGGCAGGAATTCCCACTCGGTAAGGTCTGCATTCTTCGCCTTAGCCAGACCGATGTTACCAATCTGGTAGAATGCGTGGTATGTATTGTTTACCTGGTCCAGTGTTTCAGCATACGGGTCGTTGTCGTTATAGCCCAAATCTTCCTGAGTGCATCGTGCGGACTCACGTTGCATCGCCGAGTTCCCCTCAAACACCATATAAGTATCGCCCGGGTGAGCAGGATCTTCAAAGGTGAACGGATCACGGAAGTTGAAGTACGGATTCTGTTCACCAGTCTGGTAGTATTTACCGTCAGCTTTCAGAAGAGGAATAACTTTGTCAAAACCGGTAAATTTCACACCGTTTTTGTTGGCATGTACTTTACCTACACTAAGTACGATACGAGGATCGTATGGTTTGATGTCGTGACCGGCGTCATCGCGATAGAAAGCAACATCGGTAAAGAACAATTTAACTTCACCGCCAGGGAAGATACGTGCTGAACCAGACCATTGTGTCTGATGGCTGAAAGATTGATCTTCGAAAATCTGACCGGTAACGCCGTCATCAAACACCAGGCCACCATAAGTCCAGCCACCATTCTCAGGACGCTCATCAGCAGGGATACCAGCCGGACGGTAGAAGTAACCGATCTTGGCGTGTACGTGACGCTCATCGAAAATTAGATTACGGTCAGCAACAAGAGAGAAGATGATTTCCTGACCGTTAACGCTGTATTGATCAGCACTAGCATCGGTCAATGGCCACGAGTCCCATACCCAAACCTGCTCGTTTGACATATCAGGGAAATCCTGAGAAACATCAGGCATAGTATATTCTTCAGGCATTGAGCTCTCGCGCGATCCCGCCTGCGGATCAGACATACGCTTGATTTGGCGTGCATCGGCACGCGTCCACTTCGCCGTAAAGTTACTCTCAGGAGCAAATGCTTGCTGAGTGTGAAGTGTCGGCTCAGGGCCTGGTTGCAAAACAGGAGCAGCAATTGCTGTTGTTGCGACACCCATAAGTGCCCCAAGCATCGGGATTGCTACTCTGACGTTGTTCATATTCATTATCTCTACCTCTGCTAATTGAATACTTTTTTAATTTCCTGAGACAGAGAACCATAGCTTTGCCGGTAACCAACTTGAAAAATCATCGGTTACCAGATTCCTGATATGTTCTCAACAACTGATATTGAGAACGTTCCCAGATCCGCATAAATGCGGCTTCCGGCATAGGAACACACGTACGGGATTAACCCGTTCACATTACATTGTATTCCGGTGCCATCAATGTCTTGAATATCAGGATGCGAGCACGAAGACGTGGTCGGCATACAAAACTGGCGGTCCCGCTATCATAGGAAAATTCCGTTAGACCGGTGACTTTGCGTCACCACCTTTCGATGGTTTTGCCTTTTGCAGTTAAACTACCGCCCACAATATGAGATCTAGCTAACTGTTTGTAGGCATTACAATATTGCCTACGCAAATGAGACTAACCGCTAAATATGACAAAAAAAAGCATATTCACTTAGTTTGACAATAACCTGACATTAATTATTTCCGAGATGTAAATCACAAATCATAAAAGTTATGATTCGAAAAGTAGAGAAAATCATTAAAAAATCAGGAATCGGACTGAAAAAAGAGTCTCTTTGATGAGATCCGGCCCATTCCTGCCTGTAATCATTCTAGGGTATGAAACCGTAATCGTTCACGGCTTTGACTTCGGTGCGATCACCAAGAATCGCAATGCCTACCGTCGGAGCAAGAGTACCGCCGAATTTAGCACCGTCTTCCGTGTAGATGGTATCGATAAAGCGTTCTACCTTACCATTTGGCATCACATAAGATGAGTAAGCCTGAAACGGCTGATCGGCCGGATTACCCATTACCAGACACTACCGTTAAGTGGCTGATAATCACTGCGTAACGCATCTCCGACAAATCAGTACAGGCCGTCAGGATCACGCAGACCTGGCGCGCTTTAAGCAACATCCGGAATTAACACAGGAACTCAGGATAAGCAAAGGCTGGCTATATGATCATTTTGCATCTGACAGTTTTTGGGGGATTGGCTTTGATGACCGGGGCAAAAACGTTACCGGTGAGATTTTAATGAACATTCGTAACGAACTGCAGAAGAACAATCTTCAGAACGCACAAATAGGGCCGGTTACCTCAATTTTTACCGGATAACCTTCCAGCTCCCGAGGAATATCACGGGACAGAGCCGGGGATTTCAGGATAACGTAAACCTTGATACAGGGCGATCCTCCCCACACTCCCTGAGATGTGCCGATGACTTCAGGCACTGACATTAACGTTTCCGTGTACTCTTCGAGTACCGCTTCAATCGGTTTCACCGGCATGGAAACACCTCCTTCCTCGCATAGTTCAGGCATGCCTCCGTAAACCTGAAGACACGCCTGTCTTAGCTCGGGATTACTAAGGAAAAATAACGGTATCCTCATTAGAACAAGTAGAACTGCCCGCTTCACAAACCTGATAGATATATAAACCGTTTCCTGAGCTTCTGAGATCATCCGTGTAAAAACCATCATTTTTGGTTGTTTTTATCACACTGCTATTACGCAGAATGTCGACCATTTTCGAACTGGCACCATTCCATTCCAGATCGACTTTCGGCAAACCTCTTACCAGATATCCGCTTGCGGTCAGTGAAATGGTCGTGGTGCCCGGTGGTTCATTCACTGTCACAGATGTAGATTTAGTATTATTGGTTGAATTATCGTCGGAAAAAGCGACAAGGGTTGCACTCAGGATGTGAGTTACTACTGAGGAGCCACTATTCCAGTCGAAAGTCAGTGTTGTTGTGGGCTTGTCATCTACTGACAAGCCACCAGTGATGGTCTGCGTGGCTATGACCACACTGCCTGTGCCTGTGATGTCTGTCAGACGTACATTAATATCATCTGTCACATCCACATCTCCGGTATTGCTTACCGTAACTGCTACAGTAACGGACTCATTTTGTAAAACCGAAGCCGGGGCATCAACCGACGTTACTGCAATATCAGTCACAGGAGCTCCTTGATCGATGCTGACGCCAAAACGAGCCAGAACCGCTCCGATCGGATTGGCAAACGTCGATTGGGAACTACCGGCAAACAGTAATCCAATAGGGTTTCTGTTCATATCCACAATCAGTGAGCCGGAATCTCCACCCGCACTGAATGTACCGGGAATAATTTCAATCTGGTTGATAAACGTCGCGATTTTTTTACAGAACAACCCCTTAACCTCATAGCAAACTTTGACGGTTGCACCGATGCCGTCAATCTGGCCGTTGGTCAGGCCGGTGGTACGTCCGTATTTCTGCACCGGCAATTTTAAAGCCGCCTCTGTAACAACCGAGGTCGGAGTGCCATAGCCATCGTCCGCCGGTGTTGCGTTGTTCAGATCAGCGGTTGAGCTAAACGCGATTGCCGCATCCATGATGTTATTGCCACCGTGAAAGTTGATCGGCTCATAAGCCGACAGCTTACCAATCACATCATTCGGAACTTTACCTCCATCATAAGTGCCGGGCTGAATGACCTCGTCATTAATCGTGGCCTTATTAAGGTTGGCATAAACATGGTTATTACTTAGCGCATAAACGTTACTTCCGTCCGTCACCCTGGCTCCGATGGTGCCGGCGGTAATGTCCGGATGCCCGGTAGACACCCCGATAGGCACGGGCCGATCCTGTCTGGCCGTCGGATCAGTAAGGGCAACGATCATCCCGGTTACCACTACCCGCACAGGCAAGCCTTCCAGAGCCTCTGGAATGTCAGGTGTCCCGGCCTTCAGGGTATACACCTTAATTACCGGATTACCATCCTCTCCCAAACCGATGGCGGTCCCGATCACACCCTGGATTTTCATAAGCCGGGCAGAGTTTCTGTTTTTAGTCTCCAGAGCCGCCTGAATGGCGGGATGGTCTTTATTGAGTAAAAGCCCCGGCGGTACACTGACTTCCTGAGCAAACGCCGGGCTGATAAACAGGCTGCCACCGCCGCTGAAGACGGGGGATAAAACAACTATCAGAGCAAAGATAGCATATCGAATGAGAGCATTTTTCATGGCTCATCTCCTCTTCTCTACATATCCTGGCTCTTAAAACCATTATTGTGTGGAATGTCGGCCCGGAAACACAACTCTACGCCACATATTATTGAGCGTTTTATAAACAGTATAGGCGATAAATGTGAAAGTCTCCGATGTCAGCCCGGAATTTTAATGTCCCTCGTGCTTGATCTGATCGGGCTTATCACCACACCAAATCCGTTAGAATGTCCCGCTTTATAATGGTAAAGACAAAAGAGTACCTCTCTGTGAGCAAGCATACGTTTGAACTTCTGGCGCCAGGTGGTGATATCGATTCAATCAAAGCCGCGATCGCCGCCGGAGCCGATGCGATCTACTGCGGGCTGGATCGCTTTAATGCCCGCAACCGGGCCACCAACCTCTCTTTAGATACGCTGAAACAGATTTTACCTGTTGCGCATCAGAATCACTGCCAGATATTTCTCACGCTGAATATTGCTTTGCTTGACTGCGAGATTCCCTCAATGGTCCGGCTGTTAGAACAACTCAACCGGACAGCAATTGATGGTGTCATTATTCAGGATCCCGGGCTGGCTTATATTCTTAAACACCACTTCCCGGAACTGGATGTGCATGCCTCA
>JBNKRC010000002.1:0-56461 GCA_050296215.1 Vibrio sp. | reverse complement strand
GATTCACAATCATCACCATCCACATCGGGGATTTGGAATCCTGAGTCCCCAGCAACCAGCCCAACAAAACATAGTTAGCCAGTGCAGCGGGGGCGCTCCAGGCCCGGATCGAAAAATACTGAGCGGCATATTGTTTCACTTCCGGACTTGCATTACTGAAACCAAATACCGTTTGAGCAACCACTCCATGCACAATCAGAAAAACCAGGGCAAACAGCAACGCCATTAAAAGCCCCTGAATCAGAACCAGTGCTATTGCCTGACGATCCTGAGCACCTACCGCCTGTGCGGTTAATCCGGTGGTCGACATCCGTAAAAATCCGAGCAGCCAGAACGTCACGCTAATCATAGTGCTGCCCAGTGCCACACCACCCAGATACCAGGAAGAATCCAGATGTCCGATGACCGCCGCATCGACCAGTCCGAGCAGCGGAATTGTGATATTGGAGATCACCATCGGCAGAGCTAAGCGTAAAACCTGACGGTGAAGTTCTGAATTAAGCAGTGAGCTAAATAATGATGGCAAGGCGTGGTCCTCTGGCAGAGAAACAAAGTGTAACCGACCAAAATGCGAACGACCAGACTACATCAGCCTGGTCGTTATTGTTTATCAGGAGGCGAACACCGGTAAGACAGCCGGATGTACCCTTAAAAAATGCCAATTACATCCAGTCGGTATTACGGATAATTCCGACAGCAATGCCTTCAATCGCCAGACTTTGTGAAGTCAGATCAACTTCAATCGGTGAAAATTCTTCATTTTCGGCGTGCAGGTACACTTTTGAGCCTTTACGTTCTAAACGCTTCACGGTGACATCATCTTCAACACGAGCCACGACAACCTGCCCGTTATGCACATCCTGAGTTTTATGCACGGCAAGTAAATCCCCGTCGAGAATACCGATGTCCTTCATACTCTCGCCATACACGCGCAGCAGGAAATCAGCTCTGGGTTTAAACATCGCAGGATCAACCTGATAATGGGTTTCAACATGTTCCTGAGCCAGAATCGGTTCACCGGCTGCAACCCGGCCAATTAATGGCAGTCCCTGCTCATCATTCGCCGCTTCATCCAACAGGATGCGAATACCGCGGGATGCACCGGGGACAATTTCAATCACTTGCTTGCGGGCCAGGGCTTTTAAATGCTCTTCCGCAGCATTGGCGGAGCGAAAACCCAGTTCTTTGGCAATTTCGGCCCGTGTCGGAGGCATGCCTGAATCTTCAATCCGGGCTTTAATTAAGTCAAAAACTTGTTGTTGACGTGGTGTTAAAGGCTTCATAAGTCACCTGTCTTTTTATACAGTTAACTGTGAGTATATCCAGTATTGACTAAAAAGCAAAGTATTCCTGCCGCTATCGGTTCTATGCTCACAACAAGGCCGTAGCCCAGACTGCAATAGCCATAACAATTGAAAGCAGAACCGCTGCTGACCCCATATCTTTTGCCTGTCCCGACAAGGGATGCTGCTCAGTTCCGATCCGGTCCACTACCGCTTCAACCGCACTGTTCAGCAGTTCCACCACCAGTACAAATAAAAGAGACAGGATCATCAGTAAACGTTCAATACCGGTTACATCCAGCCACATTGCCAGAGGGATAAGGATGAGACAACTGATGACTTCTTCGCGAAAGGCGGCTTCTCCGCAGAAGGCAGCTTTTACGCCCTGGTAAGAATATTTAGCAGCTTTAATGATACGCGTAATGCCTTGAGGATTTTTTGTTTGCACACGATTACCTTTTTATTATTTTGTATGAACGTTGAATGAAATTTACTCATTAATCAAAGAGAAAAGTAAAAGGTTCGCCCCGCTTCTGCTATTCTGTCCTACGGAACGCTTTCGCTATTTCCCGGGCACAGAGCCGTAAAACGGCAGACAATCATTGCTTTTCTTTTTTGAGGCTAAGAACCCTTATGTCGCTGAGACACTCACTCTTAAGGCTGCCAATCAGCCTTTTAGTTAAAGGAACACTGGTACCCAAAAACCCTGTTCAGGATCATACTATTGATCGTGAAAAGCCGATTGTATATGCATTGCCATTTCAATCCAATGTGGATTTACTGACCCTGGAAGAACAGACCACAAAACTGGGTCTGCCCAGTCCCCAGTCAGAGATTCAGATTGGTGAAAAACGTCTGCCGAGAAGCGTATTTATCAGTGAAACTCCGACTCTGCTGACAGACGAACATCCGATTCCCGCTGAATCCGTCGCACACTTCAGTGAATTATTATCACTTCACCGCCAATATCCCGAACTCGATATTCAGCTTATTCCCTGCTCTGTCTTATGGGGGCGTAAGCCAGGTAAGGAACAGCAGGAAAAGCATGCCTACCTCAAACCGATGAACCGGTTGCGTAAAATCTCAGCAATTCTGTTCTCCGGACGTGACTGTTTAATTCGTATCAGCCCGGTCGTTTCACTGCGCTATATGGCCGATCACCACGGTACCGATAATACCATTGCATATAAACTGGCCCGTGTCGCACGGATTCATTTCTCACGTCAGAAACTGGCCGCATCCGGCCCGGATCAACCCAAGCGTCAGATCCTGATCGAGCGCTTGCTGGCTTCACCGGTGGTTAATCAGGCCATTCGGGAAGAAGCCGACAGCAAACAAATTTCCTACGACAGTGCCAGAAAAAATGCCCGGGTGATGCTTGATGAGGTCGCCGCAGACTTTAACTATTCTCTGATAAAAAAAGGCGACAGACTATTGGGCTGGCTGTGGAACCGGATCTATCAGGGACTCAACATAAGTAATGCATCCTCGGTACGCAACCTCGCCCAGACAGGACATGAGATCATTTATCTCCCCTGCCACCGCAGCCATATGGACTATCTGCTGCTCTCCTATGTGCTGTATCACGAAGGCATGGTTCCGCCACATATTGCTGCCGGTATTAACCTCAATTTCTTCCCGGCCGGTCCGATCTTCCGTCGTTGCGGGGCCTTTTTTATTCGCCGGAGTTTTAAGGGCGATAAACTTTACTCCACCATTTTCCGGGAATATTTAGCCGAACTGTTCAGCCGGGGCTATGCGGTTGAATACTTTACCGAAGGCGGGCGCTCACGTACCGGACGACTGCTTCCGGCGAAGACCGGCATACTGGCCATGACATTACAGACAATATTACGCGGCTTAAACCGCCCGGTTGCTCTGGTTCCGGTCTATATCGGCTACGAACACGTCATGGAAGTAAGTACTTACACTAAGGAACTGAGCGGCAAGAAAAAAGAGAAAGAAAATGCCGGACTGGTACTCAGAAGCATCCGCAAACTACGCAACTTTGGTCAGGGCTATGTGAATTTCGGCGAGCCGGTTCTGCTTAATCAATTTCTTAATGAGCAGGTACCGGAGTGGAGCCAGGATATTGATGTGTCCGGCAACAGCAAACCTGCCTGGCTGACGCCGGTTGTGAATCAGTTAGCCTTTAAAATAATGACCCATATTAATGATGCGGCGGCAACCAATGCATTAGCCTTGTGTGCAACAGCACTATTAGCCTCCCGGCAACGCTCATTATCAAGAGGACGTCTGATTACTCAGGTAGAAAGCTATTTATCCCTGCTCAACAACGTCCCTTATTCCAATACCAGTACCACTCCGGATCAGAGCGCAACAGCGATGGTGGAGCATGCCTGCTCGCTGAACAAATTTACGATTGATACCGATTCGATGGGTGACGTTATCTCACTCGACCGGCGTCAGTCGGTATTAATGACCTACTACCGGAATAATATTATTCATCTTCTGGCCCTTCCGTCGCTGATTGCCCAGGCTTTGATCAGCTACCATCACCTCACCTTCTCCGAGCTGACAAATAAAATCTCACTCGTCTGGCCGCTGTTGAAAAATGAGCTGTTTTTAAGCCTGGATATACCGGATGCCGATGAAAAAATACGGGACGGTTTAGCCGAACTGGAACGGCAGCAGTTAGTTGAAATCAATCAGGACAAGATCGCCATCAATCCGGCAAAAACTCAGGTTCTGATCCTGCTGGGACACACAATCTCTGAAACGCTGCAACGCTACGCGATTACGCTGAATTTACTTGAAAGAAACCCGTCTATGCCCCCGGAAGAACTGGAAACACATGGCCAGGAGATTGCTCAGCGTCTGGCCCAGATTCATGGCATCAACGCACCGGAATTCTTTGATAAAGGAGTCTTTGTTACATTATTGGAAACACTCGAAGCCGAGCGCTATTTTTCCTCGGAACACGGCTGCCAGAAAAAATTATCCAATTTATTAGCCGGTGAGCTTTATCAGCTGATCCATCCGGAAGTTCGTCTAACGATAATGGAAGGGATTTGCCAGTCAGAAGCCGCTCATTAGTCGTGCAAAGCCATTCCACACACCGATCAGGACAATCCCTGTATCGCTTTCCGGGGGTACGATGCCCCGGATGTTTGTGCCTTTGAGTACACTTGCACAGATTAAGCATAATGGTACGAACGCACCCTACTGCCCGCCGACAAACGCGAACATAATACCAAACGCAATCACCATACCGACGTAATTGTTATTCAGAAAAGCGTGAAAACAAGGCATTCTTTCCCGGTTCCGGATCAGGTACTGTTGATAGATAAACAATCCTCCGGCCAGCAACAGACTCAGGTAGTAGACGGCTCCAAACTGATAACTCACTCCGACACCGGTCAGCATAATCAATGTAACCAGCTGAAGAATCCCGATGATCCGCTTATCGTTATCACCAAATAAAATCGCGGTGGATTTAACCCCGATTGACAGATCATCATCACGATCGACCATGGCATACTGAGTATCATAGGCGATGGTCCACAAGGCGTTTATGGCAAATAAAACCCAGACTAAACCGGGTAAATCATTCGCCTGTGCAGCCCACGCCATCGGAATCGACCAACTGAACGCCAGACCGAGAAATAACTGCGGCAAATGTGTATATCGCTTCATAAAAGGATAAATAAATGCCAGTACGAGTCCGACAAAAGAGAGCAGAATCGTCAGACGGTTCATCGTCAGCACCAGAATAAATGACAAACCTGCCAGCAGGAGAAATAAGCTGACCGCCTCTTTCGCCGAGACTAATCCTGCCGGTAACGGACGGTTTTTCGTCCGTTTAACGTATCCGTCCACTTTACGGTCGGCAAAATCATTAATCACACACCCGGCGGAGCGCATCAGCAGCACACCAAGACAAAACACGATCAGTACCCGCCAGTCAGGAAATCCTTCCGCCGCAAGGAACAACGCCCATAATGTCGGCCAAAGCAGCAGTAGCGAACCGATCGGGCGATCCATGCGCATCAGTTGCCAATAAGCTCTGGCTTTTACAATCTGCATTACACATTCTCCTGGTGGTAACGATAAATCGGTGCAAAAGGTAAAAATAGCTCAGTCACCAGTATCGGGCTGTGATTCACCCACAACCTTGAACGTCTGGCATACAGGAGACCACTTGGTGTATCCAGCCGGGCAACCTGCAGAGAATCCCGTCCCACAGAATGTGTCTTAAACAGCAGACCACCTAACGGCTTATTCCCGAGCTCGGCCAGATTCGCGTCAGGTTCTTCGGCAATGGACTGCGGGATCAGAGAGTGTCCGATTAACCAGGGGTGATCATCCCCCTGCAACAAGACCTGGCGTAACAGGTAGCGCTCAGGCTCATTGATCAATAAACGTTCGGCCTCACTAAGCTCTGCGCCTTCACACCACTGATTGGTGAACAACTCCACCGTCAGTTCATCACAATTATCCTGAAAGCGCTGCGTCAGCGATCCCGGCTCCAGCAACCACGACTTAACATTGTGTGACGGAAACGAAAAATCGTCTATATTTTGCCAGGTTATCTCATTTATCGCGGATAAATAGGGCGAAAAAAAATGATCCATACTAATATTCAATTAACCGTTTTTCATCGTACAATAAAACTCCAATACGGCAGATGGCCGGTACAAAAGCTCTGATATGTTTTACTGGTGCAATTAAGCTGCTATTGTAGCAGACTATTGCGATTAGAATATCGCGTTAACAAACAAGAAATTACATAGTTATGAAGTTAAAAAATATTTTAGCCTTGGTCGTGATTGGTCTGAATATCTCTTTTATAAGTAATAGCTACGCCGCTGACAGTACCTCAGCGGATAAAGATGGCGTACCCCAGCTCGCTTATTTCACTTTGGAGCCAGATTTAACCACCAATTTTTTTACCAAAGGTAAAGATCTGGGTTATATCCAGGTCAGAATCGATATCATGGTAGCGGATCCCGGCGATGTAGCGATCATCGAGCACCATCAGCCTCTCATCCGTGACACCATAGTGGAACTGTTGGGTAAACAGACTGAAGATGCCATTAAGTCACTTGCCGGCCGTGAAGATATCCGTAAACAATTAGTCAAAAAAATCAATGACATACTGATTGCGGAAACAGGCCGCCCGGTTATTGCGGATCTGCTTTTTACTAAATATATGTACCAGTAAACCAGCGGTCAGCGGGTTGCTTTCAGTGATAACAAAAAGATGTCAATTCCGGCCAGTACTATTCCGCTGATGAATCCGGCCAGATGCGCAGTATTGGCAATTGCCATCAGCGGCTGAATGTAGCCAAACATCAGCCAGACCAGCATAAAGCCCAGCACAGGTTTTGAGATAGATAAGCCAGACTCCGGACGCCGCCACCCGACAATCCATATGTATCCAAGCAAGGCATACACGACTCCGGATAATCCGCCAAAATTTGGTCCGTCAGCCCAGTATTGAGCAACAGCGGACAACACCGCCGAAACAATAAAAATCAGGAATAACTTACCGCTGCCAGAGTGTTTTTCAATATCCCCGCCAAGTTGCCACCACCATAATAAATTAAATGCGATATGAAGAATGGAAAAGTGGAATAAAGCCGGGGTGATCCACCGCCAGAGCTGCCACTTTTGTTCTGCTACAACCGGGAAATGCAGCCAGTTAAACACCTCCTGCCCCAAACCAAACATTTTGAGAATATAGATAACCGAGCACAGCAGCATCACAAAGAACGTAAGAGCTCCCGCTTTGGCACGCAGCATCGACCACAGACTCGTGGAATGATAGTGAAAATTCATCCCCTTGGTTTCAGAGCGTTCCCATGAAGCCTGTGCGTACCTCTGGTGAGTCGGATCGACTAAAAAAAGTTCCAGCTCATTTCTGGCCCGTTGATAATCACGATCCTCAATCAACCACAATTCAACATTTCCGTCTCCGTCAGGCGCCATCTTTATTTCGATGCCCTGACAGGCCATATAATCAATATATGCCTGGGCCAGACGCGGATTATCAAGAACAATCAATGACAACATATTACAATACCCGTCAGGCTTCTACCGGATAACTGGCACGGTCCCAGGCAGCAAACCCACCTTCGATACTATATACCTCTTCGTAACCCTGACTAATCAGGTACTGTGCCGCCCCCTGACTGCTTACGCCGTGATAACACATCACCAAAACCGGATGTTCATAAGGAACATCACTGATAAATTTTGCGACAGTCTCATTGGTTAAGTGAATCGCACCGGGAGCATGCCCTTGGGCAAAGGTCTGTTCATCACGAATATCAGCCAAAGCCGCTTTATTTTGTTCAATCATATCCAGCGCATCTTTTATGCCGATAAGCTTAAATTGACTCATACTACGGTTCTCCTCGTGTATTTATTATTTTACTTCCCTGATAGCCGGGCGCCCCGGAAATGAGGGAATATCCGCATTGTATATGAAGTTGCGACATTGTTAATTGTATTTACACATCACCACAGGAATAAGATATCAACCGGCGATCACTTTTTCACCATCTGTGGATAAAGCTGTGAATAGTGGTGATAAAGTGTCTTTGGCAAAAATGATCCACTACATGTTGTGATGATCGTGCTTTTGATGTGTGTAGATCAAATAATATCCCCAAATGAATATTATTTATAACTCCATATATCACCTGACTTTCCCCATCTAACTACAAATTTAAACACAGAGTTATCCACAAAATAATTAACAACTGATACGATGTTCAGATCAGAAACAAAAAAACCGGGATCTCACGATCCCGGCTCTGAATTCACTCTCTAATCTCTTTAAACCATCGGGATTAAATTTCTCCGACCGCTTCTTTCAATTTGCGCATCGCATTCTTTTCAAGCTGACGGATACGCTCAGCAGAAACACCATATTCATCGGCCAGATCCTGCAATGTTGCTTTAGCATCATCAAGCCAGCGAGAACGGACGATATGCTGACTACGCTCATCCAGACTTGCCAGGGCAAGTGACAGGCGGTTATTGGTATGTGCTTCCCAGTTATCCGCTTCGTAATTATCGGCAACGTCAGAACTTTTATCTTCCAGATACAGTACCGGTGCCGATGACATCCCGGTCTCATCGTCATCAACCGTCAGTTCAAAAGCGGCATCCTGAGCAGCCAGGCGGGATTCCATTTCACGAACTTCGGAAGGTTCAACACCTAACTCTCTCGCAACGGTTTCCACTTCACCATTATTGAACCAGCCGAGACGCTTCTTCGATTTTCTTAAATTGAAGAACAGCTTACGTTGCGCTTTCGTGGTCGCAATTTTTACAATACGCCAGTTACGCAATACATACTCATGAATTTCCGCTTTAATCCAGTGCACAGCAAATGAAACCAGACGTACGCCGACTTCAGGATTAAAACGTTTTACCGCTTTCATCAAACCGATGTTGCCTTCCTGCACCAGGTCTGCCATTGGCAAGCCATAGCCGGAATAGCCGCGAGCGACGTGAACAACGAAACGAAGATGCGACAGGATTAAACCTTTCGCTGCCTCGATATCACCTTGGTAATGTAATTGCTCTGCCAGTTCACGCTCCTCGTCAGCACTCAGCATCGGGTAGCTGTTTACTGAACGGATATAGCTGTCCAGGCTATCTTGTGTGACCAGAGCCATTTGATACACTTGGTTTGTCATTCAATTCCCCATCGTATTGATCTGTGTTTATCTCAACCCGCCAATATTGACCCGAAAATCCTCACCTTTCAAGGCATCGGTGCAATAATTTGCGTAAACTAGGCGTAAAAATGTGTCAAGAGATAAATTATGCACACCGTTATTATAGGCAGCGGCAACCTAAATAGGTTCAATTTCTTTTAAATGCCGTTGTGCTGCGACTCGGGCAGCAACGCATCCGATCAAGGTTCCGACCATCATCAGCAGCAGCGTTTCATCCCAGCCCAGCCCCAGTAAACGGAACTGACTGTCATATAGCTGCGCCAGTTCAGCGACCGCATTATTCAGTAATAACGTCAGCAGTGCCGAAAGTAACCAGGCGACTGACGAACCGATCAGACCAAGCCACATCCCTTCATAAAGATAGGGACGCAGAATATATGTATCCGTTGCCCCGATCAGTTTCATGGTCTGGATCTCCGGTTTATGTTCCAGCACATTAAATCGCAGCGTATTGCCGATAATCAGAAAGACCGCCGTAAGCATCAGGGCTGAAAGGCTAATCACCACTAAACCAACCAGTTTTTTCATTGCGTCAAGACGCGACAGCCAGTCTTCATCAAGCCGAACATCGGTAACCTCACTTTCAGAACGAATGGTCTGAGCCAGGGCATTTATCAGCTGTTTATTGTCAACCGCCGGCTGAACGACGAGTACGCCAGGAAGGGAAAACTGATCCAACAGACTGATGGCCTGCTCAAAGCCGGCGTCCTGACTGAGATCGTCTATACCTTGCTGTGACGAAATATATTTCACGGCTTTCACTTGCGGATTACTTTCCAGCCCGTCTTTAAGAATCATAATGCGGGCTTCAGGTATACCGGGAGTGAGAAACACACTGATCTGGGACGGCGTAGCCACATGCGTTGCCACAAATGCCACATTTTTACTGAGTAAATATAAGCTGGCCGGCATCGCTAATGACATCGATATCACCGCTAAGGTGAGAATATTCCCCAACGGACGATGCCACAGCTCCAGAAATGAGGCTTTCGCCTGATTAAGATGGATACGGAAAAAGCCGATTCTCGGTGTACGGTGCCCGACTTTTTCTCTTGTGCGCTTTTCGTTCTGTCTCGCGCTTTTCGCCTTAGTGACTGCCATAATGCTCTACCTCACTAAGAAAGCCCTGATTAAGTTCAAGATGACGGTATTGAGGACGGGAATTCACCAGATTAATATCATGCGTCGCAAGCAGAATCGACACACCGGCCCGGTTAAATTCTTCAAAAAGACGCAGAATCCGGCCGGATAAATCAGGGTCCAGATTACCGGTCGGTTCATCCGCCAGAACCAGAGTAGGACGATTGACAACCGCACGGGCAATACCGACCCGCTGCTGCTCACCACCAGACAGCTGGCTGGGCAGGCAACGGGCTTTATCCAGCAGTCCGGTTTTATCCAGTGCTGCCGATACCCGGCGTTTGATTTCATTTTCGGTAATCGATTCGATTCGCATCGGCAGGGCAACGTTATCGTAGACGGTCCGGTCCATTAACAACCGGTGATCCTGAAAAACAATCCCGATATTACGCCGCAAAAAAGGAATATCCCGGTTCGGAATCCGGGTGATGTCGTGACCGTTAAACAATATTTTTCCGTCAGTCGGACGTTCAAGAGCGCAGATGAGCTTGAGCATAGTACTTTTTCCGGCGCCGGAGTGTCCCCCGAGAAATGCCATTTCTCCGCGCTTCAGGTGAAAATCGACTTTTTGTAATGCCTGCCGGCCACCACGATAAGCTTTACTCACCTGTTGAAATTTTATCACTCGTCCATCCTTCTTTATTACGCAGTACTCAGGTACCCACTATGTGCCTGAATCTCTCTGCCAAAAGTAATTGAAAGGTATTTATACCAAACAGGAAAAATCATTGATCTAAAACTTTACCAGGATGGTATTAATCTTCCCGGCTAAACAAAGCATCAATAAACTGCTGAGTTTCAAACGGGCGTAAATCTTCGATACCTTCACCCACCCCGATATACCGGATAGGAATATTGAACTGATCGGCAATGGCAAAAATCACCCCGCCTTTCGCCGTACCATCCAGCTTGGTCAGTGTAATACCGGTAACCGGAGCAACATCACTGAACAACTTCGCCTGACTAATGGCGTTCTGACCGGTTCCCGCATCAAGCGTCAGCATGATTTCGTGCGGAGCAGAGTCATCAATTTTCTTCATTACCCGCACAATTTTACGCAATTCTTCCATCAGATTGTACTTGGTGTGCAGCCGGCCCGCCGTATCTGCGATCACCACATCAACACCACGCGCTTTGGCCGCTTCAATGGCATCATAGATAACAGAGGCACTGTCGGCCCCGGTATGCTGTGCGATAACCGGCACATTGTTACGCTGACCCCATACCTGAAGCTGCTCGACAGCAGCAGCGCGGAAAGTATCCCCGGCAGCCAGCATGACTTTTTTGCCCTGATTCTGAAACTGTTTGGCCAGCTTACCAATCGTGGTCGTTTTACCGACCCCATTCACACCAACCATCAGGATAACGTACGGTGTTTTGCCGCTATCAATTTCCAGCGGTCTTTCAACCTTAACTAATATCTCAGCCAGCTCTTCTTTAAGCAGTCCATACAGCGCTTCACCATCTTTAAGATCCTGACGGGAAGATTTCTCGGTCAGACTTTCGATAATTTTCAGTGTGGTATCCATACCCACATCGGCAATCAGTAACTGCTCTTCTAACTCTTCGAACAGATCTTCATCGATTTTTTTGCCTTTAAACAAACCAAAGAAACCCGCACCGATATTGGTTTTCGTACGGCTCAGGCTACGCTTAAGACGGGCAAAGAAACTTTCCGTTGGTTTTTCCTGCTCTAACGATTCAACCTGAACCGGTGCTTCTTCGACGACTTCCGGCTCAATCGCCTCTTCCTGGCTCAGCTCTGCCTGAACTTCAGTTTCGTCAGTTTTCTGCAACTCTTGCAGAGCGTCGGCTGATGCCTCTTCACCGGCTTCTTCATGAAGTTCTTCTGGTGCAATCTGTTCACTTTCATTTTTGCCTGGTTCTTCATCCGCAAAACCAAGCCAGGACAGCAAACCGCGTTTCTTTTTTTCTGTCATCTAAAGGATGTCCTTGAATAATCCGGGTATCCCCGTCGTATCCGGGATAATAAGTTCAAACATTTCTTTTTGTCCCTCTGCAAAAATTATCCACAAAAGAACAATAAATAATGACAAAGCAGTGAAAACTTTTTACGCACACTGGTAAACTTTGCCATCTTAACAATATCGCCTGCCTCATTGTCGATACAGTCACGATGAAGCAATATCTCAAAGTCTTTGACGTTGCCACCTAACGACATCAAGTACGACGAGTATAGTAACATTTTATTTTTGGGCAAAGAATCATGGTCAAACGTCGTCAACCGACTCCATCACAAAAAAAGCCTTCAACCGGCTTCGTTCGCATTATTAGTGGCTTATGGCGTGGCAGAAAACTGCCAGTTCATGATGCAGAAGGTCTGCGACCCACCACCGACCGGGTAAAAGAAACCCTGTTCAACTGGCTGGCGCAGGATATTCCGCATGCGAAATGCTTAGACTTGTTTGCCGGGGCCGGTTCTCTGGGTTTTGAAGCGGCTTCACGCCAGGCAGACAAAGTAATCATGATTGAACTTAACCCGACGGTATTTAAACAGCTGAAGCAAAACTGCACAACGTTAAAGGCTGAGAATATCGAGTTGATCAATGGTGATGCGCTAAAATACCTTTCCGCAGAGGGAACTCCTCACGATGTTGTGTTTATCGATCCCCCTTTCCGCCAGGGACTGCTGGAACAGACCTGCCGGTTACTCGAACAGAATAAATGGCTCGCCGAAGGCGCAATGATTTATCTTGAAGCGGAAAAAGAGTGGCCACTCAGCCATATTCCGGATAACTGGGAATTACACCGGGAAAAAACCGCCGGGCAGGTTTGTTATCGTCTGTTTGTCAGAAAATAGGTTCGTTATTTGTGACGAAGGAACGAGGCGCAATCATTTATCGATTAACGAAACGATAAGACCGCGCCTCCGCCGTTATTAAGCCGCCATATAACTTTTAAGACCATCCAGCAACATCTGCGTCGAAATCATGACCAGCAGCAATCCCATCAGACGCTCCACCGCCTTTAGTCCTCTTTCGCCCAGTATGCGATGGAAGAAACTATAGAACATCAGAATAAAAAATGTTGCCAGCCATGCCAGGAACACCGAGGCGGACAGTTCCCATAGTTGATTAGGGTACTGAGTTGACAGAAACAATAACGAAGCAATCAGTGACGGCCCGGCAATCATTGGAATAGCCATCGGCACAATAAACGGTTCTTCCCCGGCAGCCAGGCCGGTAATCGAACCGGCACTCGGGAAAATCATTTTTATGGCGATAATAAACAAAATCACCCCGCCGGAAATACTCAGTGTCTCCGGATCAACATGGAGAAAGCCGAGAATGTTTTTTCCGGCAAAAAGGAACAACATTAAAATCGCCAGTGCAAAACAGAGTTCTCGAATCAGTACGGCTCTGCGCCGTTTGGGATCCAAATGTTTCAGAATGGAAAGAACAACCGGCAGATTTCCCAGCGGATCCATAATTAAAAATAGCATGGTCGCTGTCGTTAATATTTCCATGATAAACACCTAAAAAGCAGAAAAGATTCAGCCTGATTACCCACCGGGCTGAAGAAGTATGAAAGATAGCGAGTATATCAGCGGACAAATCAGAGCAAAACTGAAAGTGTAAACAACACCTGAGACACGATATAGCCGAACAAAAACACACGATTTGCACGACTAAAGACCGAGCCGTCTGTGCGAATCGCTAGTGACAGTGCGGTAACAAACAGGCATCCGGCTCCTAACAGGGCCAGAACTGCGTTAAACTGATGCTGCTGAATCCACCATTCACCGCTTGCCCATACCAGCCCCAATAACAATGTTCCTATCGCTGCGGTAGAAAAAACATGGGAATCAACCTGAGGCAGGATAAGTAAAAAGGTCACGATCCCCGAGGCACATAATAAAATGGGCAGCCACCAGTTACTTAATCCCGAAGTCTGAGTCCAGTAAGCCGCACTATAAAATAGTATTGCCAGAGAATAAGTTACAAGACGAATGCGGCTGTAACCATACTTTACCAATAACCAGTCTCCGGTAAGAGAAATACCCATACCGAAAATGATCGCTACCAGAGCTGATGAATAAACATGAAAAGGAGAAACAAGCAAAATAAACAGTACCAGCACAGCCAACAATGCAGCCTGCACATGCCAGCCCTTCCCACCTTCAGAAAATAAAACCTGTGATAGTTTGCCCACCAGCGCACTCCCAAAATCGAATTCCGTCAGTATATACCCAAAATCACCGGAGTTGCAGCCATGCAACCAGTGAACCCGCCCACAACACGGTAACTTAAAATATAACGACTAACACTTTTTATGATGAGATATCGGTGAGTTGGCTAATTAAAGCCTGAAGCTTACTTCATCCCTATACCATGATGAAAATACACTCACAAACCAATAAAAAACACAGCTTTACCAGACAAAATAAACTTATCAATAACAACAGCCACCACCAAGCCATAATAGTGCTCAGAAACAGACAAAACTAAATCAACAAAAATTATTTTTTAATATTAAAAATCATAAACATATAAAGATAAAATCATCCATACATGAAGCATAAGCAATCACCATAAATTAAGGCCATAAAATCATACTTATCATCCATTTTCCCGCTATTCTTTCCCCATGAATACTTTCCTTGCCTATTATGAAGGAATTTATAACAGTTATCCTATGCAAATAGCCAGTATCACCACCACTATTGCAGTATCCACCAAAAGGACAAGATGATTTTTAATACATTTAATTAACACTATTTATTTGTTATTTTTCATATATTTATCATAAGAAATAACTAAAAATGAGAACATGAGCAAATTACAACCTAACAAAACTCTTGCTAAACCATAACTATAACCCGGCCATTTAAGCTATTAATTATGCTTTTAACGCATTTAAATGAAATCATTTGATCAAAGCCATAAAAGAATGGTATTCTGTTTACAAATGAAGCAGAACAGAATTAAGGAGCAGTGTTATGATCACTTCATCTCAAAAGCAAGGTCTGGTTATGATCGCGGTAATCGTTGGCTTAATGACACTGCCAATGTTTTATTAATCGTTTGAAAAATATAGAAAAAGAAAGAGGACGCTAAAGCGTCCTCTTTCTTTTTCTCATTCATTAACACTATTGAAACAAATCTATCGACAGTGATTCCCAGTTTAAGTAATAATAAATTAAACACCCCAAAGTCATCACCAGCAATACCGTCCAGACTAACCGCCATATATATTTGCCCGCATGAGGCGTCAAATCCTGAATGCATCGATCCAAATCGTGAAAAAACTGTTTCCTGTCTTCCAGCACATAGCCATCTTCATGCATTAACTTGTTGCGAATCGTCGCAATATACCTGAGCCTCGGAATCTCTTCGTGAGGCAGACGACTTTCACAACTCGTAATAAGCTGATGTAATCCCTGCCCCTCCGCGTGATATTTCGCTTTTAACAGAGATTCCAGCTTTCTTGTCTTGATCACTACTTTTTCGATATCTGACATGGCACGTGCTCCCTGCCTTTTCTTTTGAGTATAAACGATAACTGAAGAGTTGAATGTGACTTATCGGTGCCCACTGAGCTAATCTTTTGATCTCAATAAACACCGACATAAATAAAGACTTACGCGGAATGGATATGGCGTGGAAGTTTTAGCGAGATAACACAAGTTAAAGCCAGAAAGGCAAACGAAACCCATAAGCAGGCTGCCAGACCGGAAATCAGGAATAAATAGCCGGATAAGATGGTTCCGATTAAACGCCCCATCGCATTAGCCATATAGTAAAAGCCGACATCCAGCGATACACCGTCGTCTTTGGCATAACTCACAATCAGGTAGGAATGTAGTGAAGAGTTAACCGCAAAGACCGCGCCGAATATCAACAGACCCACCACGATAACCACCTGAGGATACCATTGCATCTGTATCGCATTAGCGATAACACCAGTAACCAGAGCCAGAAGCAGAGCCCAGCTGAACGCCGCACGTCCATCCGGAACCTTACCCTGCGCTTTTCCGGTCACTTTCGGTGCCATGCCCTGCACCACACCATAACCAATGACCCAGATTGCAATGAACCCGCCAACCCAGAATTCATCCCAGCCAAACACCGTCCCAAGATAGACAGGCAGAGCGACCACAAACCATACATCCCGGGCTCCGAACAGGAACATCCGGGCTGCCGAAAGTATATTGACCGAGCTGGATTTAGAAAACATTTCACCAAATTTAGGCTTGGTTTTCGCCTTACCCAAATCCGCTTCCAGCCAGATCAGACTGCCGGTAAAGACCAGCCCCAATACCGCAGCCATAATCAAAACGGCCCACTGAAATCCAACCGTGGTTAACAATAGCCCTCCGAGGAAAAATCCGGCACCTTTCAGGGCATTCTTCGATCCGGTCAGAATAGCAATCCACTGATACAACGCCCCCTGCTGATCACCGGATACCAGACCTTTTATCGAGCTTTTTGCACTCATCTTGTTGAGATCTTTGGCGATTCCGGATAACGCCTGCGCCGCCATCACCCACGGAATGGTCAGCCACACATTTGGCACAGCCAGCATTAACAACGCAATAATCTGCATCGCCAGTCCAAGATTCATAGTACGGTTCAGACCCAGTCTGGCTCCGAGCCAGCCACCAACCAGGTTGGTAACCACGCCAAAAAATTCATAAAACAGAAACAGAGAGGCAATCGCGAGGGTGTCATAACCGAGCTGATTAAAATAAAGCACCACCAGCATGCGTAGTGCACCATCAGTTAACGTGAAATTCCAATAATTAAACGTTACCAGCATATATTGGCGTAATGCCTTACGAGGATGATTTAAAACAGTATCGGTCATAGGGGAGATCTCAAGAGTTAGATCAGCTTTAGGATCATAGTGACCCTAAAGCTCAGAGAAGTAATTATTTCGCAGAGATATGTTCAACATATTCCAGCTGAACCGACTTCTGAAATGCGCCGGGACGAAGTGCACGGACCCGCTCGATAATGGTTGGTAATTCCCAGTCTTTATCCAGCAGAAGACGCGCAGCCAGTAGTCCGGTACGGCCTGAGCCCCCCATACAGTGAAGTGCTATTTTACCTTTAGTCATTAGCTCAGTCAGTTGCTGAGAAACTTCAGGCCAGGCCGCTTCAAACGCTTCATCCGGAGCACAGTCATCTTCAATCGGCAAATGGAACCAGGCCATACCTAATTTCTGCGTCAGTTCACCTAACTGTTCCACCTGTTTACTTTGCATCTCTTCCGTGCTGATTGCGGTAACGATCGCAACTACATTATCAGCTTTTAACTGCTCTAACGAGCTCAGAAGATCGGCCTCTTTTGTTCCCGGACACGGCATTAATACTAATGCGCTTTGTTCAACGGCAAGTTCCCATGTTGGGTGTGTCATGATTATTATTCCTTATGCTAAACCGACTTTTTTCACTAACTCTGCCGTACGGGTGGCATAACCCATTTCGTTATCGTACCAGGCATAAATTTTCACCATACGAGTCCCGACTACCATGGTAGACAAGGCATCGATAATGGTTGAACGCTGATCACCACGGTAATCAACCGACACCAGCGGTTTCTCTTCAAAGCCCAGAATACCCGCCAGTTCGCCTTGTGAAGCGTTTTTAAGCAGCGCATTCACTTCTTCGGCGGTGGTATCGCGTTTCACATCAAAAATAATGTCGGTCAGTGATGCGTTTGCTAATGGTACACGTACCGCATGACCATTAATTTTACCGGCCAGCTCAGGGAAAATTTCCACAATCGCTGTGGCACTGCCTGTGGTTGTCGGGATTAAACTCGAACCACATGCCCTCGCACGACGTAAATCTTTATGCGGTGCATCAAGAATCGTTTGAGTATTGGTTAAATCATGAATGGTAGTAAATGAAGACTGTTCAATACCCAGCTTCTCATGAATCACCTTCACAACAGGTGCAATACAGTTGGTCGTGCAAGAAGCAGCGGTAACGATCTGATGGGTTTGCGGATCAAAAATTGAGTCATTCACCCCAACCACAATATTGGCGATGCCTTCTTCTTTTACCGGTGCAGAGACCACCACCCGTTTCACTCCCTGAGCAATGTATTTATCCAGGAAGCTTTTTTTACGGTGTACGCCGGTTGATTCAATCACCACATCACAATCAGACCAGTCAACGGCGTCAATGTCGCGCTCACAGGTAGTTTTAATGATTTTATCTCCGATAACGATATCGTCACCGTCTGCATTGACAGCGTGATGCCAGCGGCCCTGAATCGAATCGAATTCAAGCAGATGCGCTAACGTTGCCGCATCACCGGCCACATCATTGATACGCACAAATTCCATTTCCGGCCAATCAAATGACGCTCGCAATGCTAAGCGACCGATACGCCCAAACCCGTTAATTCCGACTTTAATTGTCATTTCCTGTCTCTCTTAATTCAAATACACGGACGTGCTGTCATTTGTCTGAGACGCACGCTGTCTTGCTGATACTGTTCCTGCAGGCAATTTGAATCCCTGAGTCCTTCAATCACTTTTCTCATCCAGCCCGGCAGACTATCCGACACCCGGTAGTAGACCCACTGACCATGCCGCTCGTCGAGCAGCACTCCACACTGACGTAACTGGGCAAGATGGCGGGAAATTTTAGGCTGACTTTCCTCCAGCGCCGACGTCAGTTCACACACACATAATTGCTTTTCACGGGCAATCAGCAGCAGACAACGCAAGCGTGTTTCATCGGAAAGTAACTTAAAGAAATGATGAGGATTCATAATTCGCCTTTGGATATATGGATATGCGCATATTATATAGATACAGACACAATACAATGCCGCTAATGACAATGTCATCAAAAATTCATAAAGGAAGTTGATGAATAACATGAATTGTCTGGATCATTGCAATTAAACTGAACTGGTTTACTCTTACCAAGCTTAATAAGCACTTACGATCAATTAGGATAGTATCAGACAGGCAAATGACCCCTCCTTACACTCAAGAGTCAGAGTATGAACAAGCCATGAATCAGGCGGTTTCTCAATTCTGGCAAAGCCGGGAACATGGTAAGCAGCCATCTTATGATGGCACTCTGCTCTACTGGTGCCGCTTTACGTCGCCCCAACACACCAAAGCACTGCTTATCTTAAATGGCCGGGTTGAAACGGTGAGTAAGTATCAGGAGTTGTTCTATGATCTGTTCCGGCTTGGCTACAATATCTATTCCTATGATCATCGGGGTCAGGGTCTCTCCGGCCATTTGGTAACAGGCAGCGATATCGGCCATGTAGAACACTTTGATGACTACGTCGCCGATTTACATCATATGTGTGATTTTTTCGCTTTCTCAGCCGGTCCCCCCTGCTATCTGCTTGCCCATTCGATGGGCGGTGCCATCGGGATGCGTTACCTGCAACAGCACCCGGATCATCCGTTCAAAGCTTTTGCGAACAGTGCTCCGATGTTGGGCCTGCCGGTTCCGGCTCATCTGAAACCCATAGCGATCCCATACACTTACTGGCTGAGCAAAAAAAGCCGGGGACCTGACTATGCACCCGGTTACGGGCCCTATCTGGCCAAACCGTTCGAGAACAACCCGCTCAGTCATTGTGAGGTTCGCTATCAATGGTTTCGTCAGCTTTATAAACAGCAACCGGAACTGCAAACCGGTGGCCCGAGTGCGAACTGGGTGTGCCAAAGTCTGCTCGCGGTAAAACGAATTTACCGGGATGCCGCTAAAATCACGCTGCCCCTACTGATTCTGCAAGCCGGTAATGACCAAATTGTAGACAATAATGCCGCAATCCGGTTTATCCATAGGGTTAAAAAACATAATCGCAATGCCGTTTTAATGCCTGTCGCAAAGGCAAATCATGAACTTTTGTTTGAACAAGATGCCTACAGAAATGAAGCGCTTGATGCCATCTCTGAATTTTTTGCACAGAATTAAAAGGGGAAAATATACCGGTTACAGCTTTACCCTCTTTTACCGCTATCTAATTCGTTACACTTTCAGACTCCAACTCTGTGACCTGATGGCACAGCACCGGTTACTCTATTCGACATCATTGAGGATTATATGACACCGTTAAGCAAGGATTTCTCTATTGTCGCTTCTGATTTGGACGGCACATTACTCGCACCCGACCACAAAATCAGCGCTCATACCAAACAGACGTTAAAAGAGCTTCACACCAAAGGGTTTACCTTTATCTTTGCAACCGGACGTCATCATATTGATGTCACCGAAATCAGAGGGCTGATTGGTATTCCGGCTTATATGATTACCGCCAATGGAGCCAGAGTCCATACTCCGGAAAACCAGCTGATGCTCAGCACCCACCTTCCGGCCGACGTCGTTCAGCCCATCATTGATTTAGTCAAGGATGATGAATCTCTCTTTATTCATGTTTATCTGGACGATCAGTGGCTGCTGAACCGTAACGATCCTGAACTGGATCAGTACCATCTGGAGTCCGGATTTACTTATTCGGTCTTCGATCCGGACAACGCTCCGAATCAGGGCGCCGCTAAAATTTTCATCACTCATGTGGATAAAAATCACGAATATCTGGCTGAATATGAGAAACAACTGCAGCAACAATTCGGTGAACAAGTAAACATTGCCTTTTCCACCCCATTTTGTCTGGAAGTGATGGGACCAGAGGTATCAAAGGGTCATGCCCTGAAACTGGTTGCCGAATCATTGGGTAAGAACCTCGACAACTGCATTACTTTTGGCGATGGTATGAATGACTACGAAATGTTAACCATGGCAGGTAAAGGTCTGGTAATGGAAACGGCACATGATCGCCTGCTTGCCGCGCTTCCTGACCGCGTTGAGAAAATCGGCTCCAATGCTGACGATGCGGTTGCCAATTATCTGCTGCAGCATTTGATCTGACTGAATAACACAGGCTTCTTGAATGAATCACACCATCAGCACATGTCTTCTGATCTCAATCACGGCATTAACCGGCTGCTCGGGCGGTGGCCGCCCGGTAAATAAAGATAACGTAAACCGTACTGATTACCCGCTGGCGTCACTCGACAGGCCGGACAGCATCGTTCATCAGGACAGCCGGATTCGGGGAAGACTGGTCGTCAATACAAATTCGGGCACGTTGGCACCATGTGCCGGTCAAGAACAATATCTGCTGGTGCTGAACGACAAGCAACGTCAGGCGCTGGCTAAACAGGCTCACCACCCGTATCAGGAGTTATATGCCGAACTCGGCGGGTATCTGGAAGCACCGAGTCAGACCGGTTACAACGCAGACTATCGTGCCCGCATGGTGGTAAATAGAATCATACAGGTTGGTGACGATGCGGTTCGTGGCTGTGCACTTTCTGAATCCCCTGAAACCGATGACCGTTGGGTAGCGGATTATCAGGCCCAGAGCCAGACAGACAATGGCTTGCAGATCAGTCTCTCATTAGCACCTAACCACAGTGCGGTTACCCGGTACACTTATCCGGATAAGCCGAATGATGTCATTGTTGAAAGCGGCTTCTGGCAGGCGCTTAATGCTCAGCAGATTGAAGTAGTAATGACACAGTATCAACAGCAGTATCTGATCACCAAACGTATCTTTACCCGTTCGGGCAACACCCTGACCGCGAACCTTGAGAAAATTGGACAAAAGGTCTACCCGATTCATAACGGTGGCCTGACTCTGTATAAGGTCGGTCAATGAACCGTTGTCCAGGGTGTGGGCTTCAGTTTCAGTGCATCTGTGATCAGTTACCGGAACTGTCCGGTTCACTGACGCTCTCTTTACTGACCCACGAAAATGAGTTCAACCGGGAAACCAATACCGGAAAATGGCTGATCCGTTCACTCCCCGATTGCCGTCAGTACCGCTGGCAGCGCACTCAGGCCGATACCGATCTGTTGGCCCGGCTGGCAAATGAAAAGGAAATACCATTTCTGCTATTTCCGTCTCCGGACAGTATTCCGCTCAACGAGGCATTACAACTCGCAGAGACACAACAGCGTCATCCGCACTTTATTGTACTCGACGGGACCTGGCAGGAAGCCAAAAAAATTGAAAGAAAATCGCCCTGGCTGAATACGGTTCAGCGTGTATCTTTTACACCGTCACAACCGTCGGGCTACCGCTTGAGACGAAATCAGAAAAACGATGAGCTGTGCACGCTGGAAGTCGCGACGGAACTGCTGAAAGCGATAAAAGAGGAAGAAAATGCAAATCGGCTGGAAAGCTATTTCCGCTTTATGATGGACAGCTATCTGGCCGATAAAAGCGGTCACAAACTGATTCCTTAGCGCTTATACCTCAACAATAGGCTTCGGCCCTAAATGCTTTAATGGTGTTGGCTCAGCCAGATGGAAACCTTGCAGATAATCCACCCCCATATTTTCGACAATCCGGCAAATTTCCGCATTATGCACAAATTCGGCGACCGTTTTTGCATTCAGAACATGACAAAGCTGGATCAGTTGCTGAGCAATATGACGCTGCTTCAGATCCTGATCGATATTACGAATCAGACTGCCATCAAGTTTAATTACCTGAGGCTCGAGTTTAATGATTTCATCAATATTTGAATATCCACTACCGAAATCATCAACGATGATGCTCGCCCCAAGACGACGTAAGTGGTCGCATACATTAATCATATGGGTGTAATCTTTAATTTGCTCGGTTTCTAACACCTCAATAGCAACACGCTGTGGGTTGGATAGTGATTTTATCGATAATTCGAGATGTTCCAGCGTCCGCTCACTCATAAAATCCTGCGGAGCCAGATTGATAGAAAATGACTCTTCACGGCCTTCCATCAGTTCAAAGGTACGGCTAATCATCTGTCGGCTGAGACGGGTATATAAATGAGTTCCTTCAATTATCGGCAAAAAGCGGCCGGGAAGAATAATGTCGCTCTCATCCTCAATACGGACTAAACATTCATACGAGGCGAGCCGGTGATCAAGCGCATGCAGGATAGGCTGAACATACGGCACAACATTATCATTTAATATGGCCCGGCTTACGAACGAGAGCCAGCTAAGCTGCTCTACCCGTTTTTCGTCCCTTTTAATCAAACGATTGGCATTACAAAAGCGTTTGTTATTTTTATAGGCATAACGCCGGGCCTCTACCGACTTCAGCAAGATGCTATCGGTGGTCGAATGCAAAAAATCACGCCGGGCAACCAGGCCGCCATTCACCGACACCGATAAAAACTCGATATCAGGCAGGCCATAAGGCTCAAAATTTACATTTTCCAGCCGGTCCGCAAAAGAGGAAAACTGTTCATGAATATCATCGGCCGTCATCGATGTGTTAAAGACCAGAGCCCATTCTCCGACACCAATCGAAAACAGTTCACTCTTGGTAAAAGACTTTTCAATAATAAATGCTCTGAAGAATTCGGTTAAATCCTGTAGTAATTTATCACCAACCAGATAACCATATTTTTCGTTAATCTGGCTAAAATTCGCTAACTTAAGCGTCAGCAGGTACTCGTCATCCTTAAAATCCGCCAGACGCTGGCGCAATGCAGAACGGTTAGGTAATCCGGTCCGGCGATCCACCCGGTAGCTGCGGGTCAGCAACGTGGCCTGTTGCGTGATTTGACGCGCCATTTTCTGATTATGCTCGTCAAGATCGAGCACTGAATTATGAATCAGACTGAATAGCGGCGAAACCGTCCCGATATAACGGGAGTGCTCCGGCAACGATTTCAGATCTTTCTGTACTGCCCCTTCCCGCAATGCGATAAAAGTCAGGCTATGATGAAGTACACTCTGGCGATTTTTTTCCCGGCAAATTTCCCCCATACAATAGGAGCCATATGTATCCGATACGTTTTGCAAAGGCTCCAGCTCTTTGTTTCCCTCAACGAAATTGAGCCTTGAAGTACAGTTATACACAAAAATAGCCTGTGGCTGCCGGGTATATAAAGCCTGGGCACGAAGGCAAACCTGATCCAGGGTTAACGATGGATGGTCATAGCAAAAACGAATTTCTTCCCCTTCTGCAATTTCCCGCTCAAATAAGACGCCACCATTCTCAACCTCTTTTACCGGAGCATAGATCTCCTGATCCTGCCCGTCACCGACAAGAAACGGAAAATTCTGAATCAAATCAAAAGGAACATCATATCCATCCCCTAAGTAACGTCGGAACAGACTCATAATAGGTTGATTATCGACCGAACGGATCACCTTCCCTTCCGCTTCTGTCACGATAAAGGTTTTACCTACAGGATACCATTTAGTAAACCCTCCGACTTCAACGAATAAATCCGGGTTGTGTAATGCGACTGCCACAAACGCATTCTGATAAAGCGTCCTCCCCAGAAGCACCCACTGCCCATTCCGGGTGGCGCAAGACGCCCCCCCGGCGACCGCGAGTTGCGAAGGTACATCAGCAAACAGATCGATATTGCCATGGGCAAATAAATTGAGACGATCGGCAAAACAGAACACCACTTTGGCAGAGGATGAAACAGACAGTGTATCGAACAGGGAAAGGCTGCTTTTAGCTGGGTCACCATGATAAGGAACGACCACACTGGTTAATGTCGTGTCCGAAAAAAAACTGATCACAATCAGGGTCTTATATTCCGTAACCTGACCAACATTAATCAGTTGCTCACTACTCATACCAATGAGTACCGCGCCAGGAAATCGCGTCAGTAGCCGGGATGCTATCGAGGAAACCAGATTCTCAGGATGGCCGGAAAACAACTGGATCAGTACACTCTTTCCTGCAGGTAAAGAAAGAGCAGCCAATTGAACGTCTAAATCCTCGCAACTATCAACTAATAATGACTTGGTATCCATATTATTTTATGACGATCCGGCTTTGTATTCGCAGTAGGTTGATTATCATCTGAAGCCCATACCATTTTCAGTACCGAATAAACATATACTTATCGGCTTTTAAGCAGGTCTCTTATTACTCTAGATCAAAGTCTCCAGTTCAGCCAGACAAGACACTTCAATATCAGGGAGAATCCTGGCTCTTTCCTGCTGAAAAATCTGACTATTCCGGTCATTAATCCAGCACGAGGAGAACCCGCTTTTCCAGGCACCGAACACATCCGTCACCAGATGATCACCCACGTGCAAAATAGAGTGGCGCTCAATACCCAGAAGCTGCTGAGCTTTATCGAACAGATCAGGGAAAGGTTTCGCAAATCCATCGGGACCGGCTTTCAGAATCGCCTGAAAATAGCCATCCAGGCCAATTTGTTGCGGATCAGCGTTACCGTTGGTAATCGCTATCAGAGGAATTTTTTGTGCTAAAGCGGCCAGTACACGATGCGTTTCATGTGGAACGTCGATCAGGTTGCGTAAACGCAGTACTTCTTTCATCGCCTGATGTGCAGCTAAAAAAGCATTTTGATCATCATAGCCTAAAAGCTTTAATCCCTTTTCAATCTGCTTAAACCGCCACAATGTGACATCGTGTTTAAGAGCTGGCCGCTGTCGTGCAAGTGTTTGCTTTAATTCAATCCACCAGGATAACGGACGGGATGCGCTGACCGGATGATGTTGCACCATCCATTCAACCATTTCCTGCTCAAGATTGGCAATGACAGGCCCGTTATCATAGAGAGTATCATCAAGATCAAAAGTCATTGCCCGAATAACAGGCGCTGTACGGTAGAAATGCACTACTTCCCCTTACGTGGCTTTTTAGCTCTGGGATGAGCCAGATCATAAACCTGAGCCAGATGCTGAAAGTCAAGATGGGTATAAATCTGAGTGGTCGAAATATTTTCATGTCCCAGCAATTCCTGAACCGCTCTCAGATTATTACTCGATTCCAGCACATGAGTTGCGAACGAATGGCGAAGCTTATGCGGACTGACATGGCTAGCAATCGCCTGCTTCTGTCCCCACTGCTCCATTCGTTTTTGAACATTACGGTGAGAAATACGCTGGCCCCGCTGCGAGACAAACAAGGCGACTTCATCAGCACTGGCAAGTTCAGGCCGAACTTTCAGCCACTTTGCGACCCATTCGGTTGCCTGACCGGAAAACGGCACTTTACGTTCTTTTGAACCTTTACCGATAACTCGCAGTTCTCCGGCTCTGAGGCTGATATCTTTAACATTAATACTGACCAGTTCAGCAAGACGGATTCCTGTGCCATACATCAGTTCCATCATGGCCCGGTCCCGGATGGATAATGGATCGGAATCATTCATCTCCAATAACTGATCCATTTCATCAACATCAATATTTTTGGGTAACGGGCGCTGTTTACGCGGCGCCGAAACCCCTTTCGCCGGATTGGCCTGCAGCACGCCACGTAAGATTAAAAAATCGAAAAAACTGCGCAAAGAAGATAAACGTGTTGCCAGACTGCTGGCTTTCATTCCATCGCGCATTCCTTTGCTTGCGAGCTGTCGAACCCAGGCGGCATCAACCGACTGCCAGGAAGTGACTCCCATGCTAACTAAATGGGCCGCCATAATATCAAGCTGTTGCCGGTAGTTTTTCTGCGTATGCAGACTCAGACCTTTTTCATGGCACAGGTAGGCATAGAAACTTTGTAACGGCTCATCTAAACTTTTTGGTATTTTGATCCGGCTTGCCTCGCTCATGGCAGCTCATACCAGGGTAAAGATTCCAGAAGATGGGAGAATACCACTGCCAGGTGGCGCAAAAACAAGGTATCCATACAAGGTTGGAAATGGCCGCCATCTTCGCTGGAAAATGCCAGCAGCCCCTGTTGAGATTCATGCTTTAACGGTAACACAACGTAGGACCCCATTTCAGGGGCAAAAACCTCCGCCCCCAGTAACCCTTCACGGTCAGATTTTCTCATCCGTCCCAGATAGGCCTGGTTACCGTTAAAATGGTTGGTCGAAAAACGTTGCCAGTGCTCTTTATCAAGCTGATATTCACTGATTGGCGTATCGAATAAACGAATATAAGCCTTAAGGTTTAAATCGAGCGCCGCCAGTTCAATAGCCCGTATAACCTCCGGCAACGAAGAACATTTAAACATCTGTTCTTGTAAATCCATAAACGTATGGAAAGTACGATCATTGATTGCAGCCAGCGACATCAATGCGGTGATCTCTTCTTCTAACTCTTCGATACGCTGACGCTGACGGTTAAGCTGAACCTGAACCAGGGACACCGTTCCGCTCTGGTGATGAGGTACACGAATACGCTCAACCAGTTCCGGGCGAGTAACAAAAAAATCCGGATTATCCCGCAAATAATCTGCGACCAGATCAGCGCTTAACGTATCTGTTTGTGTATCTGACACTAAATTCCCTAATCTGTAAAAAAGCTTTTAACAAGAAAGCTGCCCATCAAAAACATGTGCCGCTGGTCCGGTCATGTATAAAGGCTTACCCGGTCCCTTCCAGCAAATACGCAACGAGCCGCCTGGCAGATTCACGGTGACGTTCTCATCAAGCAGTCCCTGAACGATACCAACGGCAACCGCGCCACACGCACCACTACCACATGCCTGTGTTTCACCCGCACCACGTTCATACACGCGCAAATTCACTTCGCCACGATTCAGCACCTGCATAAACCCGGCATTAACCCGCTCCGGAAAACGTTCATGAGATTCCAGCAGAGGTCCCAGGGTATCCACATCCGCCGTGTTAACATCGTCAACCACAGTCACAACATGAGGGTTGCCCATGCTGACAGCACCACAGAACAGCGTTGCATCACCGGCACGTAAAATATAGGTTTTTTCTGCCTGTTTCGCTTTAAACGGGATCTTCGCCGGCTCAAATTCAGGTACACCCATATTAACGGTGATTTGATCGTCATTTTCAACCTGAAGCACCATTTTGCCTTTCTTGGTGCTCACATTGATGCTGTATTTATTGGTCAGCCCTTTCATTCGGACAAAACGGGCAAAACAGCGTGCGCCATTACCACACTGCTCGACTTCACTGCCATCAGCATTAAAGATACGGTAATGAAAATCACTGTCCGGATCATAGGGAGCTTCAACCACCAGCAACTGGTCAAAACCCACACCGGTATGACGATCCGCCAAACGACGGATCAACTCTGGTGAGAAAAATATATTCTGGGTAATGCAGTCGACTACCATGAAGTCATTACCCAGTCCGTGCATTTTAGAAAAATGGAAATGCATAAACGATACTTACTCCGGCAATACGTTTTCAAGTGCCCACAAGCTTGATAGCTCTTCACGCTGACGAACCACATGAACTTTATCGCCATCAACCATCACTTCAGCGGCACGGGCACGGGTATTGTAGTTAGAAGACATCGCAAAACCATAAGCTCCGGCAGAGCGAACCGCTAACAGATCCCCTTCTTCCACGACCAATCCGCGCGCCTTACCAATAAAATCACCGGTTTCGCAAATTGGACCAACCAAATCATAGACCACTTCTTCGCCCTGACGAGGCACTACCGGTATAATTGCCTGCCATGCCTGATATAGCGCCGGACGCATTAAATCGTTCATCGCCGCGTCGACAATGGCAAAGTTCTTGTGTTCTGTCGGTTTTAAGAATTCAATCTTAGTTAACAACACACCGGCATTCGCGGCAATTGCACGACCCGGTTCAAATACCAGTTCCAGATGCTTGTGATTTTCAAGACGAGCCAGCAGCGCCTTCGCATAATCCGAAGGTTGCGGAGGAAGTTCATCGTTATAAACAACACCCAGGCCACCACCGACATCAAGATGTTTAATTTTGATGCCCTGAGTATCCAGATTATCAATCAGAGCCAGCAGACGGTCTGTCGCGTCAATAAATGGTTCAATGCTGGTCAGCTGTGAACCGATATGGCAGTCGATACCATGAACCTCTAAGTTTTCCAGACTGGCAGCAAACTTGTACACCTCCGGAGCGCGATCAAACGCAATACCGAATTTGTTATCGCGCAGACCGGTAGAAATATAAGGGTGAGTTTTTGCATCGACGTCCGGATTAATCCGCAGAGAAATCGGCGCTTTTACGCCCATCTCACCGGCTACCTTATTCAGGCGTAATAATTCCGGTTCGGACTCAACGTTGAAACACTTAATTTTTAACTCAAGTGCACGTTTCATCTCCGCTTCGGTTTTACCCACGCCGGAGAACACCACTTTGGCCGCATCACCACCGGCAGCAATTACCCGTTCCAGTTCGCCACCGGAAACGATATCAAAGCCGGAACCCAGTCGGGCCAATACATTCAGTACACCGATATTCGAGTTCGCTTTTACTGCATAACATACCAGATGCGGATGTCCGCTTACGGCTGAATCAAATGCTTTCCAATTGCGTTCTAACGTTGCGCGTGAATAAACATAAAGAGGCGTACCAAACTGATCCGCTAATTGTGTTAATTTGACATTCTCAGCCCAAAGTTGGCCATCGTCCTGATAATTGAAGTAATCCAAAACGTTTTCCTTTAAAAATCAATAGTATTTATGTTATTCACTCTGTGGCGCAGGCTCTTTAGGCATGGTTAACGGGCCAGTCTGACCACAACCTGTCAATCCTAATAAGCTTAATAAAAAAAATGCTGCGATGGCTTTTTTCATTTTCCAGTTCGTGATTATTGGTTCAATGCCCCCTATAATCGCACCACAAGCAGGAAAAGCAATAGGACAATGAAATGAACGAGACTGAATTTCATCAACGGGTAGATCTGGAATTAGAAAAAATCGAACAATTGATTGATGAATCCGGTGCCGATATCGATTACGAAAGCGTTGGCAATGTTATGACACTGGAATTTGAAGATCGCAGCCAAATTATCATTAACCGCCAGGAGCCCATGCAGGAAATCTGGTTAGCCTCTCGTTCCGGCGGCTTTCATTTTAAACTGGTTGAAGATCAGTGGATCTGTTCTAAAACCGGATCAGAGCTGATCGCGCTTCTTAAAACCGAATGCGAAAAACATGCCGGTGAATCGATTGACTGGGAAGAGTAACTAACCCGGTTCAACCGACTCAGGCATTCACCGCCTTGCTAAGGCGAGAGTTTGGCAGACCGCCACTGCGGTATGGCAGAATATAACTCTCGCCGTGTTCCGGATGGACAATTTGATAGTACTGCGGCAAATTAAAATTAATAAATTTCGACGTAACTTTTTTACCATCTTTCAGTGAGGTATAGAAAGCATTTACACTATTAACCATCTCGTCCTTCGTTCCCTTGTACTGATGGTAAACTTCGATTCGGTTTGTTTCATCTAATACGTAGATATTGAAACCACGATCTGTATCTTCAAAGAAGAACTGAATTAACCCCTCACTGGCATAACCGTCAATCACTTCAGGAAGCTGATAATCCTGATCGCGATCGAGCATGAGCAGAGGCGAGCCTTTTAGCTTATTGGTGGAGATACTTCGGTAGAAATCGACTGAATTCTCCAGTTTTTGGACCGAAACACCACGTCGTTCAAAAAACAGCCCATACATCTGCTCGCCGATACGTACCGCTTTGAAACGACGACGTTTGGCTTGCTCGACCGGACGTAAGCGTAAATCAATACACTCCGCCAACAGCTGATAAACCGCATTACGCATTACACCGCGCATATTTTTGCTATAGCAGAATACATCCACGGATTCCGGTGGCAAAGCATCCTGATGCATTTTACCCAGCACAGTTTTAAGCGCATCTAACATCGCGGTTTCACCTTTAAAGTGAAGCGTTCGCACTTCTTGCCAGGAATTACGGTAAACCAAATCCACACTTTGAACTAAACAAATTCGTTGTTCGCCATAGCTCAGAATATCAATATTCTTAAGATCGACTTTAAGTGCACGTCCCGATAACTCAGTCGTCGGATCCTGCTCAAAATTAATAAACATTGCCAGCTGATTAATTTCGCACGGACTGGCCAGAGCCTGCATAGTCGGACGACGTTTATGGAGTGAAAAGGTATTACGTAAATCCCCAACCATCTGATAAAGCTTATCAATATCCAGCTGGGCATCCCGGGCAACAGAATGGAGACGAGTTGATTCTGTGATTAAACCATTAAAGAAGGCCCACGCAACCAGCTTGCTCAGGTAATCGTTGTGCTCCAGATAACGCTGACCAAACATTAAACGGGGGACCAGAGGCTGTTTATACAGATACCATCCCTGAGGGTTAGTCCGGTCGGAGCTCACCTCAATAAAGGTTAAATCCGGTTCATGCAGATCGGGAGAGATCTGAGGATTAAGCAAGGTTACCTTGCTGGGTAACACTTCGAAGGCCGCATAAAGCTTACGGGCAAGCACCGAAATATCCTCAGGACTAATCGAAGAGGTAATCTCATTACGACGGGCAAAATGAATAAGGTTGCGGTAGCTTTGCATCAGAGCATCAAGCAAACCGTTATGCATCACTTTAACCTGAGCGACTTTCCAGTTACGGCGGTTATCCAGTTGCTCAATAACGTCATCATCCCAGTTCCACGCCTCAACCAGATTTTTCAGTACATCACGACGCCACGCTACCGAACCCAGCCCCGGTTCACGGGAAAGCTTTTCATGGGTTTTTAAATAAAAACAACGGCGGACAAGATCAAGACGTGAAGTATCCCCGATACGTTCAAGGTAGAGAGTCACCTTATCCAGCATCAGAGAATAAGTGTCCATACCCGACAAATCAGACTCATGGACAAAAAAACGGCGCTTGGTTTCAATACTTAACAACTGAGTATGAGGATATTCCCAAGTGTAGGCTTCTAGCAGAATCGCTTTAAGTACCGATTTATAAGGCGAGTCAATACTCTTATACAGCTGCCATAAATTTGCACCGAAATATTCTTCCGCCGGGATATGGTTCAGACGGCCAAAATCGATCCAGTCATCACAATTGCTGTAAGATTCACGGCATAAGCGTTCAACATAGTCGTCGTAACAGGCTTCCATCTCCGGTGGTACAATTTGCCACAGAAGACGCTTACCGGCTAAAAGGACGGCTGAACGATAAAATTCATCAAGTAGCAGCAGGTGCTGTGACGAACCACAGTTATCACCGGACAGCTCCTCCGAGCAGTTAGAGCGGAAACGCTCTTCATCCATAATGAAGAAGTTCGCCTCAACCCCAAGTGTTTTCGCCCAATCGGTAATCAATACACATTTATTACCAAGCAGATCTCGATCATCCTCGCTCATCTGCGGCGAGACGCAAACCCAGATATCTAAATCACTGGAGGTACTCTGACCTATAGAAGAGGTACTCCCCATCGTATACAGCGCCAGAATCTCAGGATTATCCGTTACTGAAAAATGATGCCCGAGCGTTAACTCGGTATCCTTAATAAACTGTTGCTGAGATTCGTTCGGTTGAAAACCCCACACGCCGGAAGGTACATACTCATTGTAGTAACCGGGAATAATCGGGTGATTAATATGAAACAGGGCCGGGATAAGATGAAATACTCGCTGACTTTGCAGATCCATTAATGCCAGCGCACGTTGGGTGCGTTGCGCATTGAGATCGTCCAATCTCTGAATTAGTGTCTGTGTATAAGCCAGCAAGGGGATTTCCTAGAATTAACTTGGCATTTGCCTAGTGTTTGAGCACTTGAGTCGCAAAAGTGTGATCAATGTACCATTTCTATGGCTCTCAGTAAAGATATCCTGAACCGAGATCTCAATTAGTTTTGCTAAAAAACCAACACGATTATCTAATACCATATAGTGTCACAGTTCATTGCATTTAATAATCATAGCTTAGCCTAATAAATCAGACCTTTCTCACATAATGTGCAATATTTCCCTTACATTTTTCTTAATAATGTTTCCCTAATCCTTGAACTCACAACCAGAAACACTGTGAATGGTATGAATAAAAATAGGTCTCAATCCTGCCGCTTCGGGCAGACTGGTTGAGACTGAATACAAACTCGGCTTCTGTATTGCTTAAGAAGAATGGTAGGATGTAGAAAAATAAATAGTAAGAATGTAATTCAGCATGAGCCATATCCGACCAATCCGAATCGCTACGCGCAAAAGCCCGCTTGCTTTGTGGCAGGCCAACTATGTAAAAGATGCTCTACAAGCTGCCCATCCGGGACTTGAAGTAGAACTGGTCACATTTGTAACCAAAGGCGATGTGATCCTCGATACCCCTTTGGCTAAAGTTGGCGGAAAAGGGTTGTTTGTTAAAGAACTGGAAGTGGCCATGCTTGAAGGCAAAGCCGATTTGGCCGTCCATTCAATGAAAGATGTGCCGGTTGACTTTCCGCCCGGATTAGGTCTGGTTACCATCTGTGAGCGGGAGGATCCCCGTGATGCGTTTGTCTCCAACCATTATCAGTCTCTTGACCAGTTACCGCAGGGTGCGGTTGTCGGAACCTGTAGCCTGCGTCGTCAGTGCCAGATAAAAGAACAACGCCCGGATATCATCATTAAAGACTTACGCGGAAACGTAGGAACCCGACTGAATAAGCTGGATGCCGGAGACTATGATGCCATTATTCTTGCGGCTGCCGGATTAAAGCGTCTGAAATTAGAACAACGCATTGCCGGCTATATTGAACCCGAACAATCTCTTCCGGCCGTCGGTCAGGGGGCTGTTGGTATTGAATGCCGTCTGGATGATACCCGCCTTCACCGGTTGCTCACTCCGCTTCACCATCAGGATACCGCTGACCGGGTACTTTGCGAGCGAGCGATGAACAATACCCTGCAAGGTGGCTGTCAGGTGCCTATCGGCAGCTTTTCACTGCTGGATGATGATCAAATCTGGTTGCGGGCATTAGTCGGCGAACCTGATGGCAGTCAGATCGTACGCGGTGAGATCAGAGGAGCACGCAGTGAAGCAGAACAGCTGGGACAAAAGCTTGCCGAACAGTTACTGGCACAGGGTGCAAAGGCGATTCTGACTCGCCTGTACAATAATCACGAAGACTAATCGTATGTCGGTACTGGTTATCCGCCCGGAAGAGCAAGGCCGGGAGCTCTGCCACCAGCTCAAAGATGCGGGCATTGAAGCACTCCTTCATCCTATGATAGACCTGATTCCGCTGAATCCTGCCGAAGAGCTGTTTTCAATGCCTTCCGGTCAGGGGAAAGCGGATCGGGTTATTGCCATCAGCCAGCACGCAGTGGCGTTCACTGACCAACTTTTGCGACAACGAAAACAAAGCTGGCCGGAACGGACAAGATATCTTGCCATTGGTCAAAAAACCGCACAGCATTTAAGCAAATTAACTAAACAACAAGTAAACTATCCTAAGGTAAGTGATAGCGAACATTTACTGAAAGATCCTTTGCTTGCGGCAGTGTCAGGACTCAACATCATCATTCTCCGGGGTAAAGGAGGACGGGAGCTGCTCGCGAACCAGCTGAGCTCAAAAGGTGCCAATGTTATATATCGGGACGTCTATCGAAGAGAACTACGCCCTTTTGACGCAGAATCGTGCGTACCATTATGGCAAAGCAAACAGGTTAACCGTTTAGTCGTGACCAGTTATGAACAGCTTGAACTTTTCGTTTCTCAACTCCCGAAGCACTTTCACGACTGGCTATTCGCGCTTTCAATTTATATACCTAGTGAACGTATCGCACGTTTAGCTCAGGATATGGGATTTAAAACTACAATTACTGTCGGCAGCGCCAGTAATTCAGATTTAGTGGCTGCACTCCAGCCAAAGGAATGACAGGAATATCCAATGACCAGTAAAAATAATCAACCTGAAATCGAATCGGAAGACAAACAGGAGCAGGTGGACGCAACAACCGGCCCCCAAATCACCGATTCTCAGCCTGAGTCACCACAAGCAAGTCCTGCAGACCAAGCTAAAGTTGATGAAAAAATCAGAAAACAAGCTAAGCGAGGTGCAAAACTGGGCACCGTCGCTATCATTATTGCCATTCTTCTTGGCGGAGGAACGGCCGGGTATGCCTACAAAATGACTCAGACCTACCAGGCACAGATAGCGGCTTTGCAGGCTCGTCTGGATCAGGCAACCAGCCAGACCAGTCGCAAGCTTGCTGATATCCAGAGTGAAACCGCTGCCAAAACGGCCGATGTGGTTAACCGCACTCAGGTTGAAATGGGTCAGCAGCAGAAAAGTATTGAGAGCCTTCAGTTAGCCGTATCACAGCTTAAAGGCCGGCGTCCAAATGACTGGCTGCTTGCAGAATCCGACTATCTGGTGAAATTATCAGGCCGTAAACTGTTTCTGGAACACGATGTTGTCAGTGCGACACACTTAATGGAAAGCGCCGACCAGCGTATCGCTGCTCTTAATGATCCAAGTCTGGTGCCATTACGCAAAGCGATGGCCAACGATATCACCACACTTAAAGCTGTCCCTCTGATTGATAAAGATGGTCTGGTGCTGCGCCTGACCAGTTTGCAGCAGAAAATAGATTCTTTGCCGCTGGCAAACGCGATCCTGCCTGATGAACCGGAAACGGAAGCTGCCGAAGTTTCCGGCGATATCAGCAACTGGAAACAGAATCTGCTGACTTCACTGAAAAAATTCTCCGAGAATTTTATTACCTTCCGCACCCGCGACGGCAATGCTATTCCACTGCTGTCACCTGAACAGCATTTCTATCTGCGGGAAAATCTGAAAGCTAAGCTGGAAACCGCAATCAAGGCGGTCTACGACGAACAGCAAGAGATTTATACCACCGCTCTTAAGACAGCGTTAAAATGGTCCGGAAGCTACTTAAGCTATGATGATAACGATGTAAAACAGTTCAACCAGATGATCGGCCAGCTCGCAGAACAGAAAGTTCAGGTCAGCTATCCGGTGAAACTGGAATCTCAGCGCCTTCTTACCGATGTGATTAATGAGCGTTTAAGACGCGAAGTAACCAGCATTATCAAGGAGGAGAACTGATGATTAAACTGATCCTGACCTTTCTTTTTCTGGGAGCCGGTCTGTTTGCCGGAACACAATATTCTGGCCAGCAGGGTTACGTTCTTATCTCTATTGCCGGAAAGACTCTCGAGATGAGTGTAACCACCATGGTGGTATTGATTGCGATTTTCTTTGCGGCATTTTTTGTCGTTGAACTGATCGTCAAAAAAATTCTCAGTGCCGGTTCCGATACCTGGAACTGGTTCAGTGTGCGCAAGCTCAAACGCTCCCGCCGTTTTACCAACGAAGGCATTATCAAACTGGTCGAGGGTGACTGGAAACTGGCTGAAAAAAAGGTGACCCGCTGGGCCAACCACCACGATATGCCTTTACTGTGTTATCTAGTTGCTTCTGAAGCCGCTCAGGAAATGGGTGATCGGGCAAAACGCGATTACTATCTGGAGTTAGCCTCTAAACAGGAGCATTCTCTGCTGGCGGTAGAACTGACTAAAGCGAAACTGCGCATTGAAGAAGGTGACTATAACACGGCAGTCAATATCCTCAATAAACTGGCGGATGCCTATCCGAACAACCCTCGCCTGCTTACTATGCTAAAGACAGCGTATCTGCCGTTAAATCACTGGGCTCAGTTGATTGAGCTGTTACCGCGTCTTAAACGTAATAAATTACTCTCGTTAAGCGAATATGAAGCACTGATGCATAAAGCACAGGTTGGTTTTATCGAACAGGCAGCAGAAACAAAACAGAGTGAAGTAATTACCGATCGCTGGAGTCAGTTACCAAAAACGGCACGTAATGACTCTGCTTTGACCAAGGTATATGTTAAAGCCCTGATAAATGCAAAAGCCGATAATCAAGCCTTTGCTGTGCTCAAAGAACGCATGAAAAAGTCACCTTCGGCCGGACTTTATCAGCTGATTTCTGAGCTGAGTCTGGCAGACATGCAACCTGCGGTTGAATTGTTGGAAAATGCCGTCGGCAAAGATAGTTCCAATGCCGAAGCACGCAGCGCCTTAGCCCGGTTGTATATGGCTCAGAAAAAATACCCTGAGGCACAGAAACAGTTTGAAGCAGCATTAGATTTGCGTAGTAGTGTTGCCGATTACGGTTGCCTGGCCGAAGTACTTGAAAAGCAGAATATGGAATCGGCAGCCAGTGATGTGAGCCGTAAGGCTCTGGCTCTGATGGGGCCGGCTGCCTGATAGAGTATCGAAATCAGGCCTTGCAGTCGCTTAGCAGAAATGTCCAACTTTATGGGGTCACTTCACTTCGCGTGGGAATGCATATTTAACTCACAGAGATGCACATTTGCTGCTTATTTTGCTCCGGTATACATTCCCACGGAGGACCGTGGGAACGAGCTCGGTATCAAACTTAAAGACCAGCGAAAATCGCTGGTCTTTTTATATGGAGAAATCAGGTATCCCAATGAGGTAACAAACATTCAGCGGCATTGTGTCCCCTGAAAAATCGTTATATCACCCGGGAGAATTTCTGCTGACACGCCCGGCTACGCAGATAGGCATCAAAACACATTGCAATATTACGAATTAATAACCGGCCACGCGGCGTCACCGTAATAAAACGATCATCAACCGTCACCAAAGCATCTTCAATAAAGCAGTTCAGTAACTGCATATCCTGATTAAAATATTGGCTAAAATCGATATTGTATTTTTCGGCAATTTGCTGCTTATTCAGAGCAAAATTACACATCAATTGCTTAATAACTTCCCGGCGGATCAGGTCATCCTTATCTAATGAAACCCCTTTCCACAATGCATGACGTTTAGAATTCACCTGCTCATAGTAGGTTTTGAGATCTTTCTGATTCTGCGCATAAACATCACCGACCATCGAAATGGCAGACACACCAAAACCAATCAAATCACATTCACCCTGAGTCGTATAACCCTGAAAGTTGCGGTGCAGTTCGCCATTCCGCTGAGCAACCGCCAGTTCATCATCAGGCAGCGCGAAATGATCCATACCAATAAACTGATACCCGGCACCAGTCAGCATTTCGATCGTCATCTGCAGTATCGCCATTTTCTCTTCTGCTTTCGGTAACTGCTCTTCTTTTATTTTGCGCTGAGCGGCAAAAAGTTGCGGCATATGGGCATAGTTAAACACCGACAGGCGCCCGGGACGCAGAGCAATCACCTGTTCGAGAGTATGTTTGAACGATTCCAGAGTCTGCTTAGGTAACCCATAAATCAGATCCAGATTAGTCGAACGGTATCCCAGTTGCCGGGCCCGTTTCACCAGCTCTATGATGAATTCTTCATCCTGCTCCCGGTTGACCAGTTGCTGAACCTCTTTATTGAAATCCTGCACCCCGATACTGACACGGTTAAAACCTTCGTTGTGCAGGTGATCAAGAATATCCGCTTCGATTTCTCTGGGATCAACCTCAATACTGATTTCAGCATCCGCTTCAAACTCAAACTCATCCCGTAACAACGTCATCAAACGGCTGATCTGGCGTTTAGTCAGAAACGTCGGAGTCCCGCCGCCGAAATGAAGCTGAGTGACGGTTCTGCCCTGTAATAAGGGGGCACGCTGCTGAATCTCATGTTCCAGGATATCAAGATATTCATCCGCTTTATGCGCATGACGGGTCACCACTTTGTTACAACCACAGTAGTAACAAAGTTTATGGCAAAACGGGATATGAATATAAAGAGACAAAGGGCGCTCAGGATACCGGGTGCAGGCCATATCATATTCAGCAATCGTAAACGCTTCATGAAATTCTACTGCCGTGGGATAAGAGGTATAGCGGGGGCCGGAATAGTTGTATTTATCCAACATACTCTGATCCCACACAATTTGCTGACGACTATCCTCTGCCTTATTCATTCTCTTTTATCTCTGTAAACAATTCACGCTGGTTATTCTGCCATAGCAGCGATGAAAGCCATCGGATGGCAGAATATAAATATTTGACCAATATTCAAAAATGCAACCAGGATCACTGACTGATCAATGTGTAATCGATTTCAGTCACACCATCTGAATATCAATTTGATTATTAAGAGGTTGAACTCGTTTCTTCAGGTGTTTTAGTTCCTGAACTATGGCATCTGACAAACGAGATTCTGCTTTCATACGCAACAGGTTCTGCTCCATACGAGCCTGTTTGGCGAGTTTCTGGCGCGCTTCTCCGCGCGCCATATCTTTAACGATATGGTATAGCTCGGCGATAGCCGGGTATTCCTTATCGAAATCGATTCGCATCTCACCCTGTACATAATCCATGATGCTATATACGCGAATCGAAATTTCAGATAAATCACATTGTCCCTGAATCCCCACCTGACAAAGCGTCACTACATTTTCAAAAATGTTTGAGTTACGCTTTTCGATGGCATGATTCCGCAGACGTTCCTGCAACACCGTCTGTTTTTTCAGCTTCAGCAGAAGGTAACCCGCATATGACGCCAACGCCGCAATAATCACGCCACCAATGACTGCAAACAGGGTTACACTACTCATCGCTGATTATCCTTTCCATTCGTCCAGGTCTGCGTCTTCAAAATCCGACAATAAATCATCGTCATCACGAGTTTTCTTACCGGATTTACCCGCTTTGGCAGGAGCCTGATTCACTTCAACAGCCTCACCGGATTCATCGTCATCTTCAAAATCATCGGTATCCAGCCCCAGTTCTTTCATCAGAGCTTCAATAAGGTCTAATCTTTCATCTACATAGGCCTGCAAACCTGCGCCCAGCTTCTCACCATTATCAAGTCTGTCCAGTAAGACATTGAATTGAGCGTCACGTTCAATTTGTGCCAGCTCTTTTTCTGCCTGTAATAAACGTTCTTCTTTAGTTTGTGCAGCCTTCGCTTCAACAATAAGAGGAATTTTTTTCTTACTGCCTAACCGGGGATCCCGCTTCTGAGACTGAGCACGTTGTGCTGCTTCCGACCCTGCTGAATGACGGTTGCCGGATTTTAATCCTTTACGTTTCTTCAATTTTTTCCGTAGACGTCCTTCAACATCATTTTCTGAACGTTGACGCACTACGACGACATCAGCATTACCCGCTGATCTAACTTTTTTCTTGCGACTCATTACTGGGGCTTCCTCAGTAAAATTACATCATTACCTATAAACTCAATGGCTAAGTTATCTTTTGCAGCTAAATAGTTGAAGGTCGTCCGACTAAAAAAGCTGACATGTGTCAGATCATTCTTATAGTGCCAGTGAGCAAAGGCCTCTTTATCTATCACTTGCTTGGTCATCACGCCAAGCCAGCCACCTGGTTTAAGCATAGACAACCACAGCTGCCATACCTTGTCCGGATGGTGTAAATGTTCGATCACTTCTGTTGCCATCACAAAATCGTATTGCTTGTGCAATACGCTGTCATCCGGATGATAAAAAATATCGTACAGGGCAACACTATGTCCATGTTCCTCAACCATACCTGACAATGTAGGACCGGGACCACAACCAAAGTCGATACCACAACTATCCGGTGTCAGTCGTTCCAATAATGGTGTCGCAAAGCGCGACAGAAACCGACGGTATCCTTCATCACCAGGATCATTCTCATGCAGGTCGTACATCGCTTTTTCAGCCTGAGCATCGAGCCGATCATTTTCATCAACCCATACTAATTGGCATTCCGGACATTGCAGATAGTGGCGCCGCTTATCCTGAAAATAAGCCTGTCCCTGAGATTGATGACAGAGTGGACAATGGTGCATGATCACCTCCTTTTAGTAAGGAAGCGCAAGATACCAGAAACTGAAGTGAGAGTGGAGGCTCAAAGCCGATTTTTTACGCAATTGCGCACCAATAAAAAAAGCGATAGGAAAACCTATCGCTCTCTGAGTCAGCTACAATCCGGTAGCTGAACCATATAGCACATGTAAATGTGCACAAGAATCCTTTTGTTTTTCATGCATTCCATGCAAAACGTTGTTTTTCATCATCCTGATGATTTTTAGCTTCCCTGATTACATCTTTGTAATGGAGTCTGTCCGTCACTCTATTCCCTGAATCGCCCCATCCTGAAGCTAGGAGAACGTCCTTATCAAGCAAGTATCCTGCTTACTCTCCATTCCCCAGTGGTGGTATTACATCTTATGACTATTTATTTTTTTATATTATCCAGCACTTTTGACTGGCGGAGATACTTTACCTTTTCACAGCTTCAGAGCAATGCCCTGACCGGTAATTTTATTCCATTATTAATATAAAAATTAAATTCATTTATTTTTCATATAGTTAATTACAATCAATAGCATAAGAACATTAAAGGTATGGTCAATATCTCACACGGCAGGTAGAAAATTTCTATCTGACATATTTTGTTCCTGTAAGGAAATAGCCCGGAAAATAACAAAACGGCAGAACAATTGTTTGATTTTTAACCTCACGCTTCCCACTGAGTATCCCGGCCGCCACCAGATTTATTCCGGTGATTCCATTATAATCATCAAGCTTTCAAACCGCCCGTGATATACTTGTCGCCCCCGAGATGAACACGGTCATTTTGAACAAATTCAACAAGAGTCATCGTTTAACAACGAGAAAGCCGAAACGGAGTTAACATTGAGCGCAAAAATTCACTATCAAAATACGCATTTCATCACAAGTGCACCTGACATCCGTCATCTCCCCGAAGATGAAGGTATTGAGATTGCATTTGCGGGACGCTCTAACGCCGGCAAATCCAGTTCGTTAAACCGGTTAACCAATCAAAAAAGCCTGGCTAAAACGAGTAAAACCCCGGGACGAACTCAGCTAATTAACCTGTTCAAAGTTGCCGATAACTGCCATATCGTTGACTTACCCGGATACGGTTTTGCTCAGGTTCCCCTGGAAATGAAACAGAAACGGCAGAAATCACTGGGTGAATACCTGCAAAAACGTCAGTCTTTGAAAGGACTGGTCGTTTTAATGGATATCCGCCATCCCATGAAAGATTTGGATCAGCAACTGGTGATTTGGGCAATTGAATGCGGTATTCCTGTTCAGGTACTGCTGACCAAGGCGGATAAGCTGAAAAGCGGAGCCCGTAAGGCTCAGTTGATGAAAGTACGTAAAGATGCACAGGCTTTCGGCGGGGATGTCAGTGTTGACGTATTCTCGTCCCTCTCAGGCATTGGTGTTGATACCCTGCGTAACAAACTGGATCAGTGGTTTGCTCCCGCGTTGGTTGAAATGGCAGAGCAAACGGACGATGAAGCCGAGACAGATCCGGAATCCGGCCAGTAAGCCCCTTTTATTCCGGGTAATAAAAACCCCACCATCCTGGTGGGGTAACGGGAGAGATAATGAACTTATTGTTATAGGTTATTATGTAAGTAGCATCCCTTAAAGCACTTGATAATTCAATCGATATGCTCACAGAATAGAAAACTCAATACCATCGCGCCAATATATTGATTTAAATATAATAAATCATCAAACCATCTGATTTTTATCTTCATTTCCGATTAAAAATAACGAGAAATGTGACAGACAATACATTACAGACCGATTACATCTTCACAACATAAATAACAAGTCGTTCAAGAAATAACCAACTATTAAAAATTTAATGCCGAATAGCTAAATGATGGGAAAGTTTAAGCGCAGACTGCCAGAAAAATGCCTTAAAAACATTTAGTTAGCACAATAAAAAACGCCCCGGTCAAAAACTGACCGGGGCGGCTGAATCAGCCTAATCCAATAACGTGAAACAAAAGGTCTGAAAGATAGAACATCTTACCTCTGTACCCTACGAGAGTTAATGTACAACAATTGGTCAGAAATGAAAACCATTTTTGTAATTTTTTTTCATTAAATTTTTGTTAAGCAACATAAGCAATTGAATTAAGATTATTTTTTTACAGGTAAAAATAAAGCCACCATTTGTGCGTCAGCTCACGCGATTATCAAATTTATTCACTCAAAACGTCTAGTGCGCCTGATCCCAGTTATCACCCCGGCCAACATCGGCGACTAATGGCACATTTAATGACACGGCAGATTCCATCAGTTTTTGTATTTTACTTTCAATTTCAGCCAGGCATGATTCCTGAACTTCAAATACCAGTTCATCGTGCACCTGCATCAGCAATTTCACCCGTCCCTGACCTTCATCCTGAATCCACTGGTCGACAAGCAACATCGCTTTTTTAATGATATCAGCGGCCGTTCCCTGCATCGGGGCGTTGATTGCAGCCCGCTCAGCCGCTTTGCGGCGCATCCCGTTCGACGACTTAATTTCCGGCAGGTGTAAGCGACGCCCGAATAGCGTCTCAACGTAGCCATGTTCGTTGGCGCTGACCCGGGTATCTTCCATATATTGCATTACGCCAGGATAGCGCTCGAAATAAGTATCCATATAATGCTGCGCTTCACCACGAGGAATACCCAGTTGCTTAGCCAGACCAAAAGCACTCATCCCATAGATAAGGCCGAAGTTAACCGCTTTAGCCCGGCGACGCTGCTCGCTGCTGACCTGATCGATAGTCACACCTAAAATTTCAGCAGCCGTTGCAGCATGGATATCTTTCCCATGTTTAAACGCATCCAACAGCGCTTTATCGCCTGATAAATGTGCCATAATCCGTAATTCTATTTGAGAGTAATCGACCGCGACAATTTTCCAGCCTGTCGGCGCAATAAATGCCTGACGAATACGGCGTCCCTCTTCGTTACGCACCGGAATATTCTGCAGGTTCGGATCGGTAGACGACAGCCGTCCGGTTACCGTGATGGCCTGATGATAAGAGGTATGAACACGTCCCGTAACCGGATTAATCATTTTCGGAAGTTTGTCGGTGTAGGTCGATTTCAGCTTGGCCAGACCACGATGTTCAAGAATCACTTTTGGTAGCGGATAATCCAGAGCCAGTTCCTGAAGTACCTCTTCATTCGTCGAAGGCGCTCCCGATGGCGTTTTTTTAATAACCGGAAGTCCCATCTGCTCAAACAGAATCGCCTGCAACTGCTTAGGTGAACTTAAGTTAAATGTCTGGCCGGCAATCTCGTACGCTTTATTTTCCAGTTGATCAAGGCGCATGGTGATTTCCTGAGACTGAGCATTAAGCTTCATATCATCGATCAATACACCAGTACGTTCCATACGGGACAAAACAGGAACCAGCGGAACTTCAATCTCCTGATAAACTCTTGCCATCCCCGGATGCTCAGACAGACGCGGATAGATCGCCTGATGGAGAAGGAGTGTCACGTCGGCATCTTCTGCCGCATATTCCCCTGCTTCATCAAGATGAATCTGATTAAATGTCAGTTGATTCTTGCCCTTACCGGCTATTTGCTCAAATGAAACACAGCTGTGTTGCAGAAAGCGCAACGCCAGACTATCCATATCGTGCTTGCCACCAGTACTGTCCAGTACATACGACTCCAGCATCGTATCGTGTCTGATACCACGCAGTTCAATGTCGTAACGAGCCAGAATACTCATATCAAACTTGAGGTTCTGCCCGACTTTTGCTTTGTTCTCATCTTCAAGCAACGGCTTCAGCTGTTTCAGTACCCAGTCACGCTCAAGCTGCTGTGGCGCATCCATATAATCATGCGCAACCGGAACATAAGCCGCCTCACCTGCCGCAGTAGCAAAAGAAAGCCCGATCAGGTTGGCGCTCATATAATCAAGGCCGTCCGTTTCCGTATCGAAAGCAAACAGTTCACAATGATTCAGCTTATCCAGCCAGCGGTTAAACTCATCTTTATCCAGTAGCGTCTGATACTGGCTGCGGTCAATGTTGACCGCGGCGGAAGCTGCCTGCGTTTTCTTCTCTTTCGCTTCTTTTCCTGCTGCATTCGCCACAATAAGGCCAGCCTTTTCATCGGCTTTAACGACCCCATCACCGCCATCAAGCAAGTCATTCAGCCAGGATTTAAACGCCATCTGAGCATACAGTTCGATCAACTGATCTTTTTCCGGCTGGGCTTTAGTCAGAGACTGCGGGGTACACTCAAGCTCTACATCGAGTTTGATAGTGGCTAACTGATACGACAAATAAGCCTGCTCTTTATGCTCTTCAAGCTTCTTCGCCATCGTTTTAGAACCACGGAAACCGAGAGCAGCGATCTTATCCAGATTGGCGTAGATCTCATCTAATCCACCGATACCCTGTAAAAGTGCAAGTGCTGTTTTTTCACCAACGCCAGGAACGCCGGGAATGTTATCCACTTTATCCCCCATCAGAGCCAGGAAGTCGATGATCAGCTCAGGCGGGATACCAAATTTTTCTACCACACCATCGCGATCCAGTACCACATTTGTCATGGTGTTGATCAAGGTGATGTTTTCATCAACCAGCTGGGCCATATCCTTATCGCCGGTACTGATGAGCACCGGCATTCCGGCCTTTGACGCCTGGCTTGCCAGTGTGCCAATCACATCGTCAGCTTCAACCCCCTCCACGCAAAGCAGCGGTAATCCCATTGCTCTGATTAAACGGTGTAGCGGTTCGATCTGGCAGCGTAACTCATCCGGCATGGACGGACGGTGCGCCTTATATTCAGGAAATATCTCATCGCGAAAGGTTTTGCCTTTCGCATCAAATACAACGGCAAAGTGTTCAGAGGAGAACTGGCGCAACAGACTGCGTACCATATTAACCACACCGTAAACCGCATTGGTCTGGATGTCACCATTACTCATGGTGCTGGGGTAAGCATGAAATGCCCGGTACAGATAAGAAGAGCCATCAATCAAAATTAGCGGGTTGTCGGGGATGAGAGGCATAGTTTCCGGTATCCAAAAGAAGGGTCATAATATTAGCTGCCTAGGATGCCACGACTTGCCGGACGATTCCACGCTATGACCTATTTTTCACAAGCCACCAGGCAAAATGCCTCCCGGCCAGGAATGAAAAGTGACACAATTAGGTATGCCATTCTGTGGATAACTCTGTTTATATTTTTTTGGGTTATTCTTTTTAGTTCAAAAAAACATTGAATGATCAAGGTTTAATTTTATGTTTTTATTAAGTATTTTTTTTGATCGCACCAGTTTGGTAAGATCCTGAAAGGATCATTGATTGTGGACAAAAAGAAAAAAACGACATCCGTTAAGAATGTCGCCTAGCATAAGACAGAAAAACATAATCAATTTCTGATAAAGCTATAAATACACTGGAAGCTATGTGAGCAATGTCGTGCCTGAAAAGCGAAAAAACCAGTCATCAGCAATCTGCATCCATAATGCATAACATATTGTGATATATGGTGATTCCCTCCCCTCAAGACAACTAAATAATAACCATTCTCATTTATTTGTCAACAATAAATGAGAATTAATATCATTTGTGCGCATTCTTCTGAATGCTCACTTCCGTAAATATTGGGCAGCCTGAGCGTTCTCTTCCGCCAGCCACTCCGCCACGTCTTTCGCAAAGTAGGTCAGAATACCATCGGCTCCTGCTCGTTTAAAACAGAGTAAAGATTCCAGTACCGTCTCTTTCTCTTTTAACCAGCCATTTATAATCGCCGCTTTATGCATCGCATACTCACCGGACACCTGATAAGCAAAGGTTGGAACCTGCAGTTCATGCTTAACCCGGCGAACCACATCCAGATATGGCATACCCGGTTTAACCATCACCATGTCAGCACCTTCATTGATATCCATCGCTACTTCATGCAGTGCTTCGTCACTGTTGGCAGGATCCATCTGATAGTTCTTCTTATCTGCCCCTTTCAGATTTGCTGATGAGCCGACCGCATCACGGAACGGACCATAGTAATTGGATGCATATTTGGCAGAATAAGCCATAATTTGCGTGTGGATAAAACCAGCATCTTCAAGTGCATCACGAATACGCCCGATCCGGCCATCCATCATATCGGAAGGCGCCACAATATCGGCCCCGGCTTCAGCGTGAGACAATGCCTGCTTGATCAACACTTCGGTGGTTTCTTCGTTAAGCACATAGCCGTTTTCATCAATGATCCCGTCCTGCCCGTGTGTTGTGTAAGGATCTAAAGCCACATCCGTGATCACACCAATTTCCGGCACATGTTCTTTCAGTAAACGGACTGCCCGCTGCATTAACCCTTCCGGATTGTAGGCTTCTGCGGCATCAAGCGTTTTGGCATCCTGACCCACAACCGGAAACAGAGCGATAGCCGGAACCCCAAGACGCGCAAGGTACTGCGCTTCTTCAAGCATCAGATCAATCGATAAACGCTCAATGCCCGGCATGGATTCCACACTTTCACGGCGATCTTTTCCCATCAGAACAAACATCGGATAAATCAAATCGCTCACGCTAATCTGATTTTCTGCCGTCAGGCGGCGCGTGTAATCGTATTTGCGTACACGGCGGGGACGACGTTTAGGAAACTCTCCTTGAATAGATACTGACACACGAAACTCCTTAGTTAACTTACCTTTATATCACCACGAACGGGCTCAGGCTTTTGTAAATAGGCAGAAATCATAACACCGTTAAACACATACTCCAGTTGCTTATGTTTAAAAAATCAAAAAATGATCTCAGCCTCACAATCCCCTATACTCAATAACCGTTGAATGAAAAAGATAAATTCAGGACTTTTCCCATGATCGATACCCATGCCCACATCTATGCCGAACAATTCGACCAGGACAGAGATCGGGTGGTTCAAAGAGCCTTAGAGCAAGGTATTGATACCCTTCTGTTACCCAATATCGACCTGGATTCTATTGAACCAATGCTGGCAACGGAAAAAGCGTATCCGGCCATCTGCCGATCAATGATGGGACTGCATCCCTGCTATGTTGACGGCAACGTTGAACAGACTCTGCAGATCATTGAGTCGTGGTTTGATAAGCATAAGTTTATTGCGGTCGGAGAAATTGGTATCGATCTATACTGGGATCAAACCTACCGGGCCGAGCAGGAACAGGCCTTTATTACTCAGCTTAACTGGGCGAAGCAAAGAGATCTTCCGGTAGTCATTCACACCCGGGATTCTATGCAGGAGACCATCCAACTATTGGCTGAACAGCAGGATGGCTCGCTACGCGGCGTATTTCACTGTTTTGGAGAAGGTATCGAGGAAGCGCAGGCAATCAATGAACTGGGATTTCATCTCGGCATCGGCGGCGTTGCCACCTTTAAAAACGGAGGAATGGATAAAGTCATTCCTCACCTGAATATGGATTACGTCATTCTGGAAACAGACTGCCCTTACCTTGCACCGGCACCATACCGGGGTAAACGCAATGAGCCTGCCTATACCCGGCTGGTTGCGGAGCGTGTTGCCGAACTGACCGGGCTTAGCTTAGAGCAAGTGGATCAGCATACCACTGAAAATGCCAGAAAGCTGTTCAGGCTATAGTCGCCAAGGCATGCGAGTAACCGGCTGAACGAATCGTTACTGCTTCCGATGATTTCGCCAGCTTAACAGCCAGCACACCACACCGAATGAGCTCAACCCATAAGTGGCATACGTGTATTGGCTGGTCATTAATATGGTGGCACAAATTACCGATGTCGCGCCGACGCCGAAGAAAAACTTCCCGGTCGCATGCTGGCGTTTGGTGTCCCGGTATCCCTGATAGAACTCATCCATACGCTGACTCATCATGCGGCCCTGACGCAGATTGTCATACACCAGTTCCGGCAACTCCGGGAGTTTTTCCGCCCAGAATGGTGCTTTCTCCCGCACCGACCGAATCAAAGCTCCGGGACCAACCTGATCAACCATCCATTTTTCAAGGAAGGGTTTGGCCGTTTTCCACAGATCTAGCTGTGGGTAAAGCTGCCGTCCTAATCCTTCAATATACAATAACGTCTTTTGCAGCAGCACCAGCTGAGGCTGAACTTCCATATGAAAGCGGCGGGCAGTATTAAACAGGTTAAGTAAGGCATGGCCGAAAGAGATCTCGCATAAGGGCTTGGCGAAAATCGGCTCACATACCACACGAATTGCCGATTCGAATTCATCGACATTGGTGTCAATTGGCACCCATCCGGATTCAACATGCAGTTCGGCAACCCGACGATAATCCCGGTTAAAGAACGCCAGAAAGTTTTCCGCCAGATAGCGTTTATCTTCTTTATTCAGCGTACCGACAATACCGCAGTCCAGCCCTATCCACTGGGGATTTTGCGGGTGTTGGGGATTAACGAAGACATTGCCAGGATGCATATCGGCATGAAAGAAACTATCGCGGAACACCTGAGTGAAGAAAACGCTCACACCCCGCTCGGTCAATAACTGCATATTGACGCCGGCAGCCTTCAGCCCCTCAATATCCGAAACCTGAATCCCATAAATACGCTCTGACACCATCACGTTTTTATTGCTCAGTTCAGAGATCACTTCCGGCACATACAGTTCTTCACTGTCAGCAAAATTTCGCCGCAGCTGGATAGCATTAGCCGCTTCAAGGCGCAGATCCAGTTCATTGAACAGAGTTTTTTCGTATTCCCGAACCACTTCCACCGGTTTAAGGCGACGAGCTTCAGGTAACGCTCTGGCTACAATACGTGCCATGCGGTACATCAGACGTATATCGGCTTCGATTACAGGTCTGATATCCGGACGTATCACCTTAATCACCACTTCGCGGCCATTAGACTTCAGTCTGGCGGTATGAACCTGGGCAATGGAGGCGGATGCCAGCGGTTCAATATCAAAGTCATCGAACCACTGTTCTATCCCGCCACCTAATGACAGCTCGATCAGGGACTTCGCCAGATGACCATCAAATGGGGTGACTTTATCCTGAAGTAACGCAAGCTGATCGGCGATATGCGCCGGAAACAGATCCCGGCGGGTCGACATCATCTGGCCGAATTTAATCCACACCGGACCTAGTTCCTGAAGCGCCATTTTCAGACGTTCACCAACCGGCTTATCCGGGTGTTGATTACGCAGCCAGAATAAACACTTCCGCCCTGGCAGAGGTGCTTTCAATAAGTGGTGCTCAGGCAACAGTTCATCCAGACCGTACTCGAGCTGAACCTTGATAATCCGGTACAGACGCTTGATTTCGCGAGGGGTCATAGTTTCTCCGCTAAGGCGTTGAAACGGGCTTCAATTTCAGTACATTGTCCGGACAACACTTCCACCTGATCGCAAAAGTGAGCCACTTCCAACGGACCGGGCGCCAGTTTCCACTCTTCGGTGATCACCTGCGCCAGATGTGACTGGTGCTTCTCGAATGAGGATTGCAGAGTATGTCCAACCGACTTAATACCGCTGACGACTGTATGGGCAACGACGTCACCGGTTATCCGGGACAACCACTCTTCAAGATCCGGCTTGCTGTCGGTCAACAACTGGGCAAACTGCTGAGCCAGCTGCATATCACCTTCCAGCACCAGCTTGTCCTGCTTAATCAGTTGCGTGATATTGGCCTGCTCTTTTAATTGCGGCAAAATCGCCAGAGAAAGGGAGAGATAACAATCCGGCTCTCCTTCATAATCCGCCAGAACATCCACCTGCTGACTAAAAATAAACGTAAAAGTCAGTGCGACTTCCTTAACCTGCAGCTGAACCACTTTGCCCTTAAGACGGGCAAGTTGCCGGACCAAGGTCGGATCATCCTGAATAAGACGGTTAAGCACCGTCTCTATTGAAGCTGTAATCAATGGTGTTGCAGGCATGGAAACCCCTTAAAATTTATATCCGCGGTGCAAGGCGACAATCCCGCCGGTCAGATTGTAATAGGTCGTATTATTGAATCCGGCCTCTTCCATCATCCCTTTTAAGGTTTCCTGATTGGGGTGCATACGGATTGACTCGGCAAGGTAACGATAGCTGTCGGCATCGTTTGCCACCAATTTCCCCATTTTTGGCAAAATATGGAAAGAATAGGTGTCGTATATTTTTGAAAGAGGTGCAAAAATTGGTTTAGAAAACTCAAGCACAAGCAGACGACCACCCGGCTTAAGCACTCGAAACATTGAGCGAAGTGCTTTATCCTTATCAGTGACATTACGTAAACAGAAACTAATCGTAATACAGTCGAAGTAGTTATCCGGAAATGGCAATTCTTCGGCATTAGCCTGAACATAATGGACATTACCGACGATACCGCTGTCACGCAGCTTATCTCGCCCGACATTCAGCATTGAATTATTGATATCGGCCAGTACCACATGACCGGTTTCACCAACAATACGGGAAAATTTTGCAGTTAAATCACCGGTACCACCCCCCAGGTCAAGAATGCGCTGCCCGCGGCGAACCCCGCTACAGTCAATCGTAAAACGCTTCCATAAACGGTGAATACCACCAGACATAAGATCATTCATCATGTCATATTTGGCCGCAACCGAATGAAATACCTGAGCAACTTTCTGTACTTTCTCTTCTTTTGCTACAGTTTCGAAACCAAAATGCGTGGTTTCCTGACTGTTTTCAATTTTATCTGCTTGCACGCAATACCTGCCATTAATCCTTTCCAGCGACAACATAAACGGTTTTTCTGATTAAAAAAAGCGGACTTATGTGGTTTAGGGTTAGTTTACTTTATCCTCAGCCTGATGTCTTTCCGCGGACGGTGCATTTTGCACTAAAGATGGCGGCTGAGAGACTTCGACCCATTTAGGTGAAATAGAACGCTTCACCTCGACACCTAACTGTTTGAAGCTCTCGGCCTGACCGATAGCGTTGCCACGTCCGGTCACCAGCTTATTCATTGCGCCCTGATAACTCTGATTGGCTTTATCCAGAGATGAACCCAACTGATCCATATCGTCAACAAACAGGCGTAATTTGTCATAAAGTTTACTCGCTTTATCGGCGATCACTTTGGCATTCTGATTCTGCCGATCATTTCTCCATAGATTATCAATCGTGCGTAATGCCACTAGTAATGTCGTCGGACTAACCAGAATAATGTTTTGTTCCATCGCCTCTTTAACCAGATTCGGTGCGGCCTGAACCGCAACCTGAAACGCCGGTTCAACCGGAATAAACATCAAAACGTAATCGAGACTCTGAATGCCTTTCAGCTGATGGTAATCCTTAATACTTAATCCTTTGATATGATTGCGAATGGCACTCAAATGTTCCCCTAACGCCACATCACGTTCATTATCACTCTCGGCATGAAAGTAACGCTCATACGCAATCAATGCCATTTTGGCGTCAATCACAACCTGCTTGTCATTAGGTAAGTTTACGATGACATCCGGTTGGTAACGTTTACCGGCCTCGTTCTGCAAACTCACCTGAGTATGATATTCATGTCCTTCGCGCAATCCGGATTCGGCAAGTACCCGAGCCAGAACCACCTCCCCCCAGTTGCCTTGCTGCTTGTTATCGCCCTTTAACGCCTGAGTCAGATTCAGCGCTTCCCGGGCCATCTGTTCATTCAGCCGCTGTAAATTTTTAAGTTCATGAACCAGGGTATGCCGCTCTTTCGCTTCATAGTTAAAGCTGTCATTGACCTGTTTCTTAAAGCCCTCTATCTGATCTTTGAGCGGATTTAACAGCCCTTCTAAGCTCTGTTTATTCTGCTGATCGACTTTAGCGGTCTTCACTTCGAATAACTGATTCGCAAGTTGCTCGAACTGTTGTTTAAGCCGTTGCTCGGCGTTTTCTAACAGCTGAAGTTTCTCCTGGCTGGCCTGAGTCTGCAGTTCATAGCGGGCTTGCTGCTCCCTTAATTCAGCCTCAAGATGAGATTTCTGTTCACGCAGATCAGACAGTTCATTGATATAGCCCTGACGCTCGCGTTTAACTTCCTCAAAATAACGCAGCTTTTCCATCACTGCCATGAACTTGCCATGTGATTGCTGTAATTCGAATGCCGTTTTATCACGCTGCTGATCCAGTTCTTCTAACTCCTGCTGAGCATGAACTAATTCCTGACGATGCTGGTCGTGTTGCTGCTGATAGAGCAACTGAAGATTATCCTGCTGTTGTTGCCACTGACGGCGTTCGTAACGAATTTTTTGTCCTAACCAGGAAAAAAGAATACCTCCGGCCACGCCGGCTCCGGCTAACCCACTGATTAACATTCGCTGGTTTTCAATTATCCACTGCATCATAGACGCGCGCCTCTACTAAACTGATAACAAAATGGTATTGAGATACTGGATAAATGTCCAGTTTTATCCCGAAGCTATACAGGTAAGAGCAGAAAATGGCATCAACAAACTTAAGTGATCTAGTATTAATCAGTATAGGGTTAATAATTCAGACTCATCAGATTGTGATACCAAACGGGAAAAATCATTGATCTAAAACTTTATTAGGATGGTATGAGTCCGTAGATAAACACGAAAAACGGCCTGCATAAAAAAATTCATTTGCCGTACATATATTAATCACAATTCTTTGTTTTATTAGATCAGGTTGAACAATGTCAAAGGGATCAACGTTGCAATCTAATTCACTCAAGTTCAGTCCGTATTTTCTGCTGGCTACCGCGATCATTATTACCTTTTTTCTCCGACTGGGACATTTTCCGTTATTCGATCTGGACGAGGGTGCGTTTTCATCCGCAACCATGGATATGCAGCAACGGGGAGACTGGATCACCCCATATCTGAACGGAAACCTTCGCAGTGATAAGCCCATTTTTGTGTACTGGTGCCAGTTAATCAGTATCCGGGTATTCGGTCTGAACGAATGGGGACTGCGCTTCCCGTCTGCTGTTGCAGCCGGTATCTGGATAGTCGCAATTTATCGCTTTGCTAAAGAATTTTTCCCGGTTAAGAGTCACACCATCGCCCTGATCGGTTGTTTTTCTCTGTTCTCGATGGTTATTGCCCGGGCGGCAACCGCCGATGCGTTACTCAACCTGTTTATGACATTAACCTGCCTTTCTGCCTGGCGTTATCTGAATGCACCATCGGCTCAGAGGGCCTCTTTAACCTACCTGTGGATGGGGCTGGGATTTTTAACCAAAGGTCCGGTTGCCGTTGTGATTCCCTTGTTGTTATTGACCATTTACTGTGCCTGCTCAAAGCAATGGAACCGCTGGAAAAAAGCGATTTTTTTCTTTCCGGGCTGGGGAATTTTTGCTGCAATCGCCCTTCCCTGGTACATCATCATTACCGCGACCCATGGCTGGGATTTTCTGCAGGCATTTATTCTGAAACATAATATTGGCCGTTTCGACAGTACGATGGAAGGTCATGGCGGCTCCTATTTATACTATTTCCCGGTACTTCTCTTCATTTGTCTGCCTTTCAGCGGAATATTGCTTCGCTCTCTGTTTGGGGTAAAACGACACTGGAACCAGCCCATCAACCAGTTTATGTACATCTGGTTCGCCATTACCTTTACGGTTTTTTCTTTTTCCCAGACTCAGTTGCCGCATTATCTGATGTATGGCATTCCGCCTTTATGGTTTCTGATGGGACAAGATTTAGAACAGGAAAGTAAACATCACTCCCTGATCTCGCCGGTTGTTATTTTTTCTTTTGTTTTATTGATACTGCCTTTGGTTCTGTCCCGGATAGCAGTCAGTCCCGGCAGTGACAATGCGTTTGTTTTTGCCCTGGTTCGTCAGCACTTTGACTGGAAATATTACCTGTCAGTCGTTGCCATACAGCCCCTAATGGTGGCCTTATGGCTGCTACGTCATCAGTTAACACCGGATGTGAAAGTTTTTGTGCTGGGCCTGAGCTCTGCGTTTCTGATCTTGACCGTCGTTGTGCCGGTTATTGCGGACGCGCAGCAAGCTCCGGTAAGAGAAGCCGCGTTAATCGCCAGAAAGGCGGATAAAAATGTCAGCATGATAGACATCAATATGCCGTCATTTTCGGTTTATCTCGGGCAACCTACCCCATACAAAAAGCCGAAAGCGGATGACTGGATATTTACCCGGACCAGCCGCTTATATGAATTCCCGAATTATAAAATCATTTATCAACGCGGAAATATCTCATTGATAGAGATAGAACCGTTACCGAAGGAAGCTAAGCTTTGAATATCTCAGAATCTCATAAAAAATGGGGATTGTTTTTATTTCAGACAGCAGGAGTGATAGCTTTATTCAGGCTGGATCGCTGGCTATTCCTGACATTAAACCACCTGTTATCCATCCTGCCGGATACGCTCTGGAGCTTTATCACTATCTTAGGTGACGGCACCATATTATTTGCGATCTTTCCGATGTTCTTCCGTCGTTATCACCGGCTTATGCTGCAGGGACTCTTTCTCACTATCGTAGCTTTGCTCGTGATCCACGGTTTAAAAGATTTGTTTCTTTTCCCGAGACCACCAGCGTTACTGAACCCGGACGATTTCCATCTGATAGGAAAAATGAATAAGCAACACGCCTTCCCTTCCGGCCACAGTGCGACAGCCGTTGCTGCAGCCATCCTCTGGAGTTCGGTTCTGGAGAAAAAATGGCATAAATGGCTATTCAGCATGGCAGCTCTGGTTTGCCTGTCACGAATTGCCGTTGGCGTTCACTGGCCAACCGATATTCTGTTCGGTGCGGCATTAGGGATTCTCATCGGTTGTGTCAGCATAAAATTAAGTAAGAACTGGAACTTAAGTGATAATTTTTACTGTAAGTTAATCTTACTGCTTATGTTACTGATCAATTCGGTGAAACTTTACGATTTCAATCATGGCTACCCACTGGTCACCAATCTGACGTATCTGATTGCAACAGTTTCTCTCATTGCCACCATCGCCCAGCTGGTAGCTTTATGCGCGGACCGGTTTGAATGGAAACTTACATACAGGTCGGCACAGAAAGCCTGGGATACGATTTTAAGCAGGTAATCTTCCTTCCCGGGGGCATCTGGCCCCCCGGATTCGATTCCTTCAGAAGATATTCAGTCCGAATACACCGCATATGTCAATATTCTCTTCCGTCTGCTCACAACCCATTTCGTCTCAATAACGATTATTGAATGATAACTCTTCGTAAAACACTTGACTCGTTTTATATAAGACGCGCAGCCTAAATCAATTAACATGTTGATTATTAATAAAATCATCACTGACAGTAAAGGAGTCATTATGCCAAGGTTTTCGTTATTCTCTCTGATTATCTGCCTGTTTTTTCTCGCGGCCTGTAATGATTCGTCACAGGATAAATTGACGGCGGATAAGAACTGGCAAAATCACACTCTGGCTAACGGAATGAATTATCATTTCTACTATAAAAAGGATGAACAGGTAGAAATCCGTCTGCTGGTGCATGCCGGCAGTATTCAGGAAACCGGCAGGCAATCGGGCTACGCCCATTTTCTTGAGCATATGGCATTTAACGGCAGCCGCCATTTCTCGGGCAACAGCATGATTGCCGAGTTTGAAAAAGAGGGGCTGGAATTCGGCCCGGATATCAATGCGGAGACCAGTTACGATCTGACCAGCTATAAACTTTCACTGCCTAACGACAAACATTTAAACAAAGCACTGACCTGGTTCCGGGATATTGGTGACGGACTGAATTTAAACACCAAGCAGATTGAAGATGAGAAAGGCGTTGTTCTTGGAGAGAGGCGAATTTCCCAGCCCAAGGAAAAACCTCTCGGAAAACAGATGGTTGATTTTCTCACCAAAGATACCATTCTGGCGCAGCATGATGTGCTGGGCTCAAATGACAGTATCAGTCAGCTCGATCCGGAACAGCTAAAAGCATTCTACCATAAATGGTACGTACCCAATAATGCGGAACTGGTGATCGTCGGTG
>JBNKRC010000001.1:0-66154 GCA_050296215.1 Vibrio sp. | reverse complement strand
CCTTGCCTTTACGTGTACGAACTGCGATTTCACCGGCTTCCATCTCCTGGTCGCCACAAACCAACATATAAGGTACACGTTTCAAAGTGTGTTCGCGGATTTTAAAGCCAATTTTCTCATTTCTCAAGTCCGCTTTTGCTCTTATGCCACATTTTTGTAGTTTTAGTGCAACTTCTTGAGCGTAATCAGCTTGTTTATCAGTAATATTCATGATGACAGCTTGTTCAGGCGCTAACCATGTCGGGAAGAAACCTGCATATTCTTCAATCAGAATACCGATGAAACGTTCTAATGAACCTAAAATAGCACGGTGAATCATTACCGGAATCAGACGTTCATTGTTTTCACCTACATAAGTCGCACCAAGACGATTAGGCAGGTTAAAATCGAGCTGTACTGTACCACATTGCCATGCACGATCTAAACAGTCATGTAAGGTAAACTCAATTTTCGGACCATAAAATGCACCTTCGCCTTCCTGAATCTCAAAAGGAATATCCATCGCAATTAACGACTGTTTCAGTGCTTCTTCTGATTTATCCCAAATTTCATCACTACCTACACGCATTTCAGGGCGAGTTGACAATTTTACTTCGATATTATCAAAACCAAATGTCTGATAAGTATCGTAAACCATCTTGATGCATGAAGTCACTTCTTCCTGAATCTGGTCTTCAGTACAGAAAATATGCGCATCATCCTGTGTAAAGCCACGCACACGCATAATTCCGTGTAGCGAACCTGATGGTTCATTACGGTGACAAGAACCGAATTCGGCCATACGTAATGGCAAGTCACGGTATGATTTCAGACCCTGGTTAAAGATCTGTACGTGCCCAGGACAGTTCATTGGTTTAATCGCGTAATCGCGGTTTTCCGAATGGGTAGTAAACATCGCATCAGCATACTTATCCCAGTGCCCTGAACGTTCCCATAGTACGCGATCCATCATCAACGGACCTTTTACTTCCTGATAACCATATTCAGTCAGTTTTTCACGAATGAAAACTTCCAGATCACGGAAAACAGACCAGCCGTTATGATGCCAGAACACCATACCCGGTGCTTCCTGCTGCATATGGAACAGATCCAGCTGCTTACCAATTTTACGGTGGTCACGCTTTGCTGCTTCTTCCAAACGAGTCAGGTGAGCTTGTAACGCTTTCTTATCATGGAATGCGGTACCGTAAATACGCTGCAACATTTTATTGTCGCTATTACCACGCCAGTATGCGCCGGCTACGTTCAGCAATTTGAAATTCTGGCAGAAACCCATGTTTGGGACATGAGGCCCTCGACACATATCAATATATTCTTCATGATGGTACAGACCCGGACGATCGTCGCGAGCAACGTTTTCATCCAGAATTTCCATTTTGTAAGTTTCGCCACGTGACTCAAACGTATCACGCGCTTCCTGCCAACTTACTTTCTTCTTGATTACCTGATATTTGGTTTTCGCCAACGCTTTCATACGCGCTTCGATTTTCTCAAGATCTTCTTGAGACAACGATTCTTCTAAATCAATATCGTAATAGAATCCGTTATCAATCGTCGGGCCAATCGCCATCTTCGCGTTCGGATACAGCTGTTTAAGCGCATGTCCCAACAGGTGAGCACATGAGTGACGGACAATTTCAAGACCATCAACATCATCTTTACTGGTGATAATTTCCAGACTTGCATCCTGCTCAATTAAATCGCAGGCATCTACACGGTCACCATTAACACGACCGGCAATCGTCGCTTTCGCCAGGCCCGGGCCAATAGACTGAGCAACTTCTAAAACTGATACTGGGTTATCGAATTGACGTTGGCTTCCGTCAGGAAGAGTAATAATAGGCATGTTTAATCCTTACAGTGGTGTTGCACACCAAGCAACACTTGTTTGTTTTGTCCTTATTTCATTAAAAGACATGAAGTTAAAAATGAATGCAGAGAGTACTTCTGACAATTGGCAGATAATTTACGACAAATACGGATGTTGAAAATTAAGTCCAGTCAGAGCCGGTACTCAGTCTCTGTTCAGCAGAGAGTGGAAGAGTATATACTACCCTGGACAAAACAGCCACCGACAAACTCAAATCGCCAGGAATCATTCCTTTTCCCTCTTACCAGTCGGGGAATTTATCACATAACAAATTGATCAACCTATCAAATTGACTAACTTCCCCTGCTTAAACCACAGTTATAAACCATGATGCATTGATTTCTGTCGGCAACTCATAAATGATGAGCAACACGCCCGCGGAAAAAGAGGCATAGGTATGGCTATGGAACAACATGAACTAAAACAGGAACTACTGGACAAATTGATCGATCACTTTGGTGTCACCGATTCCAACAAAGATGGGGGATATATCCTTCCTGACGGACACCTGCTCAATTTAAATCGTTCCGATTTAACCATCAAACAATATCACAGGACCGTTGCCGCACTGGTTCCTGACAATATGCAGGGGATATGCGATGAAATTACCATCGTAAACCTGATGACAGTAACCGGAATTATCCGTTATGAAGCAAAAGGTCGGGTACACGTTGCGGCTAAACCCACCCAGTTACAACGACGTAAGCTCTTTGACATCATGAAGTACAGCCAGCACGATTATCTGGTTCATGTTTCGGATCAAACCGGTGCGACGATTGGCGAACTACGCTTCAAGTCTCCGGCCGCCCATGAGCTGCTGCAATTTTTTGAACGTTGTTTCAGTCCCGAACATAAAAAACAGTATCGGCATGATGAATTCTCGATAGACAGACAAGGACAGGAGTTCAGGCTGACGTTTCGCCCCAGCAGCGAAGAAATCGGCCGATACGATTCTGATTCCGAGACTTTTACCATCAATCCCGAATTTGAAGGGATTCTTCCCCTGTTCAAACAGAAAATAGAACAGTTCTGACCAAACAAAAAAAAGCCCATGAGATTCTCATGGGCTGCATCTATTCAGTCAGAAAGAATTAACCTTCTGCGCGACGGCGACCTTGACTGTGACCGCGTTCGCCACGGTAGCTGCCACGGCTGTCGCCGCCGCGATTACGGTCGAAACGACGTTCGCCACCGTTGCCGTTACCACGACCACCACCGCTACGGCGGCCATTCTCACGAGAGTCACGCTGACCACCAAATGAACCACCATCACGACGAGAACCGCGTGAGCCACGAGATTCACGGAAATCATCAAAATCACAGACAACCGCACCAACATCTTTCTGACGGATACGCAGTTTGCGTAATTTACGGGTAACTTCCGAAGACATTGATTTAGGAAGCTGAACAAAAGTATGTGCCGGAGCCAGTTTAATCGCACCAATTGAACCTTTAGTCAGACCCAGTTCATTTGCCAGCGCACCCACGATATCTTTAACCTGAACACCCTGTTCACGGCCAACCTGAAGCTGGTATGTATCCCAGTCCTGATTGTTAGAACGAGAGTTACCACCTTCACGACGCTCGCGACGACGGTTTTTTTCACGCTCAATCTCAGCAATCATCGGATCTTCGCCAATGTAGAACAGAGGACGCTTACCTTGCTGACGTTTTAACAGAATAGCCGCCAGTGTCGTTGCATCGATCTCCAGAGAAGTCTGTAGCTTTTCAACCAGCTCAGCAAACTTATCTAATGCTTTATGTTCTGTTTCAGCCGCCAGTTCAGCGCCTAATTTAACCAGGCGGGCTTCCGCAACCTGATCACGCAATGGCAGCTGGATTTCTTCCATTGTTGAACGGGTAACGCGCTCAATCGTACGAAGCATACGAATCTGGTTAGTACGAACCAAAAGAATCGCCTTACCTTTACGTCCCGCACGACCGGTACGACCGATACGGTGTACATAGGATTCAGCATCAAACGGAATATCGTAGTTAAATACGTGAGTGATACGAGGCACATCCAGGCCACGGGCAACAACGTCTGTTGCAACCAGAATATCAATCACGCCGTTTTTAATATGATCAACGGTACGTTCACGTAGTGACTGAGGGATGTCACCGTGTAATGCCGCCGCTTTAAAGCCGCGCTCACACAACCAGTCTGCCAGACGCTCGGTATCCTGACGGGTACGAACGAATACGATAGATGCATCAGTGTCTTCTGTTTCAAGCAGACGCATCATTGCTTCGTCTTTTTCTACGCCTTTTACAACCCAGAACTGCTGTTCTACTTTTGCCACAGTCTGATTAGCACCGGCAACGTCTACACGTGCAGGATCACGAAGGAAACGGTTAACGATATCTTTAACCATAGGAGGCATAGTTGCCGAGAACAGTACGCGCTGCGCCGTTTCCGGAGCTTGTTCCATGATCCAGGTTACATCGTCAACAAAGCCCATTTTCAGCATTTCATCCGCTTCATCAAGGATGAAAGTACCGACTTCGTCCAAATGTAAACGATCGCGGGTAATCAAATCTTTAACACGGCCTGGTGTACCAACGACAATATGAGCACCGGCGCGAAGTGCACGCATCTGTTCAACAATTGAAGCACCACCATAAATTTCAAGAACTTTCAGTCCTTTGATATTCTGGCCTAAGTTTTTAACCTCAGCGGCCACCTGAATCGCCAGCTCACGAGTCGGAGCAAGGACAATTGCTTGTGGTTTGTGCTGAGAAAGATCAAGTTTATTTAAAATAGGAAGAGAAAAAGCCGCGGTTTTACCGGTACCGGTCTGGGCTTTACCTAGCGCATCACGTCCTTCCAGAAGGAAAGGAATAGCTGCGGCCTGAATTGGCGTTGGTGTTGTAAAACCCATTTCATTAAGAGCTGAAAGGATTTCGTTATTTAACGCTAATTCACTGAATTGAATCGTAGTTTCTTGCATGGGGTTCCCACTAAATTACATAAATACCAGGTCCCATACGCTCCACCAATTCCAATTTCAACGCGGAAAGAATCCATTCAGATGCGGAGTTACCGAAACACTCCAAAGCGACTAGGGACATCTCAAAGGACGCGGATTATTCCTTAAACCCTGATAAAAAGCCAGAAAAAATTGAAATTCGTCACAAATATTTATTTCTGATTTAAGGATTTCATACTTCCTTGACCTGAGAATCACCAAACCTGCACAAAAATTATCCTTTTCTTCTTTATTAAAGACCAAGAACTAAAGCTGCAGAACCGTCAATGGATTACTGCTGCTATAACAAGCACCTGTATCTATCCATACACAATTATCGGCCCGGATAACTTCCCGCAAAGGCGTATGCCCGAAAATAAACAGATCGGCCCCTTTAATCGCTTTATGTGGTAAATCATTCATCACTTTTTTTATACGGCTGCGCGACCAGATAATATCAAAAGCCAGAGCTTCTTCATTCTCGGCAGGATAATGATCGGATGGATAGTCGGCATGGCACACAACATATTTTTCGTCATTACGTCGTACTTCAATAATGTACGGCATAATGTGTTTCGCCATCTCAGCCAGACTCTTAGCATATTCCTGCCGGACCTGATCTAACCGAAAAAACCAGGAACCGCCATTGAATACCCAGTTAGACAGCATATTCTTATCACCATTACACAACCCGTTAATCATCATATCTTCGTGGTTCCCGCGCACCGCTTTAAACCACTCTTTAGTTATGAGCTCCAGCCCGGCAACACTGTCTTCCCCACGGTCAATAAGGTCACCCACTGAAATCAGCATGTCTGCCTTCTCACTAAACCCAATTTTAGCCAGCTCTTTATTAAGTTTGCTAATTTCACCATGAATATCGCCAACCACAAATATCCTGGCGTCGGCCGGCAAGTTAACGATTTGTTTAAACATAAGGATATTCCTTATATACGTTAAAACAGGGAGATACTCATATTGTTCAGGATATGGCTCAAGATTTCCCCTTTCCCTCTTTATCAATTGTAGTCTATGGGGTTAACCATAGATTCAGGATCGTATCGGCATATTAAACAGGACTGATGAGAATGATTGTCGAGATGACAAATATACATTCATCACATTACCTAGTAGTATGTGCGACAGTAACTGTCTTTCAAAAGTTATTCATACCTATGATTGTTCCCATAGATCTCACTGTAGTTTTTTGGGGGACGAATTTAGGGAAGATTTTGAGGTAAGTTTAACCCTCATTAAAGTCAAAGGTTTATAATCACACAATGTTCCAAGACAATCCGCTCCTCGCTCAATTAAAGCAACAGATCCAAGAAAACCTGCCGAAAAAAGAAGGCACAATTAAAGCAACCGATAAAGGCTTTGGCTTTCTCGAAGTAGACAGCAAAACCAGCTTCTTTATTCCACCTCCATACATGAAAAAATGTATGCATGGCGACAAAGTCATGGCGATTATTCGTACAGAAAAAGAACGCGAAGTCGCAGAGCCGGAGAAGCTGATTGAACCATTTTTAACCCGTTTTATCGGCCGCGTAAAACTGATTAAGGGCAAACTTAATGTTGCTGTTGATCATCCTCAGCTGAAGAAGCAACCACTGAAAGCAAAAGTGGCAAAAGGCTTGAATCCGAACGAGATTAGTGAGGGTGACTGGGTTGTCGCCAACTTAACCCGTCATCCGCTTAAGGGTGATAATGGTTTTTTTGCCGAAATCTCAGAAAAAATCACTGATGCTGACGATAAAATCGCACCATGGTGGGTAACTCTGGCTCAAAATGATCTGCCGAATAAAGAACCGGAAGGTATTGATAACTGGCAGTTGAAAGACGACGAAGCGCTCGTCCGCGAAGATCTGACGGCGATGCCTTTCGTTACTATCGATGGTGAATCCACTAAAGATATGGACGATGCCCTGTATGCGAAAAAATTAGATTCCGGTGATTTTGAACTGACCATTGCCATTGCGGATCCGACTGCTTATATCACTCCGGATGATTCGATGGATAAAGTCGCCCGCGAACGTGGTTATACCATCTACCTTCCGGGACGCAACATTCCAATGTTGCCACGCGATCTGGCCGATGAGCTCTGTTCTCTGATCGAAAACGAAGTACGCCCTGCCCTGTGCTGTACCGTTACCGTCGCTAAAGATGGTGTTATCGGTGATGATATCCGTTTCTTTGCCGCAAACATTAAATCACACGCCCGTCTGGTTTATGATCACGTTTCTGACTACTTAGAAAACGGACAATCCGAGAACTGGACACCGTCAGAAGAAATCGCTCAGGTCGTTAAAGATTTGTATGATTTCTCATTAGTTCGCGCTCAATGGCGGGAAGAGCATGCCGTGGTATTCCCGGACCGTCCGGATTACCGCTTTGAACTGAGCGAAGATAACGATGTCGTCGCGATTCATGCGGATCTGCGCCGCAGCGCAAACCGTCTGGTAGAAGAATCGATGATTACGGCGAACATCTGTGCCGGCCGGGTATTACAGTCCAGCTTTAACCTTGGCGTATTTAATACTCACTCAGGCATCAAACCGGAAAAAATGGCCGAAGTTCTTGAACTGCTGGTCGAATATGGCATTACCGATCAGACCGCTGAAACGTTAGCTACAGTTGACGGCTTTGCCCGCCTGCGCCGTAGCCTCTGCGCTCAGGAAACCACCTATCTGGATAACCGGATTCGTAAATTCCAGGCCTACAGTGAAGTCGGCAATCAGCCTCTTCCTCACTTCGCAATGGGACTGGATGTTTATGCAACCTGGACGTCTCCGATCCGTAAGTATGGCGATATGATCAACCATCGTTTACTGAAAGCGCACGTCATGGGTAAAGAACCGGTTCAGGTACCAGACGAAACCGTTGGTGAAGAGTTAGCGATACACCGTAAACACCACAAAATTGCCGAGCGCAATGTCAGTGACTGGTTGTATGCCCGTACGCTTGCCGATGAGCCGGCCAATGAAACCCGCTATACGGCAGAAATCTTTGATATCAATCGTGCCGGTATGCGTGTACGCCTGTTAGAAAACGGAGCAACGGCATTTATTCCGGGTGCTTTGGTTCTTAATAATAAAGAGCGTATCGAATGCAACGGCGATGCCGGTATGCTTTCCATTGATAAAGAAGTCGTTTATAAGCTTGGCGACAATCTGGAAGTGGTACTGACCGAAGTGAATCAGGAAAACCGCAGTCTGGTTGCCAAACCGACTCAGGTATTTGCTGACGCTCCTCAGACAGAAACCACACCGGAAGCTTAAATCTGAATGAAAAAAGGAGGCAATGCCTAATGCCGATCAGTTAAGAGAAAATTAGCAGATCAGTTGAACGATCCTTAGAACATGTAAAAATCCGATATCAGTAATGATGTCGGATTTTTTTATGAACCTAGAACAAGCTCTGTGTACCACTGTTGAATCTAATCAAGACTTCTTAAGCTATGAAAAGCTCAATCAGTTTTTAGATGATGATATTGTTCGTCAGGCATTCCAAACAGCCGGTGTTGCAACCGTTAGAAAGCGTCGACTACCACTAGAAGCCGTTATGTGGTCAGTTATTGGTATGAGCCTATATCGTCAGCAATCGGTATGGGATCTGGCTACACATATGGATTTAATGTTGCCAGGGAAAAAGCCACTTGTTGCTCCTAGCGCCTTGGTTCAAGCAAGACAGCGGTTAGGTGCCGAGAGTGTCAGACTTGTTTTTCAAATGATGGCTCAACACTTCTTCCATCAAACTCAATTTGAAACATGGTGCGGATTAAATTTATTAGCCGTAGATGGTGTTGTCTGGCGTACGTCGGATAGTGAAGAAAATAGAGAACAATTTGGCTCTCCATCCAACCAACACGGACAAACATCTTTTCCACAAATTCGGATGGTTTGTCATATGGAGCTAACAAGCCATCAGTTATTAAATAGCGTGTTTAGTGGTTATCGGACAAATGAAATGAAGCTTGCCGAAGAGCTTATAGGCGCGACACCAAACAACAGCTTAACCCTGTTTGATAAAGGATTTTATTCGTTAAATCTACTCTATAAATGGCATCAATCAGGAAATGAAAAGCATTGGCTTATCCCTGCTAAAAAAGACTTACAATATGAAGTTCTCCATTCAAATGGTCGCCAAGACAATCACATACGTTTAACGACTACACCTCAAGCTCGTAAGCAAAATCCAGAGTTACCTGAGTACGTTGAAGCAAGACTCGTGAGTAAAACCATTAAAGGAAAAAACTACAAAGTCATTACCTCTATGACAGACCCAATCCGTTACCCTGGTTCGGAAATCGTAGACTTGTACAGCCACCGTTGGGAAATTGAACTTGGCTATCGTGAAATGAAACAAACGCTGCTCAATAGCCAGTACACGCTAAGAAGCAAAAAGCCAGAGATGGTAGAGCAGGAGTTATGGGGGCTTTTATTAGCTTACAACCTTATCCGTCAGGCAATGACAGAAGCAGCGCATAAACAAGATATCTGGCCGAACCAATTAAGTTTTGCAAGCTGTTCACGAGCAGTATTGGTATATCTAAAGACTTTACCATTAACGAGTCCCGGTAATTTACCTAAGCACTACGAGTTCCTCATAGAACAACTTGGTGTATATCGGCTACCAATAAGGCGAGAAGACAGAGTATATCCGAGGGTGGTGAAACCTAAACCAAGTAAATACCCTAATAAAAGAAATGCCAGTCAGCTTAACTGACCGGCATTACGCGATATCGCGTCCTTTTTACATTCAGTGTCAGGAAGTGATTACTTCTTGCTTGAAAGAGCACCGAAACGTTTGTTGAAGCGATCAACACGACCACCGGTATCAACGATACGTTGTTTACCAGTGTAGAATGGGTGACATTTGTCACATACGTCAAGGTGTAGAGAATCTTTATCTAGAGTAGATTTGAAAGTGAACGCGTTGCCGCAAGAGCAAGTTGCATTTACTTCTTTGTATTCTGGGTGGATACCAGCTTTCATGGGATAACCTCAATATTGGGCCGTGTCGCTATCCGGATCGTTGCCGGACACCACACGTATCGTTAATAAAAGTAGCTAAAGCAGTCCGAAAATATCGATACAGCTTTAAGGCGCGCTATATTAAAGAATAGTCGTGGTTGGATCAACCTGTTTTGACGTTATTTTCACCACTTTAACCGCTCGAAATTAATAAATTCATCGTTTAGACTGTCAGTTCCTTTTTGATGCAGAATTTTTGCCATGCGCCCGACTATTGCACGTGTAGCGTTGCCCGTTCCACTTGATAAGCAATTTGACTATCTTATTCCGAGCCATTGCTTTCCGGTTATTGGCGGACGGGTGAGTGTGCCGTTTGGCCGTCAGACGCTAGTCGGCGTCGTTACCGGATTTGTTACTCAATCGGATCTGCCTCCGGAAAAGTTAAAACCGATACAGGAAGTGCTGGATAGCGAACCGCTATGGAACGCAGAGCTTTATGCTTTAATCAACTGGTGCAGTCAGTTTTATCACTATCCGCTGGGAGACACCTTTGCGATTGCGATGCCGGCTGCGTTACGTAAAGGCAAAGGTGCAGCTCTGGCGCCGGTGATTCAGTGGTCACTGACCGAATCCGGGCGGGACCGTCTGATGCAGGGACTGGGACGGGCCGTCAAACAAGCCAAAGTCCTATCGATGCTGCAGGCGGGGTCTGTGAGTCATGAAGAGTTTATTGAGCAGGAAATTCCCCGTTCGGTACTGACTACGCTGGAAGAGAAAGGCTGGGTCGAGTGCGCAGAACGCTTGCCGGAAGCCGGAAGCTGGCCGTCAGAGCCGGAAAACCAATTCGATAAGCCTAAAATCAATCAGGAACAGGCTGTGGCGGTGGCCACGGTGAACAGTCACTCTGATTTTGCCTGTTATCTGCTCGACGGCGTCACCGGATCGGGTAAGACGGAAGTTTATTTAAATTTAATTGCTCCGGTGCTGGCTCGTGGTGAACAGGCATTGATTCTGGTTCCAGAAATCGGGCTGACGCCGCAAACCATCAATCGCTTCAAGCGCCGTTTCGATGTGCCTATCGAAGTGATTCATTCCGGGTTAAACGATACTGAACGCTTAAATGCGTGGTTAGGCGCCCGTGATGGTCAGGCGGGCATCGTCATCGGCACCCGCTCGGCTTTGTTCGCACCATTTAAGAAGCTTGGTATTATTATTGTCGATGAAGAACATGACAGCTCTTACAAACAGCAGGACAGTCTGCGCTATCATGCCAGAGACGTTGCGGTGATGCGTGCCAGCCAGGAAAATATTCCGGTTATTTTAGGATCGGCAACACCAGCTCTGGAAACATTACATAATGCGCTAAGCGGTAAATATCATCATCTTAAATTAACTCAGCGTGCCGGGCAGGCCTCACCGACACGAAACCGGGTATTAGATATTAAAGACCTTTATCTGGAAGGCGGGCTGTCGGCGCCATTGATTGCCGAAATGAGGCGTCATCTCGCTGCCGGTAATCAAGTGTTACTGTTTTTAAACCGGCGCGGATTTTCACCGGCGTTAATGTGCCATGAGTGTGGATGGCTGGCCGAGTGTAAACGCTGTGATGCCTATTACACCTATCATCAGAATAGTAACGAACTACGCTGTCATCACTGCGGTTCACAGCGTCCGGTTATTCATCAGTGTCAGTCCTGTGGCTCCACTAATCTGGTGACCGTCGGGGTCGGGACGGAACAGCTTGAAAAGCAGCTGGAGAGTTTATTCCCGGAATATAAAACCTTACGTATTGATCGTGACAGCACCCGGCGCAAGGGGAGTCTGGAACAGGCACTGAATTCTATCCATCAGGGAGAATACCAGATTTTAATCGGTACTCAGATGCTGGCTAAAGGCCATCATTTTCCTGATGTGACTCTTGTTGGTTTACTGGACGTGGACAGCGCGTTATACAGCAGTGATTTTCGTTCGGCAGAGCGTCTGGCGCAGTTATTTATCCAGGTTGCTGGCCGTGCAGGCCGGGCCAGTAAGCCGGGTGAGGTAGTATTACAGACTCATCACCCGGAGCATACCCTGCTAAGAGCTCTGGTCGAGAAGGATTACGGTCATTTTGCTCAGTCAGCACTGGCTGAGCGAAAAATGGCCTGGCTGCCGCCATTCACTTTTCTGACTCTGATCCGGGCGGAGTCGACCACTACTGAGCAAGTCGAAAACTTTCTGCGTCAGGTTCGTCAGACATTTGAAGTCCATCCTTTGTTTGATGACAGCTGTACCGTATTAGGACCGGTTCCTGCACCGCTGGCAAAACGGGCCGGGAAATACCGCTGGCATCTCCTGTTGCAGACTCAGACCCGTTCAGTGATGCAACACCTGTTGACCGGGACGAAGCCTGCAATTGCCATGTTACCGCTGGCCTCGAAAGTAAAATGGAACCTGGATATTGAGCCGTACGATCTCTCCTGATGATTCCTTCCGGTGATTATGAGTGCCGGGGCTGTTATTCTTGTGCTACAGCCTTTAATCCATACCGGCGGCAGGATATCGGCAATTGTATCAGTAAATTCAAATACCTCTTAACGTGAACTTCTTCACACTTATAATGCAAGATTTGTTAGATAGACCGACATTTTACTTCATGAATTGCTTACACTAGGCAAGTGCATCAATTTTGCCGGACAACGATAAATTGTATGCAAACATCTTTGTCAGGATTAATCAAGAGGGTGAATCAGTATGGCAACAATGAAGGACGTTGCTCAGCTTGCAGGAGTGTCGACCGCGACGGTATCTCGGGCATTAATGAACCCAGAAAAAGTATCACCCACGACGCGCAAAAGAGTTGAAGAGGCGGTTTTTGAGTCGGGGTATTCACCCAATTCTCTGGCCCGCAATCTGCGTCGTAATGAATCAAAAACAATCGTCACTATCGTGCCGGATATTTGTGATCCCTATTTTTCTGAAATTATCCGGGGTATCGAAGATGCTGCGGTTGAGCACGGTTATCTGGTGTTACTCGGTGACAGTGCTCAGCAGAAACGTCGAGAAAGCTCATTTGTAAATTTAGTCTTTACCAAACAGGCGGATGGTATGTTGTTGCTGGGAACGGACCTGCCGTTTGATGCCAGCAAACCGGAGCAGAAGAATCTTCCGCCAATGGTGATGGCTTGTGAATATGCGCCGGAACTGGAATTACCTACGGTACATATCGATAATCTGACTTCTGCATTTGAGGTGGTGAACTATCTGACTCAGATGGGCCACAAAAAAATCGCTGAAGTATCCGGTCCTGAAAATGCGGCATTATGTCAGTTCCGCCACCAGGGATATCTACAGGCACTGCGCCGGGGAAATCTGACGATGAATCCGTCGTATCTGTTGTTTGGTGATTTCTCGTTTGAAGCCGGAGCAAAAGCGGTGCGTCAGTTGTTGAATCTTAGTTTGCCGCCAACCGCGATCTTCTGTCATAACGATATGATGGCGATAGGTGCGATTCAGGAGGCGAAGCGGTTAGGGCTGCGTGTTCCTCAGGATCTTTCGGTGGTGGGTTTTGATGATATTAAATTTGCACAATATTGCGATCCTCCGTTGACTACAGTGGCTCAGCCTAAATATGAAATTGGCCGTCAGGCTATGCTGATGATGATTGAAGTGTTGCGTGGCAACGATGTGGTTGCCGGTTCCCGCCTGCTTGAAACCAAACTGGTGATTCGGGACAGTGTCGCGCCGCCACGATCTCTCTGACCGGTTTATGACTCGATCATGTATATCACGGTTGAGTTAAACTACGTTCTTCCATTACCATAGGTCCCATGTTTGGAAAAATTCTAAGTAATTGTGGCCAGTAAAGATTATGTAAGACGAGGCAGTGGGTCAAAACGAAAACCCGCGCCGAAGAAAACGCGCCGACCCCTGCCTGTTCGTAGTGGTCTGATTGCCATTGCCGCCGTTTCGATCTTTGGCTATGGCTTAACGTTTCTCAGCCAGAGCCCTGAACCGCCGAAAAAGCAAGTGAGCAGGCCGGCTCCGGCACCAAAGCCTAAAGCAACGAAAAAAGAAGTTCTGCCACCACCCCCGGCACAGGAGTGGGATTACGAAAAAATTCTGCCGAACAAGGAAATTGAAGTGACGGCCAAGGAGCTGGTTGTTTCCGAGATACCTTACATTATGCAGTGCGGAGCGTATAAAACCATGGCTCAGGCTGAAGAGCGCAAGGCAATGATTGCTTTTCAGGGGATCACCAGCAAAATTCGCAAAAAAGAGGAGAGTAGCTGGTACCGGGTGGTGTTGGGGCCATATAAATTTAAGCGTGATGCGGAACGTGATAAGCATAAATTGCAGCGGGCGAAAATTGAGCCTTGCGCAATCTGGAAAGAACCTCAGTAGCGGCCTGGTTAAATGAACCTCTCAGGAGGTGGTGTGCAAAATCACATCACCTCTTGAATTCTCTTCTGCTTGTCCTCATATACTTTTTTATCAACATCAGAAACAAAAAGTAAGAGGCACCTCGTGACTACCATCGTATCAGTACGTCGTAATAATAAAGTTGTGATCGCCGGTGACGGGCAAGTATCGCTGGGCAATACCGTGATGAAAGGCAACGCCCGTAAGGTGCGCCGTCTGTATAACAATAAGGTCTTGGCGGGGTTTGCCGGTGGCACCGCGGATGCTTTTACTTTGTTTGAACGTTTTGAAAGTAAACTGCAGATGCATCAGGGGCATCTGACCAAGGCTGCGGTTGAGCTTGCTAAAGACTGGCGCAGTGACCGCGCGTTACGCCGTCTGGAGGCCATTCTGGCCGTGGCTGATGAAACGGCATCGCTGATCATTACGGGTAACGGTGACGTGGTTCAGCCGGAGCATGATCTGATTGCTATCGGTTCCGGTGGTAATTTTGCCCAGGCAGCGGCGACGGCATTGCTGGAAAATACGGATTTGGACGCTCGCACTATTGCCGAGAAGGCGTTGAATATTGCCGGCGATATCTGTGTCTTTACCAACCATCATCACACTATCGAAGAACTAGATGTTCCCGAAACACAATCGGTTGAAGAAAAATAAAAGATAGCGTGTTACCCAAAGTTAAGGATTGTTAATTATGTCTGAAATGACACCTCGTGAAATTGTTCATGAACTGAACCGCCATATTATCGGTCAGGATAAAGCAAAACGCGCTGTCGCGATTGCACTGCGTAACCGCTGGCGTCGTATGCAGCTTGATGAAAGCCTGCGCGTCGAAGTTTCACCAAAAAATATTTTGATGATTGGTCCTACCGGGGTGGGTAAAACCGAGATTGCCCGTCGTCTGGCTAAACTGGCGAATGCACCGTTTATTAAAGTCGAAGCGACGAAATTCACTGAAGTTGGCTATGTAGGTAAAGAAGTGGAGAGTATCATCCGCGATCTTACCGATGTGGCGGTAAAAATGACTCATCAGCAAGCGATGGAAAAAGTGAAATACCGCGCTGAAGAGTTAGCCGAAGACCGAGTACTGGATGCATTACTTCCTCCGCCTCGAGATGCCTGGGGACAGAGTGAAGCTCCGACGGAAGACAGCTCTAAAACCCGTCAGGTTTTTCGTAAAAAACTGCGTGAAGGCGATCTGGATGATAAAGAGATCGAAATTAAAGTCGCGGCACCTCAGATGGGTGTAGAAATTATGGCACCTCCGGGTATGGAAGAAATGACCAACCAGCTTCAGGGGATGTTCCAGAATCTTGCAGGTGATACCAAGAAAAAACGCAAGATGAAGGTAAAAGACGCACTTAAAGCGATGGCGGAAGAAGAAGCGGCGAAACTGGTGAATCAGGAAGAGCTGAAAGAGCAGGCGATCTTCAACGTTGAAAACAATGGCATCGTGTTTATTGATGAAATCGACAAGATCTGTAAGCGCGGTGAAGTATCGGGGCCGGATGTCTCCCGTGAAGGGGTTCAGCGCGATCTGCTTCCCCTAATTGAGGGCAGTACGGTTTCGACTAAACACGGCATGGTTCATACCGATCATATCCTGTTTATCGCCTCCGGTGCCTTCCAGGTGGCAAAACCATCGGATCTGATTCCTGAATTACAGGGTCGTCTGCCGATTCGTGTTGAGCTGGAAGCTCTCTCCAGCGGAGACTTTAAACGTATTCTGACCGAGCCTAAAGCCTCACTGACCGAACAGTATATGGCGCTGATGAAAACAGAAGACGTGAATCTGGAATTTACCGAAGACGGGATCACTCAGATTGCTGAAGCGGCATGGCGTGTTAATGAAACCACCGAAAACATCGGTGCCCGTCGCCTGCATACCGTATTGGAACGTTTAATGGATGAAATTTCGTTCGATGCTTCCGAGCGCTCCGGCTCAACCTTCACTATCGATCAGGAATATGTGAAAAACTGTCTGGGTGATTTGGTTGAAGATGAAGACTTAACCCGCTTTATCCTGTAGATTTGTCTTTATGCATTATGGTGCATTTATAGGTATGCCTTTTAGGTGTTAAGATCAAGCCCGTCACAGACGGGCTTTTTCATATAAGCCATTTGGGCGTATAATAGCAGTTAACGTATTTAAATTAGCCTGAATGATGAATCGCTCAATATCCGTTTGGCTCAGTGCCGCAAGACCTAAAACATTGCCATTGGCATTAGTCTCCATTCTGACCGGAAGCTCGCTCGCTTTCTCGATGGGACATTTTTCTCCTATGGTGGCACTGCTTTCTTTACTGACTGCGATTTTACTTCAGATTCTGTCTAACCTGGCTAACGATTATGGCGATGCTGTCAAAGGCACTGACAACGATGCCCGTCTGGGACCAGTACGGGCCCTGCAGTCAGGCGCAGTGACACTGAAAGAGATGCGTCAGGCGATTGTGATTAACCTTGTTCTGACCATGTTATCCGGCTTGTGCCTGATCCTGTATGCTTTAAATTCCGTTGAAAGCATCATCGCATTTATCGGACTTGGTGTACTGGCTATGCTGGCGGCGATCGCTTATACCGTGGGTAATAAACCATACGGGTATGTGGGGCTGGGTGATTTATCGGTTTTTATCTTTTTTGGTCTGCTTGGGGTGTGCGGTACCTATTTTCTGCATACCGGAGTGATTGAATCACGCTTATTGTTGCCGTCAATTGGCTGTGGTCTGTTTGCTGTCGCGGTATTGAATGTGAATAACATGCGCGATATTGAAAATGACCAAGAGTGTGGTAAGCGAACGGTTGCGGTACGTTTGGGCCCGGAACTGGCTAAGAAATATCACTTTTCTCTGATATTCGGCGCATTTATCGCCTTTAGTGGTTATCTGGTACTGCAAACGGAGCCGGTATGGCTAGGATTGCCGTTTGCTCTGAGTCTGATTGTTGTGACTAAGCATGCAACCGCCGTTAAACAGGCTCGCTATCCGGTACAGATTGCACCGATGTTACCGGTGATTGTTAAATGCTCGGTGGTAACCAATTTACTGTTTGTTGCGGTATTAGTTGCTCAAACTATTGTTAGTTAATTGAGCTTTGTCATTGCAATGACTTATTCACCCTTTATACTCAACTGAGAAGACCTTCGTTATGAGAGCTACCTCTATGGAATACAATACGTCTGCACTTTGTGACATGTACATTGACCAGGTTGATGTTGTGGAACCAATGTTTAGTAATTTTGGCGGTCGCACTTCGTTTGCAGGCCAGATCACGACGATTAAGTGTTATGAAGATAATGGTTTAATCCGGGATGTGTTGGATCAGGATGGTACCGGTCGGATTCTGTTGGTTGATGGTGGTGGTTCGCTGCGTCGTGCTCTGATCGATGCTGAACTGGCAGCACTTGCAGAGGAAAATGAATGGGAAGGTATCGTCGTTTACGGTAGCGTTCGCGAAATCGATGATTTGGAAGAAATGAATCTGGGTATTCAGGCGGTGGCTTCGATTCCGGTTGGCGCTTCTAATCACGGTGTTGGCGAAGCTGATATCCCGGTTAATTTCGGTGGGGTAACGTTCCTTCCTGAAGATTATCTGTATGCCGACAGCACGGGTATTATCATTTCGCCCGAAGCGTTAAGTGAAGAAGGCTATGAAGACGATCTGGATGATGAAGACGTTATTATTGATGAACAGGAAGAAATCTGACGCTGTGTCAGTGAATGAATCATGAAAAAGGCCGGTGACGATGTTACCGGCTTTTTTCTATTCATCGGGTCGGTATGACTGTTTTAATCTGAGAGCATAAAGGTATGCGACGATTCCCCCCAGAGTGGTACCGATGGTCATACCGATAAACAAACCTTCGATATCGTAATACCAAGAACCAATCCAGGCGCCGGGCAGGGTAAAAATAAACAGGCGCATAAAATTCCAACTAAACGCCTTGATCGGCTGATGCATGGCATTCAGCCCGGAAACCAGCATCATCACAATGCCTTGAAAACCGTAACTGAGCGGGACCACTAACAGGTAGTGCCATAACAGTTCACGTACCTGTTGTTCCTGAGAAAACAACCTGGAGAGCGGAACACTAATCGGCACCATCATCACAAACACCAATAACTGGAATACGATGGAAAAGCGCATGCTTAAAAACAGGGCGCTAAAGCTTCGTCCGGACTGTTTGGCACCAAAATTCTGTGCCATAAATGGAGTTAAGGCAGAAGTTAATGACATCAGGACAATAATCAACAGAGATTCAATTCGTTGCGCTGCACCATATGCTGCTACGGCAGCGGTACCGTGGGTGGAAAGCAGAGTCATCAAAATGGCTCCGGATAACGGGTTCATCGCGATGGACAGTGCGGCAGGTGTGCCGATAGACAGGATTCGTTTCCAGTCCTGCAGAAATTTGTTCCATTGTGGCCGACGAATGAATTTATTCCGCACTATCAGGATATAGAACGATCCCAGCAGTCCTCCGAACCAGCTGAATCCGCTGGCAACGGCGGCGCCCTGAATGCCGAGTTCAGGAAAGGGACCAAAGCCAAAAATTAGTAATGGATCGAGAACTCCATTGATTAAACCGGAGAATATCATAAGCTTGGCCGGTGTCTGAGTATCACCTGTCGCCCGGATCGCGCTGTTGCCGGCCATTGGGATCACCAGCAGGGGCACGGCGAGATACCAGGTATTCATGTATTGCCCGATAAGTACAATGAGGTCATCGGAGGCTCCCAACAGACTGAAAAGCGGTTTGATGGTCAGGAGGCCGGCCAGAGAGGTGACAGATACCAGAGTAAAAGCTAATAGTAAGCCATGAGTGGTTAAGGTGCCGGCGTTGTTGACGTTGCCCCGTCCGAGCGAGCGTCCAATCAGGGTGGAAAGCCCGGTTCCGATTCCCATTGTGATGCAGTTGACGGCAAAGGTTACCGGAAAGGTATAGCTCATCGCTGCAAGGGATTTGGTTCCCAGTAAGGAAACAAAGAAGGTATCAACCAGGCTAAACATCAACACGGATACGAGACCGAAGACCATCGGAATCGTCATTTTTCTCAGTACGGTATTAATGGGATCGGATAGCAGGCCGTGTTTATCTTGCATATAGGACGTATGTAAAGGCTTTGTTATTAGAATACTGGATAGTAAGACATTCTCCTAGCGGGTTAGTTCGGACAAATAAAAAGGCCAGCATTCGCTGACCTTTCAGTATAAAAGTGGCTATTGCCAGAATTAAGCTTTTGCTTTAGCTGCTGCTTTAGCGATTGCTGCAAAGCTTGCTGCATCAAGAGATGCACCGCCAACAAGAGCACCGTCGATGTCTGGTTGTGCGAAGTATGATTCTGCGTTTTCTGGTTTAACAGAACCGCCGTACTGGATGATAACCTGTTCTGCTACTGCTGCATCTTTAGCTGCGATCAGAGCACGGATAGAAGCGTGGATGCGTTGTGCATCTTCAGCTGTTGCTGCTTTACCGGTACCGATAGCCCAGATTGGTTCGTAAGCGATGATTGCACCGTTGAATGCTTCAACGCCACACTCGTCGATAACTGCATTGATTTGACGTGCACATACTGCTTCAGTTTCACCAGCTTCGTTTTGAGCTTCAGTTTCACCGATACAGAAAACAGGAGTCAGACCGTTTTCTTTCAGGAATGCGAATTTCTTAGCAACGAACTCATCTGATTCATTGTGGTAGTCACGACGCTCAGAGTGACCGATGATGATGTGAGAAGCACCGAAATCTTTCAGCATTGCAGGAGACATATCACCAGTGAACGCACCGCTGTTGTTTACGTCAGTGTTTTGTGCACCAAGGATGATTTTGTTGCCGCCTTCTTTGATCAGACGTTCTGCAAGATCAAGGTAAAGTGCTGGTGGAGCAACAGCAACGTCAACACCTGACACACCTTCAAGTTCCGCATTCAGACCGTTTAGCAGGTCAGTTACCATTGCTTTGCTACCATTTAGCTTCCAGTTACCCATAACAACAGGACGACGCATAGGAATATCTCCAAATTCAGTTAGTGAAAAATAAATAAGATTGAAAGTGAATATACCAGATAAAATCGCGTAGATCATGACTAGGGACATGACTTTGTTGGATATATAAAAAACTAGCAGTTATTGAAATGTGATCTAGGGCCACGATATCTGTGGGCGAATTCATAGATTTCACTGTAAGCTAGTTGAAAAAGCAGTTAACCATATCGGACAAAAGAGAAAATGGAGAGTTTATGCCTAATTTAATTATGGAGTACACTCACTCCGTTGATGAAAGAATAAATGTGCAGTCGTTGCTGGAAGATCTGCACAACGCGCTTATTGAAAGCCAGTATTTTGAGGTTAATTCAATACAGTCGCGAGCAATGCGCCTGCATCAGTGGTTAGTTGGCGAACTGAGTGATTCGGTTGATTTTATTCATGTTACGCTAGAGCCTCTCGAGGGGCTTTCTGCCCAGCAAAAAAGTACGCTATCGGAACAGTTAATGGCCATTCTCAGTGAACAGGCGGCACATGTTCAGAGCCTGACCGTCAAAATCAGGGATATCCAGGTAAGCGGGTATTCGAGAGTGACCTGTTTTTAGTCCGGCCGTTGAATAAGCTTCCTGGTAGTATAAGTAGAAGCGTATTCAACGACGGAATTGAAAATAGCGCCATTCTCAGTGGCGGGGGAAAGGAATAATTGTCGCTGAGGCGGAAGATTCAGGCTGATAGTGACCGTTTAAAGTTGCCTGAAAACGGACAAAATGCTTATTTAATTCCTGTATTAAACGGGCGTTAACATGATTCGGATTCTTACAGCTCCCAACTATGCGATCGATATGGCTCTGGAGTGCCCATAAACGATCCTGAATGGCTGATGGCGAAGATAATATGGCTTCTTCACAAAGTTCTTGTTTTAGCAGTGAGAAGGCTTCCGGATTTTCTTCGGCAAGGGCAACTAATTCCTCAAATGGGGGAAGTTGTAGATAGGTCCTGGTGTCAGACATACATTACCTCGGCATGGATACAAATTCACATGGGTACTTTGTAAACACTAGGACAGGTGTGGCTAAAAAAAAAAGCAAGGACCGGCTGATCGGCGGGATTTCTTTTTTTAAGACATTTTTTTCAACAAGTAATCAGGTAGCAACAGCGTCGCTGCCCTGAAACTATGTGCTCTTCACGGGAAATCTCGGCTTCAGAACCTAATATCTGCCTAAAAACATTTAATTCTGACTGGCACAGGCTGGGACAGCGCATTGCGGCGCGACAAATCGGACAATGATTTTCAATTAACCGGTAACCTGACTCAATCGGCTCCACTTCGACCATATAGCCATCATTTTCCCGCAATTTTGCCAAGGTAAAAACCTTTTCTTCCAGCGTTGTGCAATCCGCCAGAGCTTTCTGATAGGCCGCTAAAGTATGTGCTTCTCTTTCTTGCGTGACTTTTCTCAGTCCATCACTGCCAAAAAGATGTTCGACTGCTTCAATGACCTGGATGGTCAGCTCACCATGCAGGTCGGCAAACTGCTCGTGTCCTTTGTCGGTAAGAGCCCAGTGACGCGCAGGTCGGCCAACTTTGACTTTCACATCAAAAAAGTCGACTAAGCCATCATTTTCTAAGCTTTGTAAATGCTGGCGGGCACCCATCGTGGTTATGTCAAACTGTTCGGCAATCTGTTTGGCCGTAACTGCTCCATCACGCTTAATGGTATGGAGAATTTTATCGACTGTTTTCATGCTATTCCTCATTGATGCATGAGCTATTATGGTAATTGTTGTTAATAAAGTAAATAGTTGACTATTTATCGCAGGAGCGGATGACGGCCCCTCCCCCGAGGTAAGCAGAGAAATTTGTGATTCGCAAAAATGATCACATTTTTTAATAGCCGCCCCTTGGGTTATGGCTTTTTATCCCCCACATATGTAGCACGAGCTAATGAATAGCTTTTTTATTAACTAATACAGAACATTTAAATCAGGAGAGACGACCGATGAATATTCGTCCATTACATGACCGAGTTATCGTTGAACGCCAAGAAGTTGAATCTAAATCTGCTGGTGGAATCGTTTTAACTGGTTCTGCTGCGGAAAAATCAACTCGCGGTAAAATTCTTGCTGTGGGTAAAGGCCGCATTCTTGAAAACGGAACCGTTCAGCCTCTGGATGTTAAAGTTGGTGATACTGTAATTTTCGCTGAAGGTTACGGTACAAAATCAGAAAAGATTGATGGCAAAGAAGTGCTGATTCTTTCTGAGAGCGATATTTTGGCAATTGTCGAGTAATTTTGGCTCTTACTTCAATAACGAACTAATAAAACCGAATTGAGAAAAGGAAAAAAAGATGGCTGCTAAAGACGTAAAATTTGGTAATGACGCTCGCGTAAAAATGCTGGAAGGCGTGAACGTATTAGCCAATGCAGTAAAAGTTACGCTAGGACCAAAAGGCCGTAACGTTGTTCTGGACAAATCTTTTGGTTCACCAACCATCACTAAAGATGGTGTTTCTGTGGCGCGTGAAATTGAGCTGGAAGATAAATTCCAGAACATGGGCGCTCAAATGGTTAAAGAAGTGGCATCACAAGCGAATGATGCGGCTGGTGACGGTACAACAACGGCAACCGTGCTTGCACAGGCGATTGTTAACGAAGGCGTTAAAGCGGTTGCTGCGGGGATGAACCCAATGGACCTGAAACGTGGTATCGATAAAGCGGTAGCGGCAGCAGTTGAAGAATTGAAGGCGCTGTCAGTGCCATGTGCCGACAACAAAGCGATTGCACAGGTTGGTACTATTTCAGCTAACTCTGATTCCAGCGTGGGCAATATCATTGCTGAAGCAATGGAAAAGGTTGGTAAAGAAGGTGTTATCACTGTTGAAGAAGGTTCTTCATTCGATAACGAACTGGATGTTGTTGAAGGTATGCAGTTTGACCGTGGTTACCTGTCTCCATATTTCATCAACAATCAGGAATCGGGTTCGGTTGAACTGGATAACCCATTCATCCTGCTGGTTGACAAAAAAGTATCAAATATCCGTGAACTTCTGAACACACTGGAAGCGGTAGCAAAATCTTCCCGTCCGTTGGTAATTGTTGCTGAAGATGTTGAAGGTGAAGCGTTAGCGACACTTGTGGTCAACAACATGCGTGGTATCGTGAAAGTGGCTGCGGTTAAAGCACCTGGTTTTGGTGACCGCCGTAAAGCGATGCTACAGGATATCGCGATTCTGACCGGTGGTACCGTTATTTCTGAAGAGATCGGTCTGGAACTGGAAAAAGCAGCTCTGGAAGATCTTGGTCAGGCAAAACGCGTGACTATCACTAAAGAAAACACCACGATTATCGATGGTGCAGGTGATGAAGCGGTGATTCAGGGGCGTGTGGCTCAGATTCGTCAGCAAATCGAAGAAGCAACTTCAGATTACGACAAAGAAAAACTTCAGGAACGTGTTGCTAAACTGGCAGGCGGTGTTGCCGTAATCAAAGTAGGTGCCGCGACTGAAGTTGAAATGAAAGAGAAGAAAGATCGTGTTGACGATGCGCTTCATGCGACTCGCGCTGCGGTTGAAGAGGGCGTGGTTGCCGGTGGCGGTGTTGCTCTGATTCGTGCGGCATCTAAACTGCTTGGCCTTGAAGGCGACAACGAAGATCAGACTGTGGGTATCCGTCCGGCATTGCGTGCGATGGAATCTCCGCTTCGTCAAATTGTTGGTAATGCTGGTGATGAAGAGTCTGTGGTAGCGAACAACATTAAACTGGGCGAAGGTAACTATGGTTACAACGCAGCAAGCGGTGAGTACGGTGATATGATCGAGATGGGTATTCTGGATCCGACTAAAGTAACTCGTAGTGCCCTGCAATTTGCAGCCTCAGTTGCCGGTCTGATGATTACGACTGAAGCGATGGTTACTGACTTACCGAAAGCCGATAACGGTCCGGCTATGCCCGATATGGGTGGTATGGGCGGCATGCCAGGAATGATGTAATATTTTGTTATACCTTCTTAAATGTGAGAAAAACGAGGCTTTAAGCCTCGTTTTTTATATGTAACGTAAAAATAACGAAAACAAGGTTAAATTTCTTTATTATTCATAAGATTAAGTTGGTTGTTTTTGGCTGATTTATGCTGTTTGACGGGTAGGATAATTGTCTGAAATAACATAGAATAGCGCACTAGATTCCATCAGATGCATATGAATAATTATGATTTGTCGTTACTTAATATTTTTTCCGTCAGTTATGGTGTGGTTTATATTGATCTGTTTTAAACCGGCGATGGCCTCCGTTACTGAACATTCATCGGTCCGGGGATTCGGAACCATAGCGCTAACTCATGCAGGAAACCGCGAACTTGGATTCCGGAATGATATTGGTCAGGATGGACAGTTTGGCGGATGGGAGCTGAAAACGGATTCCGTGCTGGGTATTCAGGTGGACACCCCTCTTTTCTCATCGCTTAGCTTTAGTGCTCAGCTTATTGCTAAAGACCGAATCACTCATGATGTGCCTTCTTATGTGGAGTGGGCCCATTTTACTTACAGTCTGAATCCGAACTGGACATTTCGTCTGGGACGGATTTCCAATGACACCTCGCTGATTTCGGAATTTGGCAGTGTCGGTTATGCCTACGACTGGGTACGCTCACCGGTAGAGTATTACGGTTCTATCCCTGTCTATTATTTTGATGGCGGTGATGTCACCTACAGTACTTTTTTCAGTCAGGGAATGTTGTCTACCCGTCTGTTTGTCGGCCAGGCCAGTGATTTGCAATTATCCGTGTCAGAAGACAGTTCCTATGATTTATCCCCTTATATTGCTGCTTCGGTTCGCTTTGATAACAATAACATGACGATGCGGGCAGGGTATGCTCAGTCACAGGTCGCCAATTTTGCAAATGCTGATTATACTCAGTTGACCGATACTTTAACCCAACTGGCTGAGTATTATCATTATGATGCTTCTGATTTGATTGGTGCGCTGGAGCTGGAAGGCCGGGATTTTCACTACTATACACTGGGCTTTGAATACCGGGACGGAGACTGGAAATATGATTCAGAGCTTTCTTATTTAGAGACAGAAACAGAGGTCGTCCTTCCATTTGTTTCCGGATATGCCAGTATTTTCCGCCGGTTTGGTGACTGGGGCATTTATGGTATCGGTTCATTTATAAAAACGACGAAGACGCCGCGTCAGGTCGATGAAAATCTGATCATGTCTGACTCACTTCAAGGCATTTTCGGTTATACCGATAGTGAACAGCAAACGATTTCGTTTGGTACCCGGTGGGATATCTGTCGCGGAGTGGCTTTGAAGGCTCAATGGGATCACTCCAGGGTTGCTGCACATAAGGCTTTTTTATGGGAGCAACATACACGGAATGACGATAATGTATCGCAGTCTCTGGATAATTATACCCTGCTCGTGAGTTTTATCTTTTAGTCGCTACAATGTCGTTAATAAGTCGGTGTCATGGTCTGAGGGAGGTTATATGAATGTTTCTCAATGAGTTGACCTATCCACAGTCGGTCGGAAATTTGTATGGTATTCAATGAAGTGCATCATTGTTAACATTATTGCTATTTGCTTATTGATGCCCGGATTGGTGTGTGCTCAGGATATCCTCGTCGTTGCAAATAAGCGAAATCCTATCCGGTTGCTGACTAAACAGCAATTAACCGATTTATATATGGGCCGGACGCACTATTTTCCGTCAGGCGGGACTGTCCTTAAAATAGATGCTCCGGGCGATTCAGAATTGCGCACGAAGTTTTATTACTCTTTGGTCGGCATGTCCTTACCCGAAGTCAATGCTTACTGGGCGCGCTTAATGTTCAGCGGCAGGGCTACGCCGCCAATGCAGGTTTCGGATAGTAAAGAGATTGCAAAACTGGTGTCGGAAAACCCCAGTGCGCTGGGGTCCATTTTAAAGGGAGACGAAAATGAGAACATCAAGACCGTTTTCGTTATTCATATGGGTAACTAAACATATTGAATTAAAAATACTGGCATCAATTGTTATTGTTGCGGTCTTATTTATTCCTGCAACCACTATCCTCAGCTATCATCATGCATTTAGTGCTGCACAGGAAGATGCCCGTTCCCGCATTGAGCAATTTGTTTCTGTGGTCAGGAATAATGCCTCAATGGCGGCTTATCTTAATGATTTTTCACTTGCGACCGAAACGGTTAACGGACTTGGTACTATCCCTGAGATAAAAGGGGTGATTTTTACCCTATCCTCAGGCGTGAAACTGACGAATGGGGAAGTACGCTATACGTCGGTTTCAGATATTCATATCAGCCTGAAAACGGAGTTTGAAAAAACCCGGCAAGTTGGCTCACTGGACATTTTTATCAATCAGGATTTCGTTAATCATCAGGCTAAAGAGAAGGGCCTGTCTCTGGTTGTATGGCAGGTGGTGCTGATTCTTATGGTGGTCATTGTTTTCCTGGTGCTGTTTCGCTCAGTCGTATCCCGCCCCATTCAAAGCCTGGTTGCTCAGTTACGCACGGTGCAAATCGGCATTACAACCACTCATCAGGCAATCACAATTCCCAGTGATGATGAAATTGGTTTTCTGGCTGAAAGCATGAATATCATGGTGAAAAAGATTCATGATTCTTATTCACTTGATTCTGAGAAAAATACCAAAATTGCTCATCTGGAAAGACAGTTCCGGATGATCTTTGAGTATTCTCATGCGGGAATAGCTCTGATTAATGCGCAGAATAAAGTCTTGCTCTCCAATCCGGCATTTGAGGCCGTATTCAAAAATGACTCAACGGATAAAACGCAATATTACTATGCGACGGATTTAGTCGAAGAAAAAACGGAAATGGAAGATGTCATTCGTCAGGTTCGTGAGCAGCACATTAATATTTTTCGTGATTTTAAAGTCAAAGGACATGATGACGTGTGGGTTCGTTCGCTGTTTTCACTAATTGATGATAAGCGCGGAGAACTGGGGCAGTTTGTTGAAATGGTGGTGTACGATATTTCTGACCGCGCTGCGCTTGAACGTCATTTTGAATACAATGCCACCCATGATTCGTTAACCGGTTTGTTCAATCGTCGTGGCGGTGAAATTAAGTTCGCCAGGCAGATGGCTGTTGCAAAACAGAGCGATGCCATTTTTGTATTATTACTGCTGGATCTAAACGATTTTAAACCTGTTAATGACAAATATGGTCACGAAGCCGGAGATATTGTCCTGAAAGAAGTGGCCTCCCGTTTACGTAGTATCTTACGCAGTGATGATATCGTCGTGCGTTGGGGTGGTGATGAATTTGTTATTTCTCTGCTGTTGGATAATTTGCAACGGCTACATGTTATTCTTGATGAAATTCAGGCTTCTTTCCGTAATGAGATTGAAATCAGCTCGACGATATCGGCCCACGTGGGAGCTAGTATCGGGGTTAGTACGTCGATAACGGAGGGGTATAATATTACGGCTCTGCTTGAAAGCGCTGACGGTATTATGTACGAAGTAAAACGTAACGGTAAAGGGCACTACCGGATTCATCAGGCAGACAAGGTGGAACAATTTGCCTTACTTGAAGGTAATATTTCAACGTCAGAGAAGGATCACAATGCGCATTCAGGGACTTCACTATAAAAAGGATACTCAGGGATTGAGTATTGATGACTGGTTTATCGAACCGGAGCAGCACTGGGGCGTATTTACGACCCGGGCACAAACCGCTCAGCTGTTATCCCGTGTTTTTATGCAGGATATTCCCGGCATGGCAGATGTTCTGTCTGACATTCCTCCTTCAGTCGCTGTGGTTTCTCTTGCTCTTCAGCAAACATTACTTGAGCGGGAACTGGCTGAAGATGATACCGATTTTATGGACTGTATTGATTACGGTTCGACGGTTGAAGAATTAATCGGAGAAATTTGCCTGGAACAGAGCGAAACTGAATCCTTGCTGGAACGGATGGATCTGCTGCATCTGCGTCGAAGAGGTTTCCGTCAGTTATCCACCGGCGAGACCCGCCGTCTGATGCTGGCGCGGGCACTGGCAACTCACCCCGATTTATTGGTTCTGGATGATCCTTATGCCGGGATGGATATTGCACACCGTCAATGGCTGACCGGATTGCTGGACGAGCTGGCCGGTACTGTACAGCTGTTGCTGATGACCTCCCGTGAAGATGAGTTACCCGGCTGTATTTCTCATATTGCGTTGTTTGATGAGCAGCGGTTAACTCAGACCATGACCGCCGAACAGTGGCACCATCATCCGGTTATTCAGCAGTTATCTGCTATTTCTGAACAAAAAAGCGATGTGTTGATTGAACTGATTCGTCAGCATCAGGAACCGACGGTGTATCCTGATCTCCGGGTGGTGATGAATCAGGTTAAGGTGGAGTATACCGACGGACTGATATTTAAGGATTTAGACTGGATCATTAAGGCGGGGGAGCACTGGCAGATTCGCGGTCCTAACGGCTGTGGCAAAAGTACCCTGTTAGGTCTGATTCTTGGCGATCATCCCCAATGTTACAGCAACGATATTTGTGTGCTCGGCATGAAGCGCGGGTCGGGTGAAAGTATCTGGGATATCAAGAAAAATATTGGCGTGGTGTCATCGGCGTTGCATCTGCAATACCGGGTGAACTGTCGTGCGATAGAAGTGTTGCTGTCGGGCTTTTATGATTCGATAGGTCTGTACACGCAGCCTTCTGCCAGAGAACTGCAACTGGCAAAAGTCTGGCTGCAGGCACTGGAAATGTCACAATATGCCAATAGCAGCTTTAAGTCGCTCGATTACGGACAACAGCGGTTGCTGCTGATTGCCCGTTCGCTGATTAAACAACCGGCGATTGTGATTCTGGATGAGCCGTATCAGGGACTGGATTATTTAAACCGCAAACTGGTGTATCACACACTGGAACGGATTGCCGAACTGAATCTGAGTCAGTTGCTGTATGTGACGCATCATGAGGAAGACTCTTTGCCGGCGATTAATCATTACGTCGATTTCTATCCGCTGGAAGAGGGGGGGTATCAGGCGGTGGCAACCTCCGGTTCCAGGTAACTTACTCTAAGTAAAGATCTAATGGTGTCTTACTGGCCCGTCCGCCAGTTTCGCGGGTCAGACGAGGCACCAGATACCCGGAAAGCTCTTTAATGATGCGGTGCATCAGTTCCCGCGCCTGCGAATCCGGCACAAAGAAATGGTGAGCCCCCTGAACTTTATCCAGAACATGCAGGTAATAGGGCAGAATGCCGACAGAAAAGAGCATTTCACTCAGTTTTATCAGCGCTTCGGCGGAATCATTCACCCCTTTAAGCAGTACCGATTGATTGAGTAATGTCACTCCGGCGTCTCTTAACCGGTTCATCGCCAGTGCGAGTTCCCGGTCGATTTCATTGGCATGATTGATATGCGTAATTAATACGGTGTTAAGCCGGGTATGTTTGAGTAAAGAACAAAGTTCGCTTGTGATGCGGCTGGGTATCATCACGGGCAGGCGGGTGTGAATCCGCAGCGTCTGAACATGTTCAATGGCTTCAATCCCTTCGATTAACCACGCCAGTTCATGATCTTTTGCCATCAGCGGATCGCCGCCGGACAAAATCACTTCATTAATTTCCGGATGCTGAGCAATGTAATCAAGATTTTGCTGCCAGACCGAGCGGCTGCCTTTGTTTTCCTGATAGGGAAAATGGCGGCGGAAACAGTAGCGGCAGTTGACCGCACAGCCGCCTTTTACGATTAACAGTATCCGGTTTTTGTATTTATGGAGTAATCCGGGCTGAGCGGTATCCTGTTCCTCCAACGGATCTGACGAATAACCTGGGTGAAACTCAAACTCCTGTTCCAGCGGCAGAACCTGGCGCAGCAGAGGGTCGTCCGGATTCCCGGGTTCCATGCGATTGGCAAAGCTGACCGGGACTCGTTGCGCAAAAAGAGTACGGGCACTGAAGCCTTTTGCGAACGGGGCCGGGTCGATATTGAGATAATTGAGTAACTTTTCAGGATCAGAGATCGCATTCGTTAGTTCTTTGAGCCAGTTTTGCTCAACAGATTCAATTTTTCGGGTTATTATGTGCGGCATTGATGTTAACTCGAAGAATGGTAAGAGGAAAAAATGGCTACTGTTAGCACGAATGAATTTAAAGGCGGTCTCAAGATTATGCTTGATAACGAGCCTTGTGTCATTCTCGAAAACGAGTATGTAAAACCAGGTAAGGGTCAGGCATTTAACCGCGTTAAGATCCGTAAGCTTCTGTCAGGTAAAGTGTTGGAAAAAACCTTTAAATCTGGTGATAGCGTTGAAGTGGCTGACGTAATAGATATCGATCTTGATTATCTGTATAACGATGGCGAATTCTACCACTTTATGAACAACGAAACCTTCGAACAGATCCCGGCTGATGTAAAAGCAGTGGGCGACAACGTGAAATGGTTAGTTGAGAACAACACTTGTACTTTAACGCTGTGGAATGGTAACCCTATTTCGGTAACACCGCCAAACTTTGTTGAACTGGAAGTGACTGAAACGGATCCTGGTCTGAAAGGTGATACTCAAGGTACAGGTGGTAAACCTGCAACACTATCGACCGGTGCGGTTGTTCGTGTTCCTCTGTTCATTCAGATTGGTGAAGTGATTCGCGTGGATACCCGTTCTGGTGAATACGTAAGCCGCGTTAAATAATTACGCTTCTTACCGATACGATTATCTGAGACGAGCCTGAGTGCTCGTCTTTTTTTGTGTTCTATTCTTCACAATGTGGCAAATTGTAGAATTAATTCTCACCCCAATTCATCTTTCATTCGCTATATTCAACGTATGTGGAATTATATGAGAGTGGATCTATGCCAGCCAAACCCGGACGACCTAAAAATGATGTGCATGCCCGAACGGCGTTAATAGAGGCTGCACGCAACTGTTTTCTGCACAATCACTATGATCGGGTCTCGTTAAGGCAAATTGCGCATAAAGCAGATGTTGATCCTGCTATGATTCGCTATTACTTTGGCTCAAAAGCAGGGCTGTTTGAAACCATGGTCAGAGAGACATTTTCTCCGGTTGTGGACATGCTGCGCAAGAATAGCCATAGCATGGCAGATTCCCCGCTCGATTTGATGAGTGCATATTACAAAATGATGTCCAGCTCTCCGGCGTTGTCTCGTTTGGTTTTTCAGGTATTGCAACAGCAGAGTAATCAGGAAGCTTATAACATCCTGTCTACCGTTTTTCGGGAAATATTCGGCAGCGCTGGTGAATGGGTTTTTATGTTAGCCGAACGGCAGCAATTAAATCCAAACCTTGATCCTAATCTGGTCAAACTGAGTTTTGTCAGCTTGATGGTATTTCCATTGATTGCCCCAAAATTGTTGCTTGATGAGCTGGAGTTGTCAATCTGCCCGGAAATGCTCGACAAACTGCTGGTGCATAATAGTCAGGTTATGAGTCAGGGTTTATTCCGTTTTCCTTTACCTGACTTAAGTGAATCAGGAGTTGAACAATGAAATATTTTCTCAGTGCGTTACTGATCTTTCTCCTGATCGGTTGTGGAGAAGAACAGGGCGATCGGGCGATGGGCGTGGTAGAGCGTGACCGGATCGTTCTCTCGGCACCCGCATCGGAACCGATCCGTATGATTGCGGTAGAGGAGGGGCAGCCGGTGCAGGCCGGGGATCTTCTGCTTCAGTTGGATGATCGCCATGCCCTGGCGGTGGTTGAACAGAAGCGGGCGTCACTGGATTTGGCGCGAGCTCAGTTAGATCAGGTGCAGAGCGGTGCGCGGCGTGAACAGTTATCGGCCGCCAGAGCTGCGGTGCAGGCCGCTCGGGCTCAGGCTGATGAAGCAGATAAGCGCTATCAGCGCATCAAGACGTTATATGGACAAAATGTGGCAAATAAAGCCGAACTGGATGCCGCAAGGGCACAAAAAGATCAAAGTGCGGCTCAGCTGGCTCAGGCAAATCAGCAGTGGTTAGAGTTAAAAAACGGGGCTCGCAGTGAAGAGGTGGCTCAGGCTGAGGCACAGGTACGGCTGGCTCAGGCGGAGCTGGATTATGCAAAACAGTCACTGGATGATTTAACCTTAGTCGCGCCAGAATCTGGGGTGGTGGATATCCTGCCCTGGCAGCAAGGGGATCGCATTGCGGCGGGCGTGCAGTTAATTACCCTGTTGTCGGATAAGCGGACTTATGCACGGGTGTACCTTCCCGCGACGGCGCTGAATAAAATTCATCAGGGTGATCTGGTAGAGGTGCTGGTTTCCGGACGGGATAAGCCGGTCAGGGGGAAAGTTTCAAACATCCGAAGTCGCCCGGCATTTACCCCTTATTTTGCGCTGAATGAACGTGATCGTGCGCGTTTGATGTATCTCACTGATATTGAGTTACCACAAGATGAGTCGTTGGTGGTCGGCATCGGTGTTGAGGTGCATTTACCATGAGCGGAGCGGAGATGAACGACGCAGGCTATGCAACAGATTATGCGACAGACTATGCGATTGAAGCGTACGGACTGACGCGGCGCTTCGGGGATTTAACCGCCGTGGATTCACTGGACCTCAAGGTGGTCAAAGGCAGCATTTACGGATTTCTCGGACCGAACGGTTGCGGCAAGTCGACACTTATCCGCATGCTGACCGGATTGCTGCCGCCCTCGGCCGGGAAGGTGAATATTCTTGGTGAGCCGCTGGCGGGTAATGAAGAAAAACTCAAAAACCGTATCGGGTATATGACGCAAAAGTTTTCCTTATACGACAATCTCACCGTATTAGAAAATCTGCGTTTTGTAGGCAAGATTTATGGTGTGAAAGATAAATACCGTGTGGATGAGTTACTGGAACAGTACGAGCTGAGTAAACGGAGTAAACAGCTGGCGGGTACCATGAGTGGCGGCCAAAAGCAGCGCCTGGCTTTAGCGTGCGCCACCATGCACCGGCCGGAACTGCTTTTTCTCGATGAGCCTACATCCGCCGTCGACCCGCAGAACCGGCGTGATTTCTGGGAAAGTCTGTTCGATCTCTGCTCGGCAGGCACCACGATTCTGGTATCGACCCACTATATGGATGAAGCGGAACGCTGTCATCAGCTAGCCATCATGGAAAAAGGGGTGAAACGAGCCGATGGCTCTCCCCGGGATCTGATGGAATCAATGGGCGCGAAAGTGATTGAAATCAGAGGCGATGACTTACGGGGAGTCAAACAGCGTCTCAGCGGTGTGGATGATATTATTTCCGCGTCGCAGATCGGCAGCCGTCTGAGGGTACTTATCCGGCAGCAACACGCCGACCCGAAAGCGTTAATTGCATCCTGTTGTCCCGATTATCAGATGGATGAGGTTCGCCCCAGTCTGGAAGATGTCTTTGTATTAAGTACGGGAGGTCGTCATGTTGGCTAGACTGATGGCGATTGTGATCAAAGAGCTGAAACAGCTCCGGCGGGATCGTATGACGTTCGGTATGATCGTTATGATCCCGATGTTACAGCTGCTGCTCTTTGGTTACGCGATCAATACCGATGTGCGCCATATCCCTGCCGGTATGGTGGATATGAGTCAGAGCAGCTACAGCCGGGCAATCGAACAGGCAATCAGCGTAACTCAGGTGGTTGATTTTAAATATCTCTATACCTCACTGTCGCAGGCAGAAAAAGCGATCACGAATGGAGAAGTTAAAGCCGTACTGTATCTCCCTCCCGATTTAGGTCACCGGCTGGTGAATCATCCGGCGTTTGACGGTAAGCGTGAGATGTCGCCGATCACTCAGCCGGTCGGTCAGTGGCTGCTTGATGGCTCCGATACCATGGTGGCAGCCAGCATCCGTGCATTACGTAATTTACCACTGGATGAAGTGGCCGGGCGTTCCGTCGTTCAGAGTGTGCCGACGTTTGAGGTGGTGGAATATTTCAATCCCGAGCAGCGTTCAGTGGTCAACACCGTGCCGGGTCTGCTGGCGGTTATTCTGACCATGACCATGATTATGTTTACCTCCGCGGCGATAGTCCGTGAACGTGAACTGGGGAATATGGAGTTTTTGATTGTAACGCCGGTTCAGCCGTTTGAATTAATGGTCGGGAAAATCGTACCCTATGTTCTGGTCGGGTTAATTCAGGTAGCCATTATCCTTGGGGTGGGGCACTGGGTATTTTCGGTGCCGATTCGCGGCGGGCTGGATTCGTTGTTGCTTGCCTCGTTACTGTTTATCTGCGCCAGCCTGACGATGGGGCTGGTGATCAGTACGATTGCCAAGACCCAGTTACAGGCGATGCAGATGACCGTGTTCGTGTTAATGCCGTCGATCCTGTTGTCCGGTTTTATGTTTCCCTATGAAGCGATGCCTGCGGCGGCTCAGTGGATTGCGGAAGTCTTCCCGGCAACGCATTTCATCCGCATGGTGCGCGGGGTGGTGTTAAGAAAAGCGGAAGTCTTCTCCTTAAGTAAAGATGCGTTGTGGCTGGTTGGCTTTACCTGTGTGGGGATTTTTGTGGCGGCTAAGCGGTTTCATAAGCATTTGTAGGTTATTTTGGGGTGGGGGAGTATGGTGCGCTTTTTGTTTTTCGGCCAATTTGAGTTATTCGCCAGCGCCCCAGTTACTTTTGCCGGGCAGCTAAAGTAACCAAAAATGCCTGGGATTCGAGCTCGTGGTCCGGTCGGTTTTGGATCGCTCCAAGCGCCAAAACCTAAAATTTCATCCCTGAAATTTTCCCTGGTGCAGTGAGTTTCTGAAACGAAAGTGGGCCATTATGAGTTATACGAATAGTGCTCGTATAAGAACTGTTAAGGTTTTAATAGATAGCATTGTGTGTCAGAATGCATAATAGTTTCTATTTTTGAAATACCACGTTTAGGGCAAAATAACTCGGATAGTTTTTGTGACAATTCAATATAATGGCTTTCACGGATCAGATTTTGATAACATCGACTCTATCTTGTCGGAAAACTTCCGAGAAAGCGAAAATGAAGATGAATGGTTAGGGTATGGTGTTTACTTTTTTGTAGATGGTATAAGTGACCCACAAAAAAACGCCATGGAGTGGGCGAAAAACCAAGCATATAACAAGGGCAAAGTTGATTACGATAAGTTTGTTGTTTTTAAAGCAGAAGTTGTATGTGGCCGAGTTTTAGATACAACGAACCTAGACGGTTTGAAAGTATTTAATACTCTCAGGGATGCATTGATAAAAAAACACGATGAGTGTTTCCAAAAGAACAGGAACGTTTGGTGTGATGACCGCATTATGTGGAATTTAGTGGCGCAAACAATGAAACTCGATGCAGTGGTGCATAATCTTTATATAAAATCTAAGATACAACGGATAAAGAAAATTGGCTCAAATGTTCCTAATACAACGGTCTTGTGTGTTAAAGTACCAGCTTCTATAGTTAAAGAAACTATAGAAATCGTTTGTGATGGGGAGGTAATGTAATGAATTTACAACAGATGTTAGATGAAGCTCTTGCACATATTGACTCTATGACAGCAGATGAATTTGAAACTGAGTGCGTTAAAGCTGGGTACACCCCAGTTCGTAAACTTACTTTCAATATGTCTGAGAAGAGTTTTCTTCCAGACACGGGGACAATTACATACAGGCATAGTGTGTCCCTCAGTGGTTGTGAAGAAAATTTCATGTTAGGAACTGCGAACGATTCTACATTCCAGTTAGCGGCATAACTTTATGAAAATTCAACTGAAAAACACTCGAGTTGAGAATCTAAATCTTATTTCAAATGATGAGATTACAAAAGACAATTTCTCTTTAGGTATGGCTAATGGTTACTCAGATAAAGAGCTTAACTCTTTCATTGTTAAGTTTGATGTTGAAATTACCTCTGAACATGGCTATGAGCTTCAATTAGGATATGTGGCTGAATTTGAAACTGATGAAGATATCTCGACAGAATTTAGAAACTCACACTTCCCTACCGTTAATGCTCCTGCAATCGCATATCCTTATCTTCGTAGTTTTGTTAGTTTGTTAACATTAAATGCTGGATATGAAACTTTGGTGCTACCAACGGTAAACTTTCAAGCAATGACTCAGCGAGTCGAAGGCAACTAAACCTCGTACAAAGCATTCGATAGTAACTCTCAACGGCAAATATTTTGCGTTATGAGCTGGATTTACTTATTTGAGTACATTGGTTTCGGTTAATCAAACGCGTTGGTTATGTCTTAATGCGGCATTATTGGTTACTTTTGCTGCCTGGCAAAAGTAACTGGGGCGCTGACAAACAACCCAAACTGACCGAAAAACGAAACGCGCACTATACCCACCATATCCCCGAAAAACTCACCGACAGAACAAACAAAAAGCGCCGAAAAATTCGGCGCTTTTTTAAGCTCGGAATATAAACACAAACTTAAATCATACAAATAAACACAACCGAAAGACCGGTAATAAAACCAGCAATGCCGTAGCAAGCGATCTTACCAACCACACCAGTATGGAATTTCAGGTCGTGCATACCATGGTGAACACGGTGCATGGCATGCCACATTGGCAGTGCCAGCGTCGCAATCACAAACAGCGCACCGATGATGCTGGTGGCAAAGTCAGCGACACGATCATAACTTAATGCATCGGCATCAATGATACCCAGCGGAACCAGAATACCTAACACCAGGATAGTCACAGGCGTGATCATAGCGAACCAGGTGCCGCCTGCACCGAACAGGCTCCACCAGACGGGTTCATCTGAACGTTTTGGATTTTGGTTAATCATGTGTGTCTCCTTAAACGATGATGAGCACAAGTGCAGAAATCACGGCAACAGCAACCCATTGGCTCAGTACGATAATTTTCTTATCGATTAACTTGCCTTTCAGTCGCATCGGTACCACTTGCGGCATCATGCCAAAGAAGGTATGAGCATGTAGCAGACTGCCTGCCAGTGCGACCACGTTAATCGCGATCACAACCGGGTTTGCCATAAACTCTAACCATTCATACCAGGCTTGCGGACCTTTTACCAGACAGCCTAAACCAATGGTCAGGAATAAGGTAAACAGGATCAATGGTAGCACGGTTGCTTCACGCAACATGTAGAAACGGTAAAAGGCGAGTTTATTCCACCAGGTACGTTTCACTTCTCTTACATAGGGTTTGCGGTTGCTCATTATTCAGCCTCCCCTTGTTTAAACATCGCAATGACAAAGTCTTTTGATGATTCAACTTTACCCTGGTTAACCGCGGCAGCCGGGTCAACATTCTTCGGACATACTTCAGAACAGAAACCGACGAACGTACAGCCCCATGCGCCGTTATCGCTGTTAATCAGTTTCATCCGTTCTGCTTTACCGTTGTCGCGGCTGTCCAGATTGTAGCGGTGAGCCAGAGTCAGTGCAGCCGGACCGATAAACTCGGGGTTTAAGCCAAACTGAGGACAGGCGGCATAACACAAACCACAGTTGATACAACCGGCAAACTGTTTGTATTTGGCCAGTTGCTCCGGTGTCTGGTTATTCGGACCATCTTCCGGTGTTCTGTCGTTGCCGATAATATAAGGTTTTATCGCTTCAAGACGTTCGATAAACGGCGTCATATCGACAATTAAATCTTTCTCGATCGGGAAGTTTGCCAGTGGCTCGATCGTTACACCATCCGGGTAATCGCGCAGGAAGGTTTTACAGGCGAGTTTCGGAATCCCGTTTACCATCACACCACAAGAACCGCAGATCGCCATGCGGCACGACCAGCGGTAGGACAGATGTTTGTCCAAATGGTCTTTTACATAGCCAATTGCATCGAGTACCGACATGGTTTCGTTGTACGGAACATCGAATGACTGCATGTACGGCTCGGCATCTTTCTCCGGATCATAGCGGAGGATGTTCACTTTTTGCATTCGTTCTGCTGGCATGATTATTCCTCCTCTGCCTGATTTGCTTTTTCTTCAGCCGCTGCTTTTTCAGCTGCTTCACCATAGAGACGCGCTTTAGGCTGTGACTTAGTGATGGTGACATCACTGTAGTCAATGCTTGGTGCAGTATCAGGCTGATAGAAAGCCAATGAGTGTTTGAGGAATTTTTCATCATCACGTTCTGTGCAGCCTTCGTCTAAACGTTGGTGTGCACCACGGGATTCTTTACGGCGGATAGCTGAGTGAACCATCGCTTCTGCCACTTCCAGGCCATAACCCACTTCAATCGCATAAAACAGGTCGGTGTTGAATACTTTGCCTTTGTCCTTGATGCTGATGTTTTTATAGCGCTGTTTCAGTTCGGTAATTTTTTCAATGGTCTGCTGCATCAGATCTTCCTGGCGGTAGATACCACAACCGGCTTCCATGGTCTTACCCATTTCTGTGCGGATATCGGCCCAGTTTTCTTCGCCTTCCTGACTCAGAATCTGATTGATGCGTACTTCGACCGCATCCATTTGCGCCTGAATGGCATCCTGATCCCAATCGCTGAATTCAGATGCACGTTTTACCGCACCTTCACCGGCAACGCGGCCGAATACCACAAACTCAGCCAGTGAGTTAGAACCTAAACGGTTGGCACCGTGCAGGCCGACAGAGGCACATTCACCCACGGCGAACAGACCTTTGATGCGGGTTTCACACTGAGCATCCGTTTCGATACCACCCATGGTGTAGTGCACGGTAGGACGAATCGGAATCGGCTCTTTCGCCGGATCGACGTTAACGTAGGCTTTAGCCAGTTCGCAGATGAATGGTAAACGTTCGTGAAGATACTCTTCACCCAGATGGCGCAGGTCAAGGTGTACCACATCACCGAGCGGGTGTTCGATGGTGTTGCCTTTTTGCTGTTCATGCCAGAATGCCTGCGAAACTTTGTCACGCGGACCAAGTTCCATATATTTGTTTTTAGGTTCGCCAACCGGAGTCTCTGGTCCCATACCGTAGTCTTGTAAATAGCGGTATCCGTTTTTATTGACGATGATACCACCTTCACCACGACAACCTTCGGTCATCAGGATACCGGTACCCGGCAGACCGGTCGGGTGATACTGGACAAATTCCATATCACGCAGCGGTACGCCATGGCGGTACGCCATTGCCATACCGTCACCGGTAACAATACCGCCGTTGGTGTTGCAGTGATAAACCCGGCCAGCACCACCTGTCGCCAGAATCACGGACTTGGCTTTAATCGCGACTAATTCACCTTCAGCCATATGAATCGCGATCAGCCCCTGAACCTCACCTTCATGAACCAGCAAATCAACCACGAAATATTCATCAAATCGTTTGATTTGCGGGTATTTCATTGACGTCTGGAACAGAGTGTGAAGCATATGGAAACCGGTTTTATCGGCAGCAAACCAGGTACGCTCTACTTTCATACCACCAAAGCGGCGAACGTTGATTTCACCGTTTTCTTTACGGCTCCACGGACAACCCCATTGCTCCATCTGGATCATTTCACGTGTAGCATTCTCAACGAAATATTCCACAACGTTTTGTTCACACAGCCAGTCACCACCACCAACGGTATCGTTAAAGTGATTATCCAGGCTATCTTCCTCTTTAATGACTGCCGCAGAACCACCCTCTGCAGCAACTGAGTGAGAACGCATGGGGTAGACTTTCGAGATCAGTGCGACTTCAACGTCGGGATTAGCTTCTGCTGCTGCGATTGCGGATCGAAGCCCAGCGCCACCTGCGCCGACGATTGCGATATCTGTGGTTACTATTTTCACAGTTATCCTCCAGTTGTATGCGGACGAGTCCGCTAGTTATTTTGAAATTAAAAACTTTTGAGACTTATGGCAGTGTAAATGAGCCATGTAACGAAAAAATTGATTTTGTTGGGCTTTTAAGAGAGAGCTGTAATCGGAAGCATAAAATATCGCCCCTATGTGATGGTGATCACGTTTTTGTCTATTCATGTTGATATCAGCCATGACTACTTTACCGTCTAACCTCTTGAGGTAACTTGGGTATCATTAGCTAATCGGCTAAAATGCCAGCCGCGATTAATTTAACCGGTACAACCATGAACTCAACATTATGGCGCCCCAGCGCCGGCTTAGAAAGCCTGCAACACCGTGCACAGCTTATTCAGACAATACGCCAGTTTTTTAGTGAAAGACAAGTGCTGGAAGTGGAAACTCCGGTGATGAGTCAGGCAACGGTTACGGATATTCATCTTCAGACCTTTAAAAGCCATTTTGTCGGCCCCGGGCATGCATCAGGTCAGGATGTCTATCTGATGACCAGCCCTGAGTTCCATATGAAACGTCTGTTAGCGGCGGGAAGCGGCTCAATTTACCAGATCACCAAGTCATTCCGTAATGAAGAGAGCGGGCGGCATCATAATCCGGAGTTCACCATGCTTGAATGGTACCGAACCGGATTTGATCATCATGATTTGATGGATGAAATGGATCAGTTACTGCAACTGATTCTCTTGACGGGGCCGGCCCGGAAAATGACCTATCAACAGGCGTTTCAGACCGTGTTAGGCTTTTGTCCTCTGGAGGCGTCGCTTGATGAGCTGCGTGAGTACGCCGCAAAGCATGGTTTTGCTGATATTGCGCAGGATGAAACCAATCGTGACACATTGCTGCAACTGCTGTTCAGTATGCTGATTGAGCCTGAGATTGGGCAGGATGTACCGGCTTTCGTTTACCATTTTCCTGCATCCCAGGCGGCATTAGCCAAAATCAGCCTTGATGACGCCCGGGTAGCGGATCGTTTTGAGGTCTATTTTAAAGGCATTGAACTGGCGAACGGTTTTCATGAGCTTGATGATGCTCAGGAACAGCACCGGCGCTTTGATGCGGATAACCGGATGCGGAGTGAAATGGGATTGGCGGTTCAGCCGATTGATGAACTCCTTCTTGCCGCACTGGAAAGTGGTTTACCTGCCTGTGCCGGAGTGGCACTGGGTATTGATCGCTTAATTATGCTGGCGCTGGGCCTGGAATCGATTGAACAGGTGATTGCTTTCCCGTTCTCGCGTGCTTAACCGGAAAAAGAAAGTGTGAAACAGGCTCAATCCTGTAAGAGAGGGGCATCGTTAGTACTCGCGTAACGAGGTTAACCTCGTTATACTCGTTTTTTATTTATGTACACTCATTGCACGAGCAAAGATAAGAGCAAAAATATGCAAGAATATATTCAATTTTTTCAAGAACATACATTTTTGTGCCTGGCGTGGATTGCGATATTGGCCATGCTGATTTTTAACTTTTTTAAATCGGCAACGGCGAAATTTAAATTTGTTTCGGTGGCAGAACTAACCAATCTGGTCAATAAAGAAAATGGCTTAGTCATTGATATCCGAAGCAAAGATGATTTTGCAAAAGGCCATATCACGGATTCAGTCCATGTTTTACCATCTGATATTAAGTCAGGAAACCTGACTGGCGTTGAAAGTCATAAAGTTGACCCTATTATTGTTGTATGCCGTTCAGGGCAGACCGCGCAGGCGACAGCAAATGATTTAGTTACTGCCGGTTTTGCAAACGTTAATGTACTTACGAATGGCATTACCGCATGGAATGAAGCCAATTTACCTCTGGTCCGTGGAAAGAAGTAATCGTTTCTTACTATAAGCAAAACTGATGAACTTCATCTGATGGTTTTTTGCCCGGATGATTGGGTTAAGTGTGATAACAACCGTGCATTTAGTTATCGTACTTGGGGAAGGCGTCAACTTGTTTTAACCTTTCCTGATTGGTTCGGCAGTTTAATATTTTACAGAGAATTAAGGATTAAAAAATGTCAGACGCAGCACAGCAACAAGAGCCGCAACAAAACTTCACCATTCAGCGCATCTATCTGAAAGATGTTTCTTTCGAAGCGCCAAATTCACCGGTAATGTTCCAGAAAGAGTGGGATCCGAATGTGAATCTGGATCTGGATACTCAGAGCCGTGAACTCGGTGAAGGGGTGTATGAAGTTGTTCTTCGTTTAACCGTAACCGTAACGAATGCTGAAGAAACAGCTTTCTTATGTGAAGTTCAGCAGGCGGGTATCTTCACTGCAGAGAAAATGGAAGCGGGCCAGCTGGCTCATTGTTTGGGTGCATTCTGCCCGAATATTCTTTTCCCGTATGCACGTGAAACTATTTCAAGTCTGGTCGTGAAAGGTACTTTCCCTCAGTTGAACCTGGCTCCGGTTAATTTTGATGCGTTGTTTATGAATTATCTGCAACAACAGGCGCAAGAAAAAGCTGAAGAACCTCAGGCATAAGATTATTACTTAAGCTTGGGAATAAATAAAAATGCACGAACATATGAGGATTATACTCATGTTGCGTGCATTTTTTGTTTAACCGAATTCGCTGTTTAAATTGGGCATAGTCATGGTAGAAAAGCAAACAAATTCCATTTATCCACAACCGATTGAAATGACGGTGATTGGAGCGGGATCGTACGGGACATCTTTAGCTATTTCATTAGCCAGAAATGGCGGAAACGTGGTGCTGTGGGGGCATGAACCCGAGCATATGGCAAGGCTGGAAGCTGACCGTGAAAACCGTGAGTTTTTGCCCGATGTGAAGTTTCCGGATTCGTTAATTGTCGAATCGGATATCCATAAAGCAGTACAGGGGTGCCGCGATCTGTTGGTGGTGGTTCCAAGCCATGTGTTTGGCATTGTGCTGAATAGTATCAAGCCTCATCTGCGTGAAGACAGTCGTATCTGCTGGGCAACCAAAGGACTTGAACCGGAAACCGGACGTCTGCTTCAGGATGTGGCATTCGATGTGCTCGGAAAACAATATTCGCTTGCCGTGCTTTCCGGGCCGACCTTTGCCAGAGAGTTGGCGATGGGGATGCCGACTGCCATAGCGGTCGCGTCGCCTGATCAGCAATTTCTGACTGATCTTCAGGAAAAAATTCACTGCAGTAAAACATTCCGCGTTTATGCCAATGATGACTTTGTCGGGATTCAGCTTGGTGGTGCGGTAAAAAATGTTATTGCCATCGGTGCCGGAATGTCGGATGGTATCGGTTTTGGTGCGAATGCCAGAACCGCGTTAATCACACGCGGGCTGGCTGAGATGACCCGTCTGGGGGCGGCTCTGGGCGCACAGGCCGAAACCTTTATGGGAATGGCCGGACTCGGGGATCTGGTACTGACCTGCACCGATAACCAGTCGCGTAACCGCCGTTTTGGTCTGGCGCTGGGGCAGGGAAAAAGTGTTGAAACGGCTCAGCAAGAGATCGGCCAGGTTGTCGAAGGTTACCGTAACACCAAAGAAGTGTGGATGCTGGCGAAACGCATGAAGGTTGAAATGCCGATTGTTGATCAAATCTATCAAGTGTTGTATCAAGGTAAAGACGCAAGACTGGCCGCTCAGGATTTATTGGCCCGGGATAAAAAATCAGAATGATTCCCCTTCATTCTTAAAATCGAATATAAAAATTGAGAAAGTCTTACTCATTTATGAGGAGAACAGTCAGAAAAATGAAGTGTTGCGAAAATCTGATCATATGGGAAACCATCATACAGGAAGCGCGTAAACTGGTTGAGCAAGAGCCTATGCTGGCCAGTTTTTACCATGCCACGATTATTAAGCATGACAGCCTGGGGGCGGCGCTGAGCTATATTTTAGCCAATAAACTCATGACGGCATCCATGCCGGCAATGGCGGTGCGGGAAGTGGTAGAAGAAGCATTTGCTGCTGATCCGTCCATCATTGATTCCGCTGCCTGTGATATCTGCGCAACCGTAACCCGAGACCCGGCGGTAAGTCATTACTCTATTCCATTACTCTACCTGAAAGGATTTCATGCTTTACAGGGATACCGGGTAGCGAACTGGTTATGGAAGCAGGGGCGCAAGCCTCTGGCTACGTATCTGCAGAACCAGATTTCAGTGGCCTGCCAGGTTGATATTCATCCTGCTGCAAAAGTGGGATGCGGAATTATGCTCGACCACGCAACCGGTATTGTGATTGGTGAGACAGCCGTTGTCGCTGATGATGTTTCTATCTTGCAGGATGTGACGCTTGGCGGTACCGGGAAAGAGTCGGGGGATCGTCACCCTAAAATCCGTGAAGGGGTTATGATCGGTGCCGGGGCGAAAGTCTTAGGAAATATTGAAGTGGGTAAGGGTGCGAAGATCGGCTCTTGCTCCGTGGTATTGCAGCCCGTACCGCCACACACGACCGTGGCTGGTGTTCCGGCTAAAATTGTCGGCCGTCCGCAAAGTGATAAACCGTCACTGGATATGGATCAGCAGTTTAATATCCGTTCACAAACCTTTATTGGCGGTGACGGGATTTAACTGTATTACTCGATCAACCAGGGTCAGAGTCAACTTTAATTGACTCTGACCCTTTTTATACATTTGTGAATTGATGGTTAAGCCATATCATTGAGCTCAGACAGAACTTCTTCTGCCCATTCAACCCACGCACTGCGCATAAGGATATTGCGACGCAGTGTTAAACGTTCAAGACGCTGATGATTATCTAACGAAGCCGGAGTGGCATAGTACGCCGCTTCAATTTCTTTGTAATGATTAACCAGTTTCTTAGAGTCTTCAATCAACTCCGCTAACTGATTACGATAGGGTGCTGCTTCCTGGACGGAGCAGGCCATCAGTTTAGCGCTGAATTCATCACGGACTGTCGGATGAGCGGTAGGCTGATCAAACCAGGCTGCCAGGGCATCACGCCCCGAATCCGTAATCGAATAGACTTTACGGTCCGGTTTGCCTTCTTGTGGTTCTAATACACAAGTAACCATGCCCTGCTCGCCCATTTTATTGAGTTCGCGGTAAACTTGCTGGTGACTTGCTTTCCAAAAATAACCGATGCTAGACGAAAACTCTTTAGTAATATCGTAACCGGTAGCATCCCGAGTACTTAAAACGGTAAGGATAACGTGTGGTAATGACATGTCGTAGATCCAAATAGTTAATAAAAAATATAATCAGTCTGAAATTGCGTTGGGCTTCTGTGGCATCCAATCATTAATGCATTCAAACTGTTCGACTCAAATTGAGTTCGCCTGTCACCTTTAAAGCCGTTTATCACCTAGAGGTAGTTATGCGTATGCATACCTCGCTACGATCTCTTTTTATTAGTGTTGGTATCGCAGAGGTGCAGTAGTATATCTAAATAATAAGCATAAAGTAGAATACGGTATGGTTTTCCAATAAAAAACTGATATTATTCTCAATAGGGCATGGATCGCAAAATAAAAGGCCGCAAAATGCGGCCTATTTCTAAATTTTTGAAATTAAATTTTAACCAGTGTTACGCATACCTGCAGCAATACCAGCAATAGTAACCATCAATGCTTCTTCAAGCTCACTTGGCGCTTCTTCGTATTGACGGGTACGGTATAACAACTCTGCCTGAAGCATATTCAGTGGTTCTACATAAATATTACGCAGATTAATCGATTCTTGTCCCCAAGGATCGCTTTGCATCAGGTTCTCGTTATTTTCTACGTTCAGTACCGATTTGATATCTTTCAGTAACTGAGTACGCAGGCGTTCGCCCAGCGGACGTAAATGTTCTTCAACCAGACGTTCATCGTACAGGCGAGAAATTTCTATGTTAGTTTTGCTGTAGACCATTTCCAGCATACCTAAGCGGGTAGAGAAGAATGGCCATTCGCGGCACATTTCTTCCAACAGAGCCTGGTGACCTTTGTCGACAGAATACTGGATTGCTTCACCGGCACCTAACCATGCTGGCAGTACAAGACGGTTCTGGCTCCATGAGAAGATCCAAGGAATGGCACGTAAGCTTTCTACGCCACCGTTCGGATTTCGTTTTGACGGACGGGAACCTAACGGTAATTTGCCTAATTCCAGTTCAGGTGTAGCCTGACGGAAGTAAGGAACAAAATCCGGTTCGCCACGTACCACTTTACGGTAGGCTTCGCATGAGACTTCAGACAGCACATCCATCAGATCACGCCATGCTTGTTTTGGTTCCGGTGGTGGAAGCAGGTTCGCTTCCAGTATCGCACTGGCATACATATTGAAGCTGTTTACTGCGACTTCAGGAAGACCAAGCTTGAAGCGGATCATTTCGCCCTGTTCGGTTACACGCAGGCCGCCTTTCAGACTCTTAGGTGGCTGAGAAAGTAATGCGGCGTGTGCAGGAGCACCACCACGACCGATTGTGCCACCGCGACCATGGAACAGAGTCAGGTCAACGCCGGTTTCTTCACTGACATTAACCAGAGCTTCCATTGCACGGTACTGAGCCCAGCCTGCTGCCATTACACCGGCATCTTTTGCTGAGTCTGAATAACCGATCATGACCATTTGGTGGTTCTGGATGAAACCGCGGTAAAGGTCGATATCCATCAGCTGACGAATAACGGTTTCAGCATTGTTCAAATCTTCCAGTGTTTCGAACAATGGACAAACATCCATGCGGTAAGGGCAGCCTGATTCCTGAAGAATCAAATGAACCGCCAGTACATCGGATGCGGTACGGGCCATTGAGATAACATAAGCACCAAATGCATCACGAGGGTGATTGGCAATGGTCTTACAGGTATCAATAACTTCTTTAACCTGTTCTGAAGGCTCCCAGTCACGAGGGAATAGCGGACGCTTAGAATTCAGTTCAGTAGTCAGGAAGGTGATTTTATCCTGCTCACTCCACTGATCGTAGTCGCCCAGACCCAGATAACGGGTCAGTTCAGATAGTACATCTGAGTGACGGGTGCTTTCCTGACGGATATCCAGACGAACAAGGTGAACACCGAAAGCTTTGATACGACGTAAAGTATCCAGTAGCGAACCATCCGCAATTGAGCCCATTCCACATTCATGTAGTGACTGGTAACAGGCGTACAGCGGTTCCCAAAGCTGGCTTGCATCACGCAGAGGCGCTTTAACTGGCAGATTCTGACCATGAATCTTAGCGTCTAAGATTTCGATATTATCGTTTAATAGTGCGCGTAGCTTCTTCAGGATTGCACGATATGGTTCGTGTTGATCATCACCGGCCAGTTCACGAACAGTATCATTACACTTGGTCATTGATAGTTCGCTAACAAGCTCATTGATGTCACGCAGGTAAAGGTCTGATGCTTTCCAGCGAGAAAGGAGCAGAACTTCACGGGTAATTTTATGAGTTACAAACGGGTTACCATCGCGGTCGCCCCCCATCCAGGACGAGATATGAACCGGGTTGGCATCGATAGGTAAATCTTCGCCGATATAATTTTTTACGCGTTCATTAAGATCACGCATAAATTCAGGAATGGCTTCCCATAAAGAGTTTTCTACAACGGCAAAGCCCCATTTCGCTTCATCCATCGGTGTCGGACGTTGCTTACGGATCACATCTGAATGCCAGAACTGAGCGATAAGCTGCTCAAGGCGACGTTCTGTTTTAACACGATCTTTGTTTGCCAGCTCAGACTGCTCGAGTTTTGACAAACACTTATTGATCTTGACCAACTTATTGATCATCGTGCGACGTGTGATTTCAGTCGGGTGAGCCGTCAGTACCAGTTCGATATTCAGTTCACGAATCGCTTGTGCAGCATCAAGCTTGCTAACCTTATTCTTGGTTAGTTTTTCAAACAGAGCGTTGATTGCATCCGGCTCACAGATTTGTGAGTCGCTGTAGCGAGAGATAGTATGGTGTTGCTCGGCGATATTGGTCAGGTTTAAAAACTGGTTAAACGCACGAGCTACAGGAGTCAGTTGGTCGTCGGGGAGATTCTTGATTTCTTCGACCAAAGCGAGGTGATCGGCCTGATTACCATCGCGGGCAGACTTTGATAGTTGTCGAATTGTCTCCACTTTTTCTAAAATAACGCTACCATCCGCATCTGCGATAGTGTCCCCCAGCAATTTGCCAAGCATTCTTACGTTACTTTTTAGTGCAGCGTATTTCTCATTCATTGTCGTCCTGCCTTGAAATAAAATTACATCCAATGTTCTTTGTTAGCTAAACAATCTAGCGAAATGTATCACGCTAAGTCAATTAAAGCTTGCCAATATTCTATTTATTATCCATATCAATCTATTAAATAGACGCTGACTAGATCAATAAATTTGTTGAAAGTTTCTTACGATTTGCCATCTATAGTGGATAACGTTCCGTATAAGAAGCTTTGATTAAAAACAATACTTGTGAATAGCTTTCGCTAACACATTGATTGTTGGATCAATAAACTCAAATGCCAGAAATTCATCCGGCTGATGAGCCTGATCGATTGAGCCCGGTCCCATTACTAATGTCGGGCAGACATCTTGCAAAAATGGCGCTTCCGTACAGTAGCCGACCGTTTCTGCCGGTTTATCACACAGGGTGCTTATCTCCCTGACAAAATGGTGATCATGAGGGCACTCATATCCGGGAATTGCATCATGCAGCGGTGATATATCAATACGTCCCGGCCATTTTGCGGATACTTCTTTTAGTGCATCACGCAGTAAATCATCCAGACTTTCTAAGCTCATGCCGGGAAGAGGGCGCACATCGTAATGCAATTCACAGCAGCCACATATGCGGTTCGGGCTGTCGCCGCCATGTATGTGCCCCAGATTCAGGGTAGGTGACGGCAGTTCAAAGCCCGGGTGCCGAAACTGTTTTATCAGCCGGTCGCGTAATTGCATCATGGCGTAGAGAACTTCATACATGATCTCAATCGCATTGACACCTAATGCCGGATTGGAAGAGTGACCGGATTTGCCGGTTACGCGGATGGCGTTGGCCATATGGCCTTTATGAGCATAGACCGGAGTCAGGCTGGTTGGTTCACCAATAATACAGTAATCGGGCTTGATTGGTGTTTCTGCAGAGAAATGGCGGGCACCCAGCATGGTGGTCTCTTCATCACAGGTCGCCAGAACGTACAGCGGTTTCTTCTGATTTACCCAGTCGACTTTTTTAACAGCTTCAATAATAAAGGCAAAGAAACCTTTCATATCTGCTGTACCCAAACCATAGAAGCGATTATCTGCTTCCGTTAGTGCCAAGGGGTTAAAGTTCCATCGGCCTTCATCAAAAGGTACGGTATCACTGTGACCCGATAATAACAGACCACCTTCTCCGGAGCCTTTTTTTGCAATCAGGTTGTGTTTTCCCGGAGCGATGGTGGTGATATCGACTTCAAAGCCAAGCGAGATAAACCAGTCCGAAAGTTTTTCAATAACTTTTTCATTACCTTGATCCCAGGCCGGGTCGGTTGAGCTAATTGATGAGGATGAAATCAGTCCTTCATAAACCTCTCGGAAATCGGGTAAATACATAGAATCTTGGCTCCTACTATTGACAGAGTAATGCTGAGAAGGTAAAAGACATATTAAATCACTTTTACTGAATAAAAAACCAAATTCAGCTGACTTTGTAAAATTTATAATCAGTTTTGTCTTAGGTTTTTAACGACTCATCCGGGTAACACAACATGCTAAAAACGACCATCATCGGCGCCAGCGGTTATACAGGCGCAGAGCTTGCCTACATGGTGCAGAAGCACCCAGAGCTAACGCTATCAGGTTTATACGTTTCAGCCAACAGTGTAGACGCAGGTAAAACCATTGCACAACTGCATGGCAAACTTGCCGGTGTGGTTGATATGGAGGTTCAGCCTCTGGTTGATCCTGAACAGGCGGCGAAAGATTGTGACGTGGTGTTCTTATGTACTGCGCATGAAGTGAGTCATGATCTTGCTCCGGTCTTTCTCGCCAATGGCTGTCAGGTGTTTGATCTGTCAGGCGCATATCGTGTAAACAGCGATGAGTTTTATACCGAATTTTATGGTTTTGGACACCAGCATGGTGATTGGTTAACGAAAGCGGCTTATGGCCTTGCTGAGTGGAATGCGGACGCAGTAAAAGATGCTCAGTTAGTCGCGGTAGCCGGTTGCTATCCAACGGCTTCTCAGCTTGCGATCAAACCATTAGTTGAAGCCGGTCTGCTTGACCTTAACCAGTGGCCTGTTATCAATGCAACCAGTGGTGTATCCGGTGCCGGCCGTAAGGCGACCATGACCAATAGCTTCTGTGAAGTCAGCCTGCAGCCCTATGGTATATTTACTCACCGTCACCAGCCAGAGATTGCCTCTCATTTAGGCTGTGATGTGATTTTTACTCCGCACCTTGGTAACTTTAAGCGCGGTATTCTGGCAACAATAACAATGAAGCTGGCTGATGGCGTATCGGCAGACGCGGTGGCTCAGGCATTCGAGCGGGCTTATGCGGATAAACCTGCAGTCCGTATTGATCAGGCTGCATTACCACGTATTCAGAATGTAGAGTTTACTCCGTTCTGCGATATCGGCTGGAAAGTTAAAGGCCAGCACGTTATTGTTGTGTCTGCGATTGATAACCTGCTGAAAGGGGCATCCAGTCAGGCGATGCAATGTCTCAATATTCATTATGGATATCCAGAGCTGACGGCTCTGGTGTAAGGAAACTGTATGGCAAATCAAAAGACTCCGGTTGTAGTTAAACTTGGCGGTGCGGTCCTTTCCAGTGAAGAGACGCTGGCTAAGTTATTTGCAACGGTAGCGCAATACCAGCCTCAGCGCCCGATTGTGGTCGTGCATGGTGGCGGTTTTCTTGTTGATGAACTGATGAATAAACTTCAGTTTGAGACAGTGAAGAAAAATGGCCTGCGTGTGACCCCTTACGATCAGATTCCATATATTGCCGGTGCGCTTGCCGGTACTGCTAATAAACTGCTTCAGGGTGAAGCGCTGAAGAGTGGTTTAAAGGCGGTAGGCTTGTGTTTAGGCGATGCCGGATTGTGTGATGTGGTCGAGCTGGATCCTGAACTGGGTGCAGTAGGCCGGGCCTCTGCCGGCGATGCTACCGTCGTCAATGCGATTATGGTTGCAGGTGGTACGCCAATCATCAGCTCGATCGGTTTAACTGCTCAGGGCCAACTGATGAACGTTAATGCGGACGATGCGGCAGTGGCTGTGGCAAAAACACTGGATGCGGAACTGGTTCTGCTTTCGGATGTAAGCGGTGTACTGGATGCTGACAAGCAACTGATTAAGTCATTGGATCAGGCAACCGCAGAACAACTGATTGCGGATGGCGTTATTACCGACGGTATGATTGTTAAAGTTAAAGCGGCTTTAGAAGCTGCAAACGATCTCGGACGTGCAATAGAGGTAGCGGGATGGCGTAATCCTGAGTTACTCTCTCAGGTCTTTGCCGGTGAGAGTATCGGTACCCGCTTTTTACCTCAAGTTGATTGAGAAACAGGCGTAGTTTAGTAAATGAATCTAAGCTGTCAGGTAGTTTACCTGACATCTTATTGTTACAGATAGTATGAACCCTTGGCACTGACCGCCATGTGCAGAGCCGGGAATTTGGAGAAAACAGAAATGAGCAAAGTACAAGTAAAAAAAGTTGTTGTTGCATACTCTGGCGGTCTGGATACGTCAGTAATCATCCCATGGTTGAAAGAGAACTATGATGGTTGTGAAGTAGTGGCATTCGTTGCTGATGTCGGTCAGGGCGCTCACGAACTTGTTGGTATCGAAGAAAAAGCAATTGCTTCTGGTGCATCAGAGTGTCACGTTGTTGACCTTAAAGATGAATTCGTAGCAGATTATATCTATCCGACTTTGAAAACAGGCGCTTACTACGAAGGTAAATACCTGTTGGGTCCGTCTATGGCTCGTCCTGTTATCGCTAAAGCTCAGGTTGAAGTGGCACGTAAAGTGGGTGCTGATGCACTGGCTCACGGTTGTACCGGTAAAGGTAACGACCAAATCCGTTTCGAAGGTGCATTCTCTGCGCTGGCTCCTGACCTGCACGTAATCGCACCATGGCGTGAATGGGATCTTGTAAGCCGCGAACAGTGTCTTGATTACCTGGCAGAGCGCAACATCCCTTGTGCAGCTTCACTGACTAAGATCTATTCTCGTGATGCAAACTCATGGCACATCTCTACTGAAGGTGGTGTTCTGGAAGATACCTGGAATGCGCCAAACGATGATTGCTGGGCTTGGACAGTTGATCCTAAGAAAGCACCGGATGAAGCAGAAAAAGTTACTCTGAAAATTGAAAAAGGCGCAGTAGTAGCGGTTGACGGTAAAGCTATGTCTCCATACGAAGTGCTGACTTACCTGAACGAGAAAGGTGTGAAACACGGTGTTGGCCGTATCGATATCGTAGAAAACCGTCTTGTAGGTATGAAGTCTCGTGGTTGTTATGAAACTCCGGGGGGCACTATCATGATGGAAGCGCTACGTGCAGTTGAACAACTGGTACTGGACAAAACGTCTTTCGAATTCCGTGAAGAATTAGGTATTAAAGCTTCTCATCTTGTATACGATGGTCGTTGGTTCACTCCGCTACGCGAATCGGTATTTGCGGCTGCTGAGTCTCTGGCAAATGACGTTAACGGTGAAGTGGTTATCGAACTTTACAAAGGTCATGCGACTGCAATTCAGAAACGTTCTGAGAACAGCTTGTACTCAGAAGAGTTTGCGACATTCGGTGAAGACGAAGTATACGACCAAAGCCACGCTGGCGGCTTTATCCGTCTGTACTCGCTATCCAGCCGTATTCGCGCTCTTAACGCAGCAAGCAAAAAATAAGTACTCTCCCATCGTACTTAATGTTGCAGCAGTGATGTTCTCGGTTTACTGATCATCAGGCTGCAACTTAAATCAGTTTGGGTATATAATTTTCAGCACAGAAGCAATGTGAGGACCTGGGCGCGATAGCCCAGGTCCCTTTTCAGTATCAGGAGACACACAATGGCATTATGGGGTGGTAGATTTACCCAAGCAGCAGATACCAGGTTCAAAGACTTTAATGATTCGCTGCGCTTTGACTACCGATTGGCTGAGCAGGACATTGTGGGCTCAATCGCTTGGTCTAAAGCTCTGCTTTCAGTTAACGTGTTAAGCGAAGAAGAGCAGCAAAAACTTGAACTCGCTTTGAACGAGCTGAAGTTAACCGTAATGGAAGATCCTGAACAAATTTTGCGTTCTGATGCTGAAGATATTCACTCATGGGTTGAGCAACAACTGATTCAACGAGTGGGTGATCTGGGTAAAAAACTTCATACCGGCCGTTCTCGTAATGACCAGGTGGCGACAGACCTGAAATTATGGTGTCGTCAACAGGGACACCAGTTGCTGATCGCATTGGATCTTCTGCAACGTAAAATGGTTTCGGTTGCCCGTGAACATCAGGATACGGTTCTTCCCGGCTATACTCACCTGCAGCGCGCTCAGCCGGTGACGTTCGCCCACTGGTGTCTGGCTTATGTCGAAATGTTTGAGCGTGATTACTCCCGCCTGAAAGATGCGATTGCCCGTTTAGATACCTGCCCGCTGGGTTCAGGTGCCTTAGCCGGTACTGCTTATCCGATTGATCGTGAAAAGCTGGCGCATAATTTAGGCTTCCGCCGTGCGACCCGTAACTCGCTGGATTCCGTATCGGATCGCGATCATGTGATGGAGCTGATGACTACGGCGTCAATGTCAATGATCCACTTATCCCGTCTGGCTGAAGATATGATCTTCTACAACTCAGGCGAGTCTAACTTTATCGAATTAGCGGATACGGTAACTTCTGGCTCTTCTCTGATGCCACAGAAGAAAAACCCGGACGCACTTGAGCTGATTCGTGGTAAAACCGGACGTGTATACGGTTCTCTTGCCGGCATGATGATGACGGTTAAAGCGCTTCCTCTGGCTTATAACAAAGATATGCAGGAAGACAAAGAAGGCCTGTTCGATGCTCTGGATACCTGGAATGACTGTCTGGAAATGGCGTCATTATGCTTTGATGGTATCAAGGTCAATCAGGAGCGCACGCTGGAAGCGGCTAAACAGGGTTATGCTAACGCAACAGAATTAGCTGACTATCTGGTGGCAAAAGGAATTCCGTTCCGTGAAGCTCACCATATTGTTGGTGTGGCCGTTGTGGGTGCGATTGCGAAGGGCTGTGCATTAGAAGAGCTTTCTATTGCCGAGCTGAAAAAGTTCTCTGACGTGATTGAAGAGGATGTGTATAACATTCTGACCATCGAGTCCTGTCTGGAAAAACGCAGCGCACTGGGTGGGGTTTCTCCGGTCCAGGTTGCTCACGCCGTTGAACAGGCTCAACAGCGCTTAGGTAAGCATGACCTGAATGCGGTTAAAGTTCGTCCGGCACGTCTGACCGATATCGAAGCTCTGGAAGGCATGGTCGCTTACTGGGCGAATATGGGTGAAAACCTGCCTCGTTCTCGTAATGAACTGGTACGTGATATCGGTTCGTTCGCTGTGGTGGAACATCAGGGTGAAGTAACGGGTTGTGCGTCTTTGTATGTGTATGACTCAGGTTTGGCTGAAATTCGTTCACTGGGTGTTGAAGCCGGATGGCAAGGTCAGGGGCAGGGTAAAGCGATTGTAAATTACCTGGTGAAGAAAGCACGTCAGATGGCTATCAAGAAAGTGTTTGTTCTGACCCGTACGCCAGAATTTTTTATGAAGCTCGACTTTATCCCGACATCGAAAACTCTGCTACCGGAAAAAGTGCTGAAAGATTGCGATCAGTGCCCTCGTCAGCATGCGTGTGATGAAGTTGCGCTGGAAGTAAATTTGCCTGGTGAGGCAATTTTAAAGCCAATGTAAGGCAATACCAATTCTATTAAATGGTTGATCTAGAAAAATGTGTTCGATGGAACAAACGAACGAGGGCAAGGATGCCCTTGGAAAGCGATATAGGGACACCTTGAGCGGTTTGTGGAATCGAATTCATTTTGTTCAGATTATTAAGGTAGTTGTTATAACTTGTTGAAAATAAAATGCTGATCTTTTGGTGGAAAAAAGATCAAAAAGATCTCAATTTATTTTGAACTTATAAGAAAGAGCAGAGTCTATACCTGTACCACTGCTTTTTCTTAGAAGAATCTAAGAGGCCCCGAACCCAGAGTCTTGGTTACGGGGCTTTTATTTTGCCTGTTATTTGTGTCTGGGAATAATCAGCCATTTCATCCATAGGTGGGCCAGAAGTAAGATGTGAAAGCCCAGACCGAAACAGAGAACGGCAATCGTTTCTATCTGCCGGGCGTGTTCACTTCCCCATGTAAACCAGAATATCCACACCAACAGACACAGCACCACCAGTTGTGTCATGCAGCGGTTGCAGCGGCCTATTTTCTTCCAGAACCAGCTTTGATCACAGTTACGACAAGGCATAGGTAACGATATATCAGGCGAAATACGCTTCTAACTCTTCACTGCCACCAATATGCTTACCACCGATAAATACCTGAGGTGTGCTTGTGCGGCCGGATACGGCGCGCAGGCTGACAGTTGTAGCATCTTTACCTAATACGATCTCTTCATACTGAAGACCTTTGTCTGCCAGCAGCTTTTTGGCTTTAGCACAGAACGGACAACCTGGTTTGGAAAACAGAGTGATGGATTCCTGAGGCTGATAGTCGGGAGCGATATATTTTAACATGGTATCGGCATCAGACACTTCAAACGGGTCACCCGGTTTGTTGGGTTCAATGAACATTTTTTCCACAATGCCATTTTTAACTAACATACTGTAGCGCCATGAACGCTTGCCGAAGCCAAGGTCATTTTTATCAACCAGCATACCCATACCATCCGTGAACTCACCATTACCATCCGGAATGAAAGTAATGTTGTCGGCTTCCTGATCGTCTTTCCAGGCATTCATTACGAACGTATCGTTAACCGATACGCAGAGTACGGAATCGATACCTTGTTTTTTGAATACCGGGAAAAGCTCATTATAGCGAGGTAGGTGAGCTGAGGAACAGGTCGGCGTAAATGCACCCGGCAGACTGAATACAATTACGGTTTTATCTTTAAACAGTTCATCTGTAGTAATATTGACCCACTGATCACCCTGGCGTACAGGAAAAGTAACTTTGGGTACAGCTTGTCCTTCTTTAGATGTAAACATGATCTATTTCCTTAAATGTTGTCTTAACTGGTATGAAGCTTAACGCTTATTGCTCCGTTTCGGTGTAGTTATTATTGAAAAAATATTTTGATAGCTCTAATCGTTTGATACTATAACTTCGATAGTTATACTCGATTAGGTGGTGTAATGAACATTCGTGATTTTGAATATCTGATCGCACTCGCAGAACATAAACATTTCAGAAAAGCGGCGGAAGCTTGCTTTGTCAGCCAGCCAACGTTAAGCGGACAAATCCGTAAACTGGAAGATGAATTAGGTACTATTCTGCTCGAACGCAGCAGCCGGCGGGTTTTGTTTACCGATTCTGGTCTGCAGCTGGTTGAACAGGCCAAACGTATCCTGAAAGAGGTCAAAACGTTTAAAGAGATGGCAAGCGGTTATAGTGGTGAAATGAGCGGGCCGATCCATATCGGTTTTATTCCCACTGTGGGGCCTTACCTATTACCGAGAATTGTACCTGCATTAAAGCATCAGTTTCCTGATCTTGAACTCTATCTGCATGAGGCACAGACCAGCCAGCTAATCAAACAGTTAGAGGATGGTAAACTTGACTGCCTGGTTTTGGCTGCGGTTGAAGAAACCAAACCCTTTAAAGAGATTGAGATTTACAATGAACCTTTAAGTATCGCGGTACCTAGCGATCATGAATGGTGCCGGTTAGATAAAGTCAATCTGGATTTGCTCAATGGTAAGACCGTATTATCGCTCGGAGATGGTCACTGCTTACGGGATCAGGCTCTGGGGTTCTGTTTTGCCGCAGGAGCCAAAGATGACGAGCGCTTTAAAGCGACCAGTCTGGAAACATTAAGAAATATGGTGGCGGCGGGAGCGGGAATTACGTTGTTACCCGAGCTGTCGTTACCGGATTGCCGGGAAAAAGACGGGGTATGCTATTTACCTGCCTATAACCCGGTTCCTTCGCGTCAGCTGGTTCTGGTTTACCGCCCAGGCTCTCCGATCCGGCAACGTTTTGAACAGTTAGCTGAAGTAATGGTTAAGCAACTCAATCAGTCTGCTTAGCTGAACTGCTGCTTATCGGTCACGGCCTTCTCATCAGGCCGTGACCATTACCATCCTAAAACAGTTCTTCTTCGCCGTTGTCGCTGGTGTAAATACTGCCGGAAGCCGATTTGGTGTACTCTTTCGGTTCGGTCCCCTCACGGAAATATTCAAACATAGAACTTGAGTCGTTGGCATTGCTCAGCAGGCCGGTGTCGCGATCGATTTTCACCTGAATAATATGTTCCGGAATGTCTTCATTTTTCTCCGGGACATTATGCAGAGCCGTTTTCATAAATTCTATCCACGCCGGCTGAGCGGTTTTACCACCGGATTCACCGCCGGGAGCCTGTTCATTATTGGCCAGATTCGAGTTGCGGGATGTCCGGCCAAGATCCGGATCATGGGTATCGAAGCCGATCCATGAGGTAGCAACGATACCGGGGCCGAATCCGTTATACCACGCGTCCTTAGAGTCGTTGGTAGTGCCGGTTTTACCGCCGACGTCATGCCGTCCCAAACTCTGAGCACGCCAGCCCGTACCGCGCCAGGCTGTTCCCTGACCCCAAACGCCGCCGCCCCAAATGTTGCTATACAGCATCTGACGCACGAGGAACGCATTCTGCTGAGTGATAACCTGTGGCGCATAGACAGGTTCCTGAGCCATATCGACCGTAGCTGTGTCGACGTCCTGACAATGTTCATGGCAGACGACTTTCGGAGTGGCCTGAAACTCTACATTGCCATAAGGATCTTCCACACGCTCGATAAAGTAAGGCTCGACGTAGTAGCCGCCATTCGCAAATACCGAATAACCCTGCACAAGCTTCATCGGTGTCAGGCTTCCTGCACCCAGAGCCAGCGTTTCGGTATTTGGCAGGTTGTTGATGTCGAAACCAAAGCGCGACAGATACTGACGGGCATTACTGATGCCGACGTCACGTAACACACGAACGGCCATGACGTTTTTCGATTGTGCCAGACCAATTTTCAGCCTGGTTGGGCCATTGTAGGTCGGCGGCGAGTTTTTCGGTCTCCACGCTGTACCCATACTTGAATCCCAGTGATTAATCGGAGCGTCATTAATCAGGGTTGCAAGGGTTAATCCTTTATCTAAAGCCGCGGCATAAATAAATGGTTTGATACCGGACCCCACCTGACGTAATGACTGAGTAGCCCGGTTAAATTTACTGTGAACGAAATTGAATCCGCCAACCAGAGACAGTACCGAACCGCTGTCGGGATCCATAGCAACGAAAGCGGTATTGGCTAATGGTACCTGACGAAGCTGCCATTGCTCAGTCCCATCATTCTGTTCTGCTTTACGGACCCAGATCTGTTCGCCGGTGGCCAGAATTTCTGTAGCATTTTTAGGTGCCGGGCCCTGATGGCGATCCGTTTTATAGCGGCGCGCCCATTTCATTCCATCCCAGTCAATGGTTTTCAGACCAGCATTTTTTACCCAAACCATCGCGGATTTGTCACTGACATGAGTAACCACCGCCGGGATTAGCTCACCATACGTAGGCTGGTCGTTCAGGTGCTCAGTAATTTTTTCCTGGTCAAATGCAGGTTCGCCCTCTTTCCACAGCACTTGTTCCGGGCCGCGATAGCCATGGCGCAGGTCATAGTCGAACAAATTACTGATTGCAGCATGATCTGCCGCCTGCTGAAGGTCAGATTTTACGGTAGTGAACACCCGCATGCCTGACGTGTAGGCCTCTTCACCATAGTGATCGACCATCCACGCCCGGGCAATTTCTGCTACATACGGTGCATTTACTTCAATTTCCGCGCCGTAATATTTTGAGGTTAAGACCTCATTACGAGCCTGTTCATACTGCTCCTGAGTAATGTAGTTTTCATCCAGCATACGCGTCAGAACAACGTTTCTGCGGTGGGTCGCCCGTTCCAGTGAATAGATCGGGTTGAGTGTCGACGGGGCTTTCGGTAAACCGGCGATCATCGCCATTTCACCCAGAGTCAGTTCATCCAGGCTCTTACCAAAATAGGATTGTGCCGCAGCTCCGACACCATAAGAGCGGTAGCCAAGATAAATTTTGTTGAGGTAAAGCTCGAGAATTTCATCCTTAGTCAGTAGCTGTTCGATATGAACGGCAATGAAAATCTCTTTAATTTTCCGCATGATCTTCTTCTCGTTAGAGAGGAAGAAGTTTCTGGCAAGCTGTTGGGTAATGGTACTTGCTCCCTGGCTTGCCGAGCCGGAAGAGAGTACGGCAAATGCCGCCCGTGTAATGCCTATCGGGTCGAACCCAAAGTGCTCATAGAAGCGGCTGTCTTCGGTGGCAATAAAGGCATCAACTAAAAGCGGCGGCATTTCATTGAGGTGTAACGGGATACGACGTTTTTCACCAAATTGAGCAATCAGTCTGCCATCTTGGCTATATACCTGCATTGGCGTTTGTAATTGCACGTCTTTTAATTCTGCGACGTCAGGCAATTCTGGTTTTACATAGGTATAAAAACCAAAAATCGTTCCCACTCCCAGCACAATGCAAAATAATGTAAATATCAAAAAATACTTTATGAACTTCACCGGATAATCCCTGATTAGTCAATTGGTACAGATGTCATTTCATCCGCTTTCCGCTAAAAATTTAGCCCTTAGAAGATTGGTTATTGTACTACCAAACCAAACATTTTACAGAGCCGATTTTGGAGCAGATATGGCTGGCATCATAGTTACAGGTCTTGATTTTCGTGTACGGGCATTAAATGCAGCGATTGTTGCACTGATTCACAATAAACCTAAAATTCTGGCGTTTGAGCACTTCGAATTCTCAGCGGATATTTTCACTGATAATGGTGTGGATAATTATCAGGATATTGTCAGGAAACTGATTAAAGTTAAATATCGCCAGCCTTTGTTTCATCACCGGGCTGCCATTGCTATTCCTGAAAATGCGGTAATGAGCCGAATTTTCCAGACGGATAAACGATTACCGGAGGAACAGCGCCGATTATCAGCAACTCATCAGTTTGCTACCTCATCACCACTACCGATAGATGAACTGGTTCTGGATTTTGTTGAAACCGGACAGGGAATGTTGGTGTGTGCCGCAAAAAGAAAATCACTTGAACAACGTTGCCGTCCGGTGCGGCAGGCGGGTATGCATCTTTCTCTGGTTGATAGCGAAAAGCAGGCGTTTCTGCAGTTATTGATCGCCGCTCAGGAGAGATTGAATTCAAAGCGTATTTTACTGGAGATAACGGAACACACGATGACGATTGCCTATATCCATGAGCATGAGCCATTTTACCGTCACCTTCCGCTGGTCAGCGAAGAACCGGATACACAGGGGAATATTCAGGGGATAACTGCACGTTTAGGTCAGGAGTTAGAAAGAGTCGGTTGTTTCAGACAGGAGTCAGACTGGGATGGGATCTGGTTTATCGGGCAATTGGATCATGATGATCTGATTACTCAGATAGCTGTACATACCGGACTATCTGTTGACGCATATCCGGTTTGTACGGTTTTTTCTGCAAAAAGATCATGGCAACCTGAAAGCTGCTTACCCATGATGAAAGCCTGCGGAATCGCTCTACGCGGAATCAATGCGGTGAAGTCTCATTATGCTGCATGAGATTAATTTTTGTGACTGGCGAAGCGCCCGCAAGAAAGCGCGGTACCATCACTGGGGATGCGCGTTATTAACGGGGTGTTGTGTCTTGTCGGCCATTGAATGGATGGTGTGGCAGGATTACCAGACCGGGCTGCAACACTGGCAATGGCAGCAGGCTCGGACCCGGTCATCACTTACCGACATCCGGCAACAGCTTGATCAGTGGCAGCAACGGGCCCGGCAACAGCAGATATTACGAACCGATTCCGATGTCCGCACATCCTGGCTGGACGCCAGTCAGCGTCCATACCAGGTTATGCAGATGATTCAGCAGACGCTTCCTGCCGGTGTTTATCTTGATTCCCTGACGTTAACGGACAGTACGCTATTGATTACCGGGCTTGTCACGGATCAGGGAAGCGCGGCGTTGTTTGCCGCCAATCTGCACTCTTCGCCATTTGTCCAAAATATAGATCAATTTCGAATCGATACTCCGGTAACCCGCTGGCAGCAATGGTTTCATCCTTTTGAGTTGAGAATAGAGATGCAAACGTGGCAGCGGCAAGAGGGTGACAATGAGTAATGAGTAGTGTGAAACAGAAATGTTTACCGTGGATCGTCACTGTGATTGTCATTACATGTATATGGCTGCTGCTTGATCTGTTTTTCTGGCCGAATCAGTACCGTCAGGTCGATCAGCTCAGTCAAGCGATTGTTCCTCTGCATCACCAGCGGAATATGGCGCAGAGAAAGTTAGAACAGTTCAGACTAAAGCAAGAGGAGTGGGAGCAAGACATTCAATCCTGGAAAGCCGAGGCCGCCCGTTTTTCAGTGTCATATGATTCTGCGTTTGTGGTTAAACATATGGCAGATTCGGCTCAGGATTCGGAGGTAACCATTGAACATATTGAATGGCTTGGCGAACAACGTACAGCAGAACGTGTTCAGTCCCCGTTTATCGTGGAATTGAGCGGGCATTATACACAGATTAGTGACTTTTTATTACGTATTGGAGAACCGGATCCTGTGGTGGTATTTAGTCAGGTGACATGGAAAAGAGATGCACCAGATAGTGACAGGATCGATGTTCAGGCTCAGGCCAGTCTGTACTGGCTTATTTCGTTGCCGGAGGCATTACAATGATTAGCTATCTCTCACAATGGATTATGCGTAGGGATCATTTCTGTATCAGTCTGAGGCGGGCCCTTGCGCTCCACTTATTTATGGGGCTGTTTTTGAGCGGTTTGGTTCAGGCTCAGGAAAGTCCACCTGACCCGTTTGCTACCGGTGTCCCGTTATCATCTGCCGTTCATCAGGAGGATGCGTCGCTTACCGGTCATATTATATCGGATGTCAGGCAAGCCTTTTGTCCTGAGCCTGAAGCGGTTAAGCCTGAAAAATCAGAATTTGCGGTGCTTCCTCTTGTTTATGCTAAAAGCGACGATATCGCTCAGGTATTCCAGAGCGGACAAGGAAGCGGTTTATTGTCACCTGAAGGGCAATTAAGTGTCGATGTCAGAACCAACAGCTTAGTGGTGATGGATTATCCCGACGTGATAGAACAGGTGCGGCAACTGGTGGCAACGCTGGATGTGCCGATCAGGCAGGTAGAAATTGAAGCCCGGATAGTGATTATCAATCAGGGTGAACTGGACGAACTCGGAGTCCGCTGGGGATTGGTCAATCAGACCACAACATTACCAATCGGTGGTTCTATTGAGGGAAGCAGTACGGCCGGGGAAACCGGTGAACGGATCAATCAACAATTGAGTGTTAATTTGCCCTCTGGTTCGGGTGATGCATCCGCGCTGGCTTTTCAACTAGCAAAACTGGGTTCCGGAACCTTGCTGGATCTGGAGTTGTCGGCCTTACAAAGTGAGTCTAAAGCCGAAGTGATCTCCAGTCCTCGATTATTAACCACCAACCGGAAAACAGCTTATATCGAACAGGGAACCGAAATCCCCTATCAGGAGTCGAATGAAGATGGCAAATCAAGCATCGCTTTTAAAAAAGCGGTGCTGAGTCTGGAAGTGACTCCGTTTCTCAGTGATAACGATCAGCTCATTCTGGAGTTAGGCGTTACACAGGACCGTCCCGGCGAAGTGGTTAAAACCGGAACCGGGGAAGCCGTGGCGATCATCACTCAGCGTATTTCGACGCAGGTTAAAGTACGTAATGGAGAAACGATTGTGCTGGGGGGAATCTATCAGCAGAGCACGATTAACCGTCGTGATAAAGTGCCCGTGCTGGGCGATCTGCCGTTGGTCGGAGCGCTGTTCCGCCGGGACTATCAGCATTCAAGTAAAAATGAATTGCTAATATTTGTCACACCAACCCTGATGTTTCAATGAGTTACCCCTTATTTTTTGATGCGTTAAAAAAATAAAGTTGCATTCGGTCACTCAGATCTAGATAATTTCGGGTCTTATCACGAATTATCTGTGAGGAATTGGTGCCACAAGGCTGATTTTGTAAATAAAATCGGTGAGTGATCTTGTGGCGATGTCATTGAATTAACATTACAAATTACTGCTAAACATGGCTGAAAAACGTAATATTTTTCTTGTTGGCCCGATGGGTGCCGGCAAAAGTACAATCGGAAGATACCTGGCACAACAACTTCATATGGAGTTCGTTGACTCAGATACTGTGATTGAAGAACGCACCGGAGCAGATATTGCTTGGGTATTTGATGTTGAAGGTGAAGACGGTTTCCGCAAGCGCGAAGAAACTGTGCTGAACGATCTTACTCAGGAGCAGGGCATTGTACTTGCAACCGGTGGTGGTTCAGTTAAAAGCAAAGAAAACCGCAACCGTCTTTCGGCTCGCGGTGTGGTTGTTTATCTGGAAACTACAATTGAGAAGCAGCTTGCCCGTACTAACCGCGATAAAAAGCGCCCGCTGCTGCAAACCGATGATCCTCGAGAAGTTCTTGAGAATCTGGCTAAAGAGCGCAACCCTCTTTATGAAGAAGTTGCCGATATTGTTGTGAAAACAGACGATCAAAGTGCTAAAGTTGTAGCCAATGAGATCGTAAAAATGTTAGAAGAACAATAATATAACAGATATTGGAGTACCCCCCATGGAGCGGATTACGGTCAGTTTAGATGAACGTAGCTACCCAATCTCGATTGGTGCCGGATTATTTAATGATCCGGCCCTTCTTTCTTTTATTTCCTCTAAGCAAAAAGTCGTCGTTATCACCAATGTAACGGTTGCACCATTGTATGCTGATCGTGTTGTTGCGCTGATCGAACAGCAGGGGTGTCAGACGTCGGTTTTACAATTGCCGGATGGTGAGAAGTATAAGAGCCTCGATACTTTTAATACGGTGATGACGTTTCTTATAGAGAACAACTATAGCCGTGATGTGGTATTGGTTGCGCTTGGAGGTGGTGTCATCGGAGATCTGGTGGGGTTTGCTGCCGCCTGTTATCAGCGAGGTGTCGATTTTGTTCAGATTCCGACTACCCTGTTGTCACAGGTTGATTCTTCGGTTGGGGGGAAAACGGCGGTTAACCATCCTCTCGGTAAAAATATGATTGGGGCGTTTTATCAGCCTAAATCTGTGATTATTGATACCGATTGTCTGGCATCGCTGCCTGAACGGGAATTTGCTGCCGGTATGGCTGAATTGATCAAATACGGCATTATTTATGACGCTGAATTTTTTGACTGGCTTGAGCAAAATATGGACCGGTTGTATAGCCTGGATAATCAGGCACTTTCTTATGCCATTGCCCGTTGTTGTTCCATTAAAGCGGAAGTGGTTGCTCAGGATGAAAAAGAATCGGGAATCCGGGCATTGCTGAATCTTGGCCATACTTTCGGTCATGCGATTGAAGCCGAGTTGGGATATGGTAACTGGCTGCATGGTGAAGCTGTGTCGGCCGGTACGGCCATGGCGGCAAAAACGGCGCAATTACAGGGTCTGATCAGTGATGAACAGTTAGCCCGTATTATTGCCATTTTAAAACAGGCTAAGTTGCCGGTGCAGACTCCGGAAAGTATGTCTTACGCTGATTTTATCAAGCATATGATGCGGGATAAGAAAGTGCTGGCCGGACAATTACGTCTGGTGTTGCCAACCGGTATCGGCAGCTCCGAAGTCAGAAAAGACACACCTGAAAGTGTGATTGAGCAGGCGATCGATTACTGTCGTACCGTCTGATTCTGTTAGCAAAATCCAGAAAACTTCACACCATGGTGTGAAGTTTTCATTTGTTTTCTAAGGACAGAGTATGAGTTTAGCGCTTGAACCGAGAGTGCAGGAATTATCGTCCCAGGCAGCACTGCTTGAACGGATGCAGCTTCTCACTAATTTCAGTTCTAATCTCATCCATGTCACCGGCGAAACGGGTTCCGGCAAAACCTGGATCGCTCAGCGTTATCTTGAAGCCTGGGCTCAGGATAAGAATCAATCCTTATTGATGTGTTTCCACAATCAATCTGATCCCCTGCGCCGTCATACTATTCTCAGTCAGTTACGTCCCAACAGCCGTTTTGATCCGGATGCTGAACTTGTCGACAGTTTTTATCAGCTGTTTGGTGATGACAGTTGCAATGTGGTGATTGCCATTGATGATGCGCAGTTACTTTCGGAAGCTATGTTGAGTGAGCTCTGGCTGTTGGTTCTGGAAGCGCAAAATCAGCCGAAATGGTCAATTAACGTTATTCTGTTCGCCCTGCCTGATATTCTTGACAGAGTGCTGACTCGTTTAAGTTACGGTCAGGAGCAAAAGCCGGTTGATTTAGAAATTGAAGTCTTACCGGCTGAAGCTGCCGATCGTCTGTTTGAATTTTTTGTTATGCGGTTTGTCGAAGACAAAATGGAACGAGCAGTCCGGTCCGCATATGGTAAGGTAAAGAAATTACCCGGTGAAATTATGGCGTTAGGAGAGCAGAAAATGGAAAAACGGGTCATCATTCGCTCTATTGTCGGGGCTCCGATGAATATCGCGGTCGTGATTATGTTGCTGGCACTGGTAATTGGTGGCGGGTACTGGTGGTTCCTCGGTCAGACCAGTGTCCCTGATGTGGCTCAACAGAATGAACCGGCGGATCAGTCTCAGCAAGATGCATTGTCTGGCATGAACGGTGAACAGACCGTTATTCCGACATTATCATCGGAGACGTCTCCTCCTGACGATAGCCGGGATAATCTGTCGTTGTCAGCGAATGAGCAGACGTCTGCGGTAGTGTTTCCGGGGCCTGTTGATTCCGCTCCGGTTTCCTCTTCAGCCACAAACATCGATCCAAATGCGATGGATGATTCTGATGCCTTACCGCCAACCGTGATCTCAAATGGCGAGAGTGTCGGTATTGATGATCAAGACCGCCAGCGAGTGGTGATTACTTCCGATGTGGTGGATGCACTGCTGGATAATCACCCGGTACCTTCTTCGGCAGTCAGTAAGGCCGCTATTGAGATGGGAGTCGTCAGCACGGCACCTGATAAGGTCGACGGAACTGTTTCGGTCCCGGTTGAGCCTGAACCGCTGGACCACTCCGCTTCTCAGTCTTCTCCGTCGGCATTGCCCTCCGCCGGTGCAAAACATTTACTGGCGAT